>CAZJEK010000207.1:0-10457 GCA_964545005.1 uncultured Pirellulaceae bacterium
GATTGCCAAAGGAATGAAAAAAGCACTCCCGCGATGTGGGTAACGACAAGGGCGTTGCCCCAGGCTACGGTGTCCTAAGGCCGTTGGCCTAACCCACGTTGGTGCGCTTCGTGGTTGTACTGAGCGGAAAAGAAATGGTTTTGTCTGGCCGATTGGCGCTGGCCCCGAGAAATTTGGAACCCTCACTTTCCACGCAGCCGTTTGACTCGGTATTTCGCTTCGACGCCGCGACAGCGGGGAAACTGTTGGCAAAACGCCTCCAACCGGGAATCGAACAACGTTTGCGAAAACGGCCGTCCGCTGAGCGCCAACACGCGGTTGTCATAGGCTGACATCGACAATTGGATCACATGGGGAAACTGATTCTGGAGCTGGGAATCAGTCAGAATCGGCAACGACTTGACGTCGCTGGGTTCGACCAGATTGATGACCAGCATCCCGTCCTGGGCGACCCGCGCGGCCAACCGCCGAAACCAGTCAGCGGACTTGGGCCCACAGCGGACTGGCAAGCCATCTTCCTCACCGTACAAGTCGTCCAGAATCCAATCGTATTGATCGTTGTGCTCGCTGGTCGCATGAACCCATTCGATCGCATCGGCTGCCAGCAATTCACACCCTTGGCTGCATTCAAAGAAACTATCCGCCACCGACAAATGAATCGGATCGAGATCGATCCCGACAATTTGTTCTGGACCAGCCAGGTCGATCAGGAGTCGTCCGGCAGCTCCGGCTCCGAAACCCAAGATGAGCGCCCGATCGATCGATTCCGGCTGACGATACAGAGCCGTCACTGTGAGCAAATCCCAGATTCCACCAGACAACGGGCGGTGAGGATTAAATTGCGAATGATGCACGCCGTTCCGATACAGCCGCATGCTGGCACCGGCGGTGCGGACCTCGTAATGATTCCCGTCGATAACTTCGGACCAGATAATTGCCATTGCCACTCAATTCCCGCGAACATGAATCCCTGATCCTACTCGATGCCACTTTGACCACAACCGGATGTGTCGCCGGTGGACCGAACCATGCGATTGAAATTAAATTGGGAACAAGCTGATTTTTCTTTTAACCTTGGCCGTACCTGTTCGTCTTACCCTTGATCCAACCGCGTCCCAGGCACTGCACCCGTTAGGCAATTACCCACGTGAATGATGATCTGGAGCCCTGGATTGATCGCGTTTATCGATTCGCGCTCAGTCTGTCTCGTGATCCTCATGTGGCCGAAGACTTGACCCAGGAGTGCCTGTTACGCGCCGTTGGCAAACGTGAGCCGTTGCGGAACCCGAATAAGATTAGATCCTGGTTGTTTCAAATTACCGCCAACTTATGGCGAGACCGATTGCGTGTTCAATCGCGCCGGTCTCACGAGCCGCTCGACCACCAGCTGACGGCACCGACACCCTCGATTGACAGTCGACTGATCCATGACGAAACGGCGGCACTGCTGATCGAGCGGATGCAACAGCTCCCCGATCGGCAACGCAACGTGCTGTTTTTGATTGCGGTTGAGCAGTTATCGCACCAGGAGGTTGCTGAATTATTGGAAATTGAAATGGGCGCGGTCAAAGCAAGTTTGTCGCTGGCCCGCAAACGACTGCGAAACCAACTTACCCCCGACACGGTGAACCATCGTGAATGAGTGCGAACAACTGGATGAATTCCTGGCCGACGAACTGACCGCAGCGCAACACGCTGCGTTCCAGGATCACTTGCCGAACTGCCCTGCCTGCCGTCAACAGGTTTTGCTGGATCGGCAACTGGATGGTGACTTGCAATCGGCCTGGCACCAGGTGACAGCGCCCGATTCGATCTCACAGCAGTGGGAAGCCAGCAAAGTTCAACCAGTCACCGAACACCATATGTCACCGGGGCAACCTGTTCGACGTCGCTGGTGGCCGGTTGTGACCGCCGTGTCGGTGGTCGGTTTGCTGGCGATCGCAGTTTGGCAAGTGGTGGAACATTCGTCCGACCAAGCCCGTCAAGTATCGTCAGCCGAGACTTCCACGTCGAGTACAGAAGTCGAGCAAGCAGATAGGGCAATCGCCAGCGATCTTACCCAGCCGATGGAGTCGAATCCGAAACGGGTTGAGGAACATCCAAAACGGCGGTCAGTCACGGTCCTGTTTCAACGCGACAGCAAGTCAATTCTGGTTCCTGACCCGGCCGAGGACGAAGAGTTTACGATCCTCACGGCTTATCAGGTGCGGTGATTTGGAATCTCAAATCTCAAATCTCAAATCTCAAATTGAAAAATCTCAAATTGAAAAATCTCAAATTAGCGCAAAGGAAAACCATGCATCACGAACCCTCGTTCCGCCCCCTGTCACGATCCATCCCATTGTCTGCGGTGATCGGGCTGTTGTTGGCGGCCTTTTGTTTAACGCAAATCACGCGGGCTCAAGATCCCTACTACGTCTCTGACGATGGAATCTTGAAGGTCTACCCTCTAAAACACACGGACGTTCAGACCGTTGTTACTTCGATCCAAACATTTTTCCCAGACGCACCCAGCCTGCAGTTTCAAGCTGACGTACGTTTAAATCAGCTAATTGCAAGGGGGAGGAAAGAGTCAATTGAACAACTCGAAGAGTTGCTCAAAATCATCGATCAAGCCTCCCCTGTTTCCGAAGCTCAAATCTCTGCATTCACACTGTCAAATGTCCCAGCTGAATCGGCAATGAAGACGGTAAGCATGCTACTAAGCTCTGACCGTGATAACGATCTCAGGATGTCGGTCGACCCGACATCGAACTCGATCATTGTATCAACGAGTTCTCCAGAGTTACTGAAGCTGGTGGAAGCCAAACTCCAACTGATTGATCAACCGCGTCCCGACCAAGCCGGCGACAAACAGCCTGGCCCGTGCGAAATCCGTGTTACCTGGCTAATCGAAACCAAGGACTTGGAGGACGACGATAAAGCAAGCACGCGACCGCTCCCCAAATCGCTGGAAAAACTGGGGAAACGTCTGATCGAACGACATGGATTTCAGGATCTGCGAACGCTGACAAGCTTGGCTTCCACCGTGTCGCCCAAACCGCAAAATGATGGGCCTGCCTCGTTCACTGGAAACAGTCAAATACAGGGATCTACTGAGGCAGAATTGCAAGCTGGTGGTGAAATCCGGTTGGCGACCGACGACTCAGGACGCTTTGAAATTCGCCTCCAAGCCAAAATGATACTAACCAATTACGGCTCCGAAACCTCTCCCGAATCCTCGTTAATCATTCCCTCCAACCATCCCGTCGCGATCGCTGTCGCCGACACGGCACCTTACCGCTCAGTACTGGTTCTGGAGATTGAAGAGTTGGAGTAACCTGAAAAAGCCAACCGCAGAGGCGCAGAGTTCGCTGGGGACGCGGCCCTCTTCAAGCCCCCCGTTCTCTGCGCCTCTGCGGTTTTTTCTTTATGATTGCGAGGAGCTTTCATTCGGTATCGAGGTTCGATAAATCGTCTGCCTCCCAACAAAAAATGCCCCTGCCGGAATCAGCCGGCAGGGGCATTGTTGTTACTGAATCTGAAATCTGAAATATCAGATCTCAAATTTGAAATTGCAAATCTGGAATCTCAAATTTCAGTTTGCGACTTCAAACTACTCACTCAATCTTCGCTATTGGAATCGTCATCGTCTCCGTCGCCGGCTGACACACCAACCGCATCACTGTCGTCGCCCTGATCTCCCTTGGCATCGGCTTCCGGTTCAACCCATTCGCCTTTAAAGTCCAATCGCTCGACTTTCTTGCCTTCCTCGCCACGGATGCCATCGACGACAATCCGATTCTTTCCCTGGAATTCGCCTTTGAGCAATTCCTCGGCCAGCGGATCTTCGACATAGTTTTCCAATGCCCGTCGCAGCGGTCGAGCACCATACTCCAGGTCGGTACCTTTGGCGATCAGGAATTCCTTGGCGGCGGGAGTCAGCGTCAATTCGTAACCGCGTTCTTTCAAACGCCCGGTGATCTTGGCCAATTCGAAGTCGACGACCAGTTTCAAATCGTCCGCTTCCAAGTGACGGAAGATGATCGGCATTTCCGAAAGCCGGTTCAGGAACTCAGGCCGGAACGCCTTGTTGATTTCGTCGTAGACGCGTTCCTTCATCGCTTCAAACGATTGATCGTCGCCAGCACCGGGCAAACCAAACCGTGACTCGTTCTTGATCGCATGAGCCCCCACATTGGTGGTCATGATCAAAATCACATTCCGGAAGTCGATGTTGCGCCCAAAGCTGTCGGTCAAACGACCTTCTTCCATCACTTGCAGCAGCGTGTTAAAGATATCGGGGTGAGCTTTCTCAATCTCATCCAGCAGCACGACAGCATAAGGTCGACGACGGATTTTCTCGGTCAGCTGACCGCCTTCTTCATAACCCACGTATCCGGGAGGGGCACCGATCAAGCGGCTGAGGTTATGTTTCTCCATGTACTCGGACATGTCGATTGTAACCAAGGCTTCTTCATCGCCGAACATGAACTCAGCCAATGTTTTGGCGAGCAAGGTTTTACCGACCCCAGTCGGACCGGCAAACATGAAACACCCGATCGGACGACGCGGATCTTTCAAACCGGAACGGCTACGGCGAACGGCTTTGGAGATTGCTTTGACCGCGGCGTCCTGGCTGACGACTTTCTTGTGAAGTTCGTCTTCCATTTTCATCAACCGAATCGAGTCTTCCGTCGACAGTCGTGTCAGTGGCACGCCGGTCATCTTGGAGATCACTTCGGCGATCACTTCTTCATCAACAACACCATCAGTCTGTTGCGATTTTTCTCGCCATTCGCGTTTGATCTGGTCTTTCTTATTACGCAGCTTTTCGGTTTGATCCCGCAAGCTGGCCGCTTTTTCGAAATCCTGATTGGCAACAGCGTCTTCTTTTTCCTTGTTCAGCCGTTCGATGTCTTCATCGATTTCTTTCAGGTCCGGCGGGCTGGTCATGGTTCGCAAGCGAACGCGAGCCCCGGCTTCATCGATCACGTCGATGGCTTTATCCGGCAAACAACGGCCCGTGATATAGCGGCTGGAAAAATCGACTGCAGCAGCCACAGCATCATCGGTAATCTGAACACGGTGGTGTTCTTCGTACCGTTTCCGCAATCCTTTCAGGATCTCGATGGTTTCGTCGTTGGAAGTCGGGTCAACGATGATTTCCTGGAATCGACGTGCCAGGGCGTTATCTTTTTCGATGTACTTGCGATACTCATCCAGCGTTGTGGCACCGATGCATTGAATTTCGCCACGAGCCAATGCTGGCTTGAGCACGTTAGCGGCATCGATCGCACCTTCAGCACCACCAGCGCCAACAAGGGTATGCAATTCGTCGATAAACAGGATCGTGTTCTTGGCGCGACGAACTTCATTCATCACGGCCTTGATCCGTTCTTCGAATTGCCCGCGGTACTTGGTTCCGGCGACCATCATCGCCAGGTCGAGAACGACAATCCTTTTGTCGGCCAGGATTTCAGGCACTTCACCGGCGACGACCAGTTGAGCAAATCCTTCGACGATGGCGGTTTTTCCGACACCGGCTTCACCCAGCAATACTGGATTGTTTTTGGTTCGTCGGCACAGGACCTGGATCGCGCGTTCAATTTCTTCGGCACGTCCGATGACCGGATCCAGCTTGCCCTGACGAGCCAGTTCGGTCAGGTCCCGACCGAATGAATCCAAGGCGGGTGTTTTTGATTTGCCGGACTTGCGTTCCGAACCTTCTCCACCGCCGCCACCGCTTTCGCGGCCGCCGCGTTCGGACCCTTCTCCGCCTTCCAGTCCATTGCCCAGCAGGTTAAGAACCTCGTCGCGGACTTCTTCCAGCTTAAGCCCCAGGTTCATTAAAACCTGAGCGGCGACGCCTTCCTGCTCTCGCAGCAGCCCCAGCAAAATATGCTCGGTACCGACGAAGTTGTGATTCAGGTTCCGAGCTTCCTCCATCGAGTACTCGATTACCTTTTTGGCACGAGGCGTTTGCGGCAGCTTGCCCATCGTGATCATTTCGGGACCGCTCTGGACCAGTTTTTCGACTTCCAGCCGAATCTTGCGTAGATCCACGTCCAGATTTTTCAGCACATTGGCGGCGACGCCAGTACCTTCCTTGACCAGCCCCAGCAACATGTGCTCGGTGCCAATGTATTCGTGATTGAATCGCTGGGCTTCCTGGTTAGCCAGCTGCATCACTTTGCGAGCTCGATCAGTAAAGCGTTCGTACATGGTCATCCCCCAATCGGATCAGCGGTTTGTCGAGGAGGCAAATCGATGATCGGGTTTTTGTTTTTTTGTTTTAATCGTTAATGGCACCTTTGTCGGACAGCGTGCCGTCAGGCTCACCGACCGGTGCCAGGTTTTCACCCTCGTGTTGTTGAACCTGATTCAACAGTTCACGTTCACGGCTGATTTCAAATCGCCATTCGTAGGCTTCATCGAATTTTTCGATTTCGCGCAACATCTGGCTGGCAGCAATGAATTGTCTGGTATGCCGGAACAAGGTTGCCAACAGCAATCTCGCTTCAACATCCCGATGATTCTGGTTCAACTGTCGTTTTAACAACGATTTCGCTTCTTCCCAGTGGCCCTTTAAGTATTCGCTTTGTGCCTGAATAAACAAGGTGTCGCCCGACCGTTGATCAGCAACTTTCTCACTGGCCGGAATTGCCAGATAGTCAGGTAGCCGGCGATAGGCCAATACAGCGGAAACCGACCAAACCAGCAAAATCAGGGGCCAGGCAACGGCGGGAAAGGTCTCGCCCAAGCTCCACGGCCAAAGAAAACTGCTAATCAGCGCGACGTTTAACAAAACCGAAAAACCGATCGCTAACAGCAACGACGAAAAATGCCCCCGAAACCAAAGTCCAGCCAGACCCGGCCATCCGCAGAGTAATATCGGTCCCCACTGCGCAGGCATTCGCTGATCTCCCTATCAAATTCACCTATTTCGCGTTCCCAGCTGCTCCGAGCAGCCTGTTTCCTGCAATTGCGAGTTTCGGTCAATCCAAAGTATCAGCGGATGCCAAATATCCGTCAATCTCAATCGTTTGAGGTAGTCTACTTTACGTTTTGCCTCAAAATTGGCAGTCGTCGGGTTTTTGGGGTAAGGCGAGCAGACGCAACCAGATTCTCGAACGATCAATCTACCTGAACTCTGCGGCTCTGCGTTTTTTTCTACATGAATCCCGCTGAGGCTGTGTTTCAATACGGTCTTACGTGATTTGCGGGCAAGCCGTAGGAATTTTGCTGGCAGTATCGAAACAACTCTGACTTAAATCGCTTGCTATGCCTCCCTCCGAAGACGCATCTGTTTTCCGAATTCTCGATGCTTGCCGTAACCGAGCCTGTGAAGGTTTGCGCGTCATTGAAGAGATCTCCCGAATGCACCTGGAAGATGTCTGGCTGACCAGCCAATTGAAACAGGCCCGACATGACTTGGCAGAAATGTTGTCGCGGGTTCTGAGTGACCGCCAAATTGTCACTCGCGACAGCCAAACCGACATCGGCCGGCTGATCGGCACGCAACAGGAATACAAGCGCGGCCAAGACGACACTTCGTTAGTACACCAATCTGGATCGCCTGATTTCAACTCAACCGGCTTGCTGCCGGTTGCCGTCGCCAATTTCAAACGCGTTCAACAATCGCTCAGGTCGATCGAAGAATTCACCAAGACGGAACTGATCAGCCGAATCGAACCAGAACTGGCCAAGTCGGTCGAGCAGCTGCGTTTTCGGAGTTACGAACTGGAAAAGACCTGCCTGACGCTATTGTCTGCCGCGGACTGGTTTCCAACGCCCTCGATCTATGTACTGTTGCCCGGACTGGACTGGAATTCCGTCTGTTTTGCTGAAGAAGATACCGCGCCACCTGCCGCAGCCAACAGTCAGTTTGCAGCAACGGTCGAAGCGTTGTGTGCTGCGGAAGTTGATTTCATCCAGCTGCGTGACAAGCAGCTCTCGGATCGCCAATTGATCGCCGCCGCGCGACTGGCCCGCCAGACGATCGGTCAACGCTCAACACGATTGATTATCAACGATCGTCCCGACATTGCACTGGCCGTTGGAGCAGACGGCGTTCACGTGGGACAGGATGAAATGCGCGTTAACGATGTTCGCAAACTGACCGGAGCTGGAATGCTGATCGGCGTTTCGACTCATTCAGTCGCACAAGCCGAAGCTGCCCTCGAACAAGGCGCCGATTACATCGGAATCGGACCGGTGTTCCCTTCACAAACCAAAACGTTTGACTCGCAGGTCGGGACCGAATTAGTCGAACAAGTTTGCAGCCAACTCAGCATTCCCGCGTTTGCAATCGGCGGAATCGACCTGGAAAACGCAGCCCACGTCGCGCAAGCCGGTTGCCAGCGTATCGCGGTCAGTGGCGTGTACCAGCGTCTGGTCGGTCAGCCCGTGGAAGCATTCATCGAAATTACCGAGCAATTGAAATCGGCGCTGCGCCAAGACAGCCCATAGATCCCCAGCGCTGGCTGGGTTCTTCAGTCGCTACATGACTGGAATTGCTTTCGGACAACCGAATTGAGATACGACTCCCAGCGCGATCGTGAAGAAAAAAACCGCAGAGCCGCAGAGTGCACGGAGAGTTCTGTTTCGAAAACTCCGTGTCCTCTGCGTCTCTGCGGTGGAGAATGTGGCTGAAACCCTTGTAGAACGAAAAGCGGTATTTTTCGTGCCGTTTAAAACAGTGCCCAATACACCAACAATCCAATTGCCAGCAAAGCTGAAAACCACAGCAGCGCCGGAACCACGCCGTAAGCATGCAAATCTTCGGGACGCGGGTTTTTGATGGGATCGTGCTCTTGTTCGTGAATCGACATGGCTCTGGCTCCTGGTGTTTCAATCTGGTTGGTTTATCGCTGGCAACGAGTTCCATGTTGATCGGCCACGAGCGTCGAAAAATTCAGTCTCGGCAGATCAATCAACTGTTCCGCGGGCAAATCCTGTTCCGCTTGATCAGGAGCAAACGATTGGCCGAATACACTGGGATGAAACACGCGTTCGACGCGTGGAATCATTCCTTCCAGCGTTTCAATCGAATCCCGTGATTGTGGATCAGAAAAGTAGATCGCGACTCCGGCCAGATGCAATTGGTGGCGATAATCCAGCGCCTTACCAGTCACCGGACAGGCAACCTGTTTGACTTGACCGGTGAGTGCCAACTGGTGGTTGGCGCGCATCAGCAAACTGGCTGGCGGATCAAACACCGGGTCGCTAATCGCTTGCTGAAAACGATCGGCATTTTCCTGAGACGAAAAAAAGACTCGCCCCTGTTGATACTCTTGCCAGTACAGAGTGTTGCACGATCGGACGCCGTCCATGATGCACTTGACGCCACGCAGCACCACCGGGCGGGGCTCTTGCCCATCCGCGGAATCGGTCGCAGTGATCAGGCCAGCCATGACGAACGTACCGGCAAGCAAGCAGTTGCGGATTGTTCCAAGCATGATAATCTCCCTACCGATACAAAACAGCAATCGGCTGGTCGCCTGACTGCGTTACAAGTTGTTCATCGGCATCGTGACGACAACCGGCAAATGAAATCCCAGCCTCCCAAATTTGACAGTTGTGTCGATAAGTAGCTCGGTCCGTTCTTTGCCCCCGCTCGATAGCGACAAATTCTCCGCGAAAGTTTTGTCACTCGTCCGCTTCGTAGTCTCAGGGATCCAACACAAAAACGCATCTCGTCAATCTTGTTGATCCTGAACATCCTGTCAAACTACCAAGTGAAACTTGCGTACGCAGTCCATCTTGAGCGCGGCCAAAAAAGGACAGGATGGACAAGATTGACATGATCAACAAGATACGAGGCACGACCCAAGCTAGGATTCGTGCCTGGGTTCGACCAGCAAGAACGTTAGCACCCAGCCAAACAGCATGAACGCCGTAACCACGATAAAGACAAACTCGAAACTGACCCAATCGACCAGCGCGCCTGTCAGGCTGCCCAACAAGATCGGGGGAATCGACATCGCAATACTCATCGTGCTCAAGTATGCCGGATGCTCGGTGCGCTGCGACGCTTCCAGGGTGTAGTAATTAAACATTCTCATCGTGACCGGTGTCAGGCCCAACAATCCAAACACGATCGAAAACCAGCCGGTACCGACATGATCCATCCGGACCAACACCAGTGCCAACAAGGGCGTGGCACAGATCGCCAACAACAGATACTGCAGTACATGACGCGTACCGAAGCGGTCCGCCATCCAACCGGCCGGTATGCTAAACAAACCGGCTCCGATGTTCTGGGCAATCACCCAGGGAATCAACGCTGTCAAGGTCAGGTCCAGGCGATCGCTGGCCAATCGCTGGTAATGCGGACCAAGTGTTAGCCCCAGTCCAAACATGGATGCGATCGTGGCCAGCAACAGAAAGTTTCGATCTCGTTTCAAGATGGATACCGAAGCAGCCAACAACTGCCAGCCGTTCCGCCGCCGCGCCGAAGATTTATCTGACCGCTC
>CAZJEK010000208.1:0-1735 GCA_964545005.1 uncultured Pirellulaceae bacterium
GTTGCCACCCATTGTCAGGTTCAGCAATTGCATGCCGACTCCGATTCCGAAGACCGGCAGCTTTCGATCGGCAATCATCCGCATCAGCATGCGATCAAATGTTTCGCGGCGACGGTCCAGCGGTCGAACGGTCGGGTGCAGCATGAATCCGTCGCGGCGCGGGTCCAGGTCAGCGCCACCAATCATGACGAAACCATCCAGTTTGTCCAGAATCGCGGCAACATCGTCTTCATCGGCCAGTGGCGGGACAATGACCGGAATCCCACCGGCTTGGATAATGCTGTCGTAGTAGCCAGAGGTGATGACGGAAAAAGAAGGTTGGTTTCCGTTGGCGCTACGAAAGTCTGCGTTGATTCCGATTAGTGGCTTTGATTGCATCTTGCTCTCCTGAGGTTGGGACTCGCTGAATTCGTCGTGAATTCGGGGTGGTCTGGACGCGGTAAAATGGAAAAATGGCGGCCGCAAGTCAGACCATGATCGACGAAACCCAAAGCTGGTTCGATCGGAAAGCAGTCAAGGCAGGAGGACAAACAGGCTGGGTGTATCGGGGCCGTGCCCTTCAACGAACAATCCTGGTTCGTATTTCTTACCAAATCCACTCATTGGATCGGAATCCATCCAACTGAAGCGATGGATTGGAACTCAATCAGCGAACTGAAACCAGGAGAAATCTAAAATAGCGGTTCGGCTTTGAACTGCCCGGAAACTCGCTACAATCTCGTCCTTTGTCAGTTGCGACTGGTCCGGCGGGCAATTGAATATGGCAATGAGGGGAGCTTTTGTCTCCAGCTCACTGCCGCCAAGCCCATCCTTCGCTCGGTCGGTTTGAATTGTGTCAATCGCAATCATCTGCGACATGCAGCAGATTTTAGGGAGCTGTCCGAGACTGCAAGAAATTAAATGCATGTCGAGGGCAGGTGGGCTTGAACCACAATCACTTGTGATAGCACTGCTAGCGGTGCTAGCAAAAACGCGGCTGGTCGCAAACGCTTAACTCGAATTTACACCATTTCATTCAGCCGAAACATGCACTATTCCCAGGTTTGCATCGAGTCCTTTGGGTATACGATTCCAGCGGAAATCTGGACCAGTGCCGAGGTCGAGCAACGGTTGGAGCCGTTGTACCAACGCCTGAAATTACCCGCGGGGCGGTTGGAGCTGATGACGGGTATCCAGGAGCGACGATTCTGGCCGGCCCAGCATCGGCCCAGCCAGATGAGTGTTCGGTCTTGTCGGTTGGCCCTGGAAGCGGCTCAATTCGATCCCCAACAGGTAGGCTGTTTGATTCACGGCTCGGTTTGCCGGGATTTTCTGGAACCCGCAACCGCTTGTTCGGTCCACCACCATACGGGCTTGCCAGCAGAATGTGTGATCTACGACGTGTCCAATGCCTGCTTGGGGATTCTCAGCGGCGCCATCCAGGCTGCCAATATGATTGAGCTGGGGCAAATCAAGGCGGCGCTGGTGGTCGGTTCCGAAGGCGGACGGCAGCTGGTCGAAAACACGATCGCCACGTTGAACCAGGACACGTCGTTGACTCGCAAATCGATCAAGTCCGCGATTGCCAGTCTTACGATTGGTTCGGCCAGTTGCGCGATCCTGTTGACACACGCCTCGATCAGTCAAACCGGGAATCGGCTGTTGGGCGCCGCGATCACGGCCAATACCAGGTTTCACGATTTGTGTCAGAGTGATCAGGATCAAGCCGGTGCCGGGATGCAGCCGTTAATGCAAA
>CAZJEK010000208.1:1780-10320 GCA_964545005.1 uncultured Pirellulaceae bacterium
GGATTCCGAGACGCTGTTGCAACAAGGCGTGCAAACGGGCGTCGCGACAATGCCACCGTTTTTGAACAACACGGGTTGGACGGTTGACCAGATCGATCGATCCATCTGCCATCAAGTCGGAATTGCACACCAGCGTTTGATGCTGGAATCGCTGGGTATCAATCCGGAAATCGATTACTCAACGTTCCCCTGGCTGGGCAACACCGGTTCGGCGGCGTTGCCAATCACGATGGCCAAAGCTTGTGAGGATGGCTTTGTCCAACCCGGCGACAAGGTCGCGATGCTGGGAATCGGTTCAGGGATCAACTGCCTGATGATGGGTGTCGAGTGGCAACAGTCACTGGTTCGCGGCCAGGTCGGTTTGTAAGTGGTGGGGGTGCAGCTCGGTTGCCGCTCGTTCTTGCGTAGCAAGTTCGGTCCGCGAAACCAGGGCGATGCAAATGACCAGGCCTTCGGCCCTAACAGGTTTTCTTGATAACTGTCCCCAGCCCTACAGGCTGGGCTAGGCAAACGATAGGGCCTTCGGCCCAGAATAAAGCCGATTTCGGGTGAAACTCAATAAGCAATCGTTACACTTGTTTTGGGGAGACTGGACAGTCATGGCTGTTGTGAAGTTCAAACCAATCACTCCACTCGCTGCGTGACTTGGCCGGTTTGTTTGTGTTTGAGAATTGTTTTGGTTCTGCCATCGGGCATCCGCTCTTGCTTCACCAGATAGTGATCGGCATCGAACGAACGTTTGACCGAAACGTCTTCCACATTCTCGCGGCCCCGCCAAATGGGTAACTCAACAGGCTCCCATTTTTTCGAGTTGATCGACTGATACGCAGCGTCGACGATCGCGTTGACGACGTAGCCGTCGTAGAAAGTCTCGCGTGGCGATCGGTTTTCTTCCAACGCACCGAGCATGTCGGTAAACATGTCGACATAGCCAAGGGCCGCTGGTTCGTCGCCGACAGGAAACAGCCAGCCTTGGGATGTTTCAGCTTTTTCGGCGACATAGTCCCGTTGGCCTTCGGCCGAGAACATTTCAAAACCGGTCCGTAGCCAATGGTTGAGCCAGATCGTGCCTTCGGTTCCAGCGACTTCGTCGCGCAAGTCCATCCCACCGCGGAACGCCCAACTGACTTCGAACTGACCAATCGCGCCGTTTTCGTAGCGCACCATGCCGACGGCGTGATCTTCGGTTTCGATCGGATGAACCTGAGTGTCGCCCCAACAAACGACTTCCACCGGACGGATGTCCTTGCCGATGAAGTTCCGCCCGATCTCGATGCAGTGACAGCCCATGTCGATAATCGCTCCGCCTCCAGAATACTCCGGATTCCAGAACCAGTCGCTGTGAGGCCCCGGGTGCGTTTCCCGGGACCGGACCCAGAGCACGTCACCGATCGATCCGCCGGCAACCGATTGCAGTGCTTTCAAGGTCTTCGGCGTGTAGACCAGATCTTCCAGGTAACCCGCAAACACGCCGGCAGCTTCGACGGCCTCGAGCATCGTTTTGGCTTCGTCTGCCGTTCGGCCGAGTGGTTTGGTGCAAAGCACGGGTTTGCCTGCCGCAGCGGCTTTCAGCACGGCCATCTCATGCAGGTGATTTGGCAATGCCACAATGATGACTTCGGAGTCCGGGTGGGCAATGGCAGCGTCAATGTCGCTGGTAGCGCAGGGGATGCTCCATTGTTTGGCAAAGCGATCGGCGGACTCCTGGGTGCGTGAGTAAACGACGGAAACGACATCCCGACTACGCTGGCCCTGGAGTGCCATGGTGTAGAACATGCCAATCAGGCCAGAGCCAAGCATGCAGATTTTCATAAGGGTTTCTTTGTGGTGGAGGACAATGACATGGTTCAACGGCAATGCGTTTGCCGCCGATGCGAGGGCACGGCCGGCGGCTACTGTTTAGAAGTTGCACTATCGCAGTTTTTGCTCGGAAATGGAAACCCGACGCGTGAGCGAGGGCTAAACCATTGCGTGTTTTTCCCTCGCTTGCGCGTCGGTTTCCCAAAAAGTGCACCTTCTAAAGGCTACCGGGCTACCGCACCAACCGATAAACCGACAGAAATCAGCAACCGTTTGCTTGGCCGATGATCAACTCTTTCACTCGATCGTCGGGCCAGACTTCCAGCGGCGAGTAATTGGGATGACGTCCATCGGTAAGGTAGGGATCATTGTGACGTGTGTTGTAACAACAAATGAGTGACCAGCGTGGATCGTCGCTGGTATTCTGGTCACTGCGGTGCAAGGTGTTCCCGTGAAAGAAGATTGCATCGCCAGGTTCCAGCTCACAATAGACCAGTTCCATCCGTGCCAAAGCGGCGTCGACTCGTTCCAGATCGGCTCCAGTTTGCGTGCCGGTTTTAGAGTGCTCGATCCGGCCCATTTTGTGGGATCCGCGAATGACTTGCAGACAGCCGTTGGCTTGAGTGGCGCGATCAATGGCAATCAGGCAGCTGGCCATGTCCGGAAACAGACAGCCGTTGTGGTACCAGTAGCCATAGTCCTGATGCCATTCCCAGGCTCCACCGACCTTGGGCTCTTTCAGCATCATCTTGTGATGATAGTGATAAACTTCCCCGCCCAGTAGAACCTGCATGGTGTCAACAATGCGGCGGCTGCGAACGACTGCAGCGTAGGGTGAATCGTCCAATTGGTTGCGCACCGCCAGTTTGCTTTCGCCGCCGGAGGCATCCTGTTTGGCATAAGCTTCGCTGATGAGGACTCGATCCGATTTGGCAATTTTCATCAAAGCAGCAGCTTCAGCGGAATCGAAAAGTCCGCGGGCCACGATGTAGCCGTCTGAATGAAAACGCTGTTCCAGGTCTTTGTTGAGTTGAAAGGGCATGTCGATTTCCTGATGGCTTGCTGGAGACTACAGTTTAGTGCAGACCTTGATTGACAAGCCAGTAGAAAGAGATACCGAAGCCAGCCAGGGAGATGACCAGTCCGGCAATCGTGGCTGGGTTGGTTCCCAGTTTCAGCAGGTTGCCCAGCCCCAGCGACACCGACCAGGGGATGCAAAAAAAGATCAGAGTCGGACCGACCCAGGAGGCAGGGTGGCCTCAGCAAAAAGCTTCGGCGATCGGAAACGAAATCGCACCGGCCGACGTCGCCACCAGCGTGGTGGCAAATGGCAGCAGCGATCGATGCCAGAAAATGCCCAGCAGCATGCCGTAGGGGGCCAGCAGCATCAGGAACATTGGATCCCAGTACGCGGCGAAGGCACCGTAGGCAATTCCCGCGACAACCAGCACTGGTGATATTATCAACCAGAGCCTGCCAAGCGTCTTGTTCACGGCGCCCACGCTGTGGCTGGGAGAGTATTCAGCCGACGATTCCAATGCCATGCATCTTGTGGGAGCTAGAGCAAGTTTACGGGGAACAACATTCTGAGTCCCTTACTTTAGCTGATTCAGGTATTGAATCAATTCCGGGGTCGGATTGGAAATCTTGATTTCACGGACTTGCCCGTTTCCGGCGTTGACCTTGATCGACACTTCCGGTTGGCTGACGACGTTGCCGCCTGAATTCGGGTTGGTTCGCGACGTGTCTCGCGCGAAGGTCTGCGGGGGGGACTGAGGTGCCGCAGTCCCGGGAGCGATACGTTTCATCCCGCTGTTTTGCCGGAGAGCGGACGCTGGTGGCATTGAGCGTTCGTTTCCCGCCGCCGATCTCGAATCCGCCCATCGATCCGGGCGGGGGCCATTGGCTTGCCCACCACTGGTGATCATCTGAGGCCGATCGAGGTCTTCGAACAAATGGCTTAACCCGACATTGGCAACTTGCCAGTGCAAGGTATCCAAAGCTGAATAGATGCCTTCGTCGACTTCAACGGCTGCCGCGTTGCAGACTCCGATCAAGCGACCATCGTTGGTAAACAGTCCGCCGCCGGATCGACCGACTTTAGGTTTTCCGTAGATATCGTATTTTCGTTCGCCATCGTATTTGGCGGTTCGTTTGATGCGGGTGTGACGGATGGTAGGATCTTCACCGTGGTCGCAGCCAATGCTGAACACATCGGCGCCCGCAGGAACGGGAGCACCGGCAACGGCCAGGATTGCTGGCTCCAGTGGTTCGTCGGTGCGAATCGCGACCAGTCCCACATCGCGCGCGTCAGAGTCGTAGTCGATCAAGCGCCCGCGAGCTCGGCGAGGATTGCGGTAAAAATCGTACTCGACCGTGATCACGCCCTTCCCTTGAGAGTCTCGAAACACGTGGCCGCAAGTCATCACCAGGGCTTCGTTACCGTGAGCGTGAATAATCGTTCCGGTGGCGTAAGAGTAACCGCCAGTGTCTTCCACTTTCAGTCGGACCGTCGCATTCATGGCTCGGCGTTCGGCCTCGGTCTCTGGCCGTGCCGTGCCGTGATGCATGGTGGCAGAAGAAAATCCAGCGTCGGGAGCGGAATCGCCTGGAGCAACGCTGAAGTGGCGATTTTTGATCGCCCCGGCTCCCGGAGCGTAGGATCTTTCCGTACTCCGTGACGAGGAAGCCAACTGAGCTGGCGGGTTGGGCATTCCTACGGCAGCAAACCACTGTTTGAGCAACGCGGCATCAAAGAGTCCAGCCTGACGACCACGCAGTTTCTGGTTGCCATCAAATAACAGAATGGTTGGCGTCGAATAGACCTTGAACCGGTCGGCAAGTTCCGGTCGTTGGCTAACATGTACGACCGTGATCGGATACCCGGCACGTTTGAGCGATTCGATGTGCGGTTCGACCATTTTGCAGGGAGCGCAGCCATCGTTGGTAAAAAACAGCAGGTGAGGCTGGCCTTGAAATGCTTGCGCTGCCGAACCGAGCAGCGTCGCGACCATCAGGATTGCCAGGCTGGCAGTGCGCAGCGCAGCCTGTGACGAGAAAATCAACATTCCATCCCTCCCTGGATAGTTTGTGTTGGTAACGATGTGATGAGCCCAGCTTCAGCGGTCCTGCTGAAATCACTTCAATCCTTGAAGTTGCCCATGGTTGGTACTCAAATCGTGCATCGATTAGAATGGTTTCGCTCGGATCGATAAACATCGATTTTGCTTACCAGTCCTGCTTGCAAAACCTCATGAAGCTAGCAATACCCGATTCTCGTTGGCTTTTTCGGTGGGCAATGATTTGTCTGTGGGGCATTGCGTTGGCCATCAATTGGCCGGTGTCCGGGGTGGCTCAGGATTCTGTTCCTGATCGCACCCGTCCTCGGCCAGATTCGTTTCAGCGACCATACCTGATCCGGTTTGACGGCGAGATTAACTCCCGCTTGGAGATGTTTTTCAATCGGCGAATGAATCAAGCCGAGGCGGCCGGGGCCGATTTGTTGATTATCCAGATCGACAGTCCAGGTGGTTTGAAGTTCATCAGCTTGGAAATGGCTCGCCGTCTGCGAAATTGCCAATCAGCGTACACCGTTGCGATTATCGAAAATGAAGCCATTTCCGGAGCTGCTTTGGTGTCGCTGGGGGTCGATGAAGTCCAGGTAAACCCGGATGCCAAATTTGGTGACGCGGGAGAGATTGGGTTTGACGTTGAGCAATGGTCCTGGCGATTGATTGAGCCCAAAGTCGAATCCTATTTGTCCCGGGATGCGCGCGATTTGGCGGAATCCAAAGGCCGGTCCCCCGAGTTGGCCGAAGCGATGGTCGATAAAGACGTGTTGGTTTACTCGCGGGCAGCCGAGGACGACGACTCGTTGCAATTCATTTCCGTTCGTGCCGATGCGCAAATGAAGCCCAATCCACCCTGGTCGCTGGTTCCTGAAACTGGTCCGGAGCGATTCCTGACCGTCAGTGGACAACGGGCTGTCGAGCTTGGGTTGGCCCAGGGATTTGCTTCGACGCCTGAAAAACTGGCCACCGAGTTTGGGTTTGAAATCAGTGAATTGACGGTGCTGGAGCCGACCACGACTGACGCGTTGGTGTATTTCCTCAATACCTGGTGGGCGACTTTTCTATTGGTGGTAATCGGGTTGACCGCGTTGTATTTTGAATTGTCGGCCCCGGGCCTGGGGATCGGAGGGTTGATTGCCGGTTTGTGTGCCGTGCTGTTTTTTTGGAGCCATATTTTGGGTGGCACCGCCGGAATGCTGGAAATCGTGCTGTTTGTTTCTGGGGTCGGTTTTATCGTTGCCGAAATCTTTGTGATTCCGGGGTTTGGCGTCGCCGGCATCACCGGTCTGTTACTGTTGTTCAGCAGCCTGGTGCTGGCGGGGCAGGATTTTGTCATTCCCCAGAACAGTCGCCAGTGGAATGAAACGATCACCCAGTTGGGCGTTGCCGCGGGCTCGGGCGCCGTTTTCCTGGTCGCTGCCTTGACGATTACCAAATATGTCGGGCATTTACCGCTATTTAATCAACTGATCCTGAGTGCCGAACCTGACCGACGGGCAGGCGATGATGAAGCCAAAGATGCAGCTCCCTTGGCTCAAGTGCTGCAGGTCGGAGTCGAGGGGGTGGCTGATTCGATGCTCAGGCCGGCGGGTCGAGCTCGAATTGAAGGCCGAGTCTACGATGTCGTCAGTGATGGCTCGTTCATCGAAGTCGGCAGCCGGGTGCAGGTGATCGAAGTCTCGGGGTCGATCATCAAGGTTTCCGAAGTCGAGCTGTCTCAGGATGAGAAAACTGTCTCAGGTTGAGCTGGCTGCGTTCAGTTTCGGCAGGCGGGTTTGGAAAAAAACCGGCGTTGGACTGATGGATTGCGTCAATTTCTTGCTTCGTTGTGGAAAATACGGCAAATTGTGGAGTGATTCGCAAAACGGGCATGCACAATGCTCATGAGTCGACTACGAGCGTTATCTCAATCCCACCTCAACGTTTACCGTCGTCTCAACAAGGTAAATGAACGCTCGCCCTCCTTGAGCTGCCCAGCAGCATTCTCCCATCTCATGGGCCACACCGAATTGGTGCTAGCGGAAATCCTGTTAGTACCGATTCGAGTCGTGGGTTCATTCTCCCACAAAAATCGGGGGCAGGCGAAAACTTGGATCTGCCGCCTAACAGGTACCAGGTCAGCCTGCCCCCAACATTTTTATACCTTTTAAATCGCCATCGCGAGAACGATAAAATATTAGCGATTTAGCAGATAATTTGTTTTTTATTTGATTTTTTTGTTGGGACGGTCAGAACTCTGGGGATTTTGTTTGGTTACATACTGAGTTGACCAAAGACAACAGAGTCTCCCCTTTAAAAGAAATCGCTCTGACAGGAGAAATCGAAATGAGCTTTCATGGTGTTTCAAAACTGGTTGCCGTGGCAGGATTTGCTGCTCTGGCTTGCTTGATCTGCGTAAACGACGCGATGGCCCAGCCTGGCGGTCGCCGAGGTGGGTTTATGGGCGGCGGATCGAATCTTGGCCTGTTGGGTTCCGAAGGCGTCCAAAAAGAGCTGGATCTTGTCGAAGATCAGCTGAAGGACATCGAGGACTTGCAGACAGAGATGCGTGAAGAGATGGGCGCTATTTTCCGCGACATTCGTGGCAACGGTGGTGGTGATCGCCAAGCCATGTTTAGCCAGATCCGCGAAAAAATGGAGGCGATGAACAAGGAATTCGACGACAAAGCTCGCGAAGTTCTGTTGCCACACCAATGGACTCGATTGAGACAGATTCGGGCTCAGGCTGACGCACGTCGTTCGGGTGGTGCAACCGCGGGTACGCTCCCTGATTCGATTATTGAAAAGTTGAACATCTCTGACGAACAGTTGGAGGAGATGAAGAAAAAGGCGGAAGAAGTACGCAAGATCATGGAAGAGAAGATTGCCAAGATTCGTCAGCAGGCTGAGGCTGACATTCTGTCTGTGCTGAGCTCCGAGCAGCGGGCTCAATACAAAGAGCTGATGGGCGATACCTTCAAGTTTGAGGATCGTGGTCCTGGCGGATTCCGCGGACAGGGTGGCCCTCAGCGTGGTGGCCGAGGCGGAGATCGTGGTGGTGACCGAGGCGGAGATCGTGGTGGGAATGATCGCAGCGACTTCTAAGTCGGATTCGGGCAATTTGTTGCCCTGAGATCCAATATCAAAGCCCTTTCGAGACGTCTCGAAAGGGCTTTTTTGGTTTGACGGGCTTGTTGTTGATTGAGGTTCATTCAGCTGCTTGGGTTTTGCCTATCGTCATCGGGGCTGGTCCCGGTGGAGACACCCTCCCGTTCGCGGGAGGGTCGAGCCTGGGCGAAGGGAGGAATTTGCCAGCCCCTCTCCGGCCCTGAAAGGCCGACTGTCCGAAGGGAGAGTTGCTGTTCTTGTCCATCGACTACTGCCGAGCCCTGATAAAACCCTGTTAATTCGGCGAAACTTTCCGGTATTGTTGGGGTTTTATCATTGTTGGGCTCGTTCGCTTGCTGCTTTTGGTGACTCAGAAGAAACGCATCACGACGCCCCGTGCGTTTCCCTCACCCCAACACGTGGTGCGTTTCTTCCGAGTCATCGGCACAATCGATACGTCCACCCCTTGGTGGCAGGTTCCTGTTTGACTCACGACGGGAACTGCGACCCTGTCAGATCGGGCAAATAAACTTGAATGCGACCTTGCCCCACCTCAAATTTTTGATGCCATGGAATTAGTTC
>CAZJEK010000209.1:0-10237 GCA_964545005.1 uncultured Pirellulaceae bacterium
TCCTGCTCGGTCAGCTTTCCATCGTCGTCCCTGTCCAGTTCCTTCGCATGCTCGCGGATAAAGCCTCCCATAGCGGAGCGAACAGGACGTGCCGCTGCAAGGTCACTCAGCAGGAGTGCGCCTTTGTCGTCTGCATCGTAGGCCGAGAATGCTTTGCGGGCTTCCGCCTGAACTTCATCGCGGGTGAGCATGCCATCCTGATTCGCATCCATCTCGGAAGCGTGAACTTCAATCCACGGACGTCGTGGTTGCGGCGTCTCGGATTGCTGACGGTTAGTGTCGCCTCTGGGCTGCGGCTGCTTACCAGCTTTGCCTCCCCGACGCTGTTGACCTCCAGGAGCAGGCGGGTTGCCCTGATTTGAGAGTCGGTAGGTTTCAGTTCGAGGCTTTGATCGACCATCATCGAAAGTGAACTGAACTGAGTCTCCCGTCAGAGCATATTCGACCGATTGCTCTTTACCGCTGACATCAAGTTCAATCCGGAACTTCTTGTCGTCGTCGCTGCGATCGAATCCAGTGATCTTCGCGCCTCGCAGCGGTGGGAGAGATGGTCGCACCGGCTTTGCTCGCGGCTGGGGATCGACCTGACCGTCGCGCTCGGTGACGACACCATAAAAGCCGCCATTCAGGTACGGGTAGGTCTTGGTGGAGTGATAGTGGTAATTCCCGTCGTTGTCGGTGTGTCCATTGAGCCAGTCGAGCGGCGCGTAATCGGGATCGGTCTGTTCCTGGTATCCGTAGATCGGATAGCCATCCAGGGCATAGGCAATCGGCTTGTGTTCACCCACCGTCTTTTCGAGATGCACGGGCGGCAAGTGGTAGTGATAGTCATCCGCGCGACCGCAATGCCCGCCCCACTGGTCGAGTTCACCCGCAATAAACGTGTCGGTCTTGCCATCGTTCTTGATCGGATTGAAGATCGGAACGCCATTTACGGCTAGAGCGATTGCTCCGCGAAAGAAGTTTGTCTTAGCCGACATCGGACTCGCGGCCCGAACAGGAAACAACGGAATCTGCCAGGCGTTGTTGCCGGAATAGTTTTGAGGGAGGGGAACCTGTTGCTGCCAGGCCGTGATGCCGGTCATCATCGGATGATCCGGCATCCCATTCGATTCGACATAGTAAAAGCGATCATCCCAACGGAGCCCCAGTGACTGTTTGAAAGGAAGAAAGTGCTGGTGAATCTCGGGAGCCGACTTCGCGTCAGGAGCAGGTTTTCCTTCTTTTGTTCTGCTGTCTCCAGGCTTCGCTGGGCCACGTTGAGCAACAAGTTGCACGTTGCGAAGCTCGTTCACTCGCTGGATCTCTGCCAGACGTTCGACAATCCAGTCCCGATCCTGCGGAATCAGTTCAGCTCTATCGACGGAAATCACCCTTCCATCTTCGCGTTCAAATGTCGCCTGCGTGTCATTCGCCGTCACGAACGAGCCATGAAAGTGGGCTCCCGATGTGGTCAGTGTCCAGGTTCTGACGGAAGCTGAACCGCTGCTGTGACCGTGGCCTCCTTCATGGGCGACAGCGATCGAAGCAACAGTGCCACACAAAGCGAGTGTCAGTAGTTGAAGGCAAATTCTCATGGTTTATCTCCTGCCCGGCGTCCTTCACGTCCACGTTCAGATCGTTGGCCTCGCCCCTGTTTTCCGGGCGATGAGGGAACAACGTCGGTGAGCCCGCGAAAGTCGGGACGGTCTTTCCCATCCGGCGGTCCGTTCACGACCTTGCGAAACAGCACGACGTTGTCGAGCTTCACATCTCCCGACCAGATGAACTTCGCGCCCTTGAAATCATGCTCGAAGAACGGTTCCTTGGGGCCAATCTGCTGCTCGGTGTATTCAGTCGCCGGGGACCATCCACTGTCGTCAAAGTCTTCAGTGAACCAGTTCTTGGGAACCGCGATACTTTCCACTCGCGGATTTGTGGTATCGCCGTTCACCGGTCCCCAGGAGACTTTCATTGCCTTCCAGGTGGAATCGGTGACCGTGCCATCGCCGAACTTCAAAATGAACCCACCATCACCGATGTTCGTGTTGGCGTATTCCATACCGGTCTTCGGATCAGCATTGTCAATCGCCATCACGGCGATCGTCATCGGATACGCGGGCAGTACATCGACCGAGACGACGTTGTGGGGCACAAACGCGATTGAATCGACAGCCACAAGTTCACCGTTGATGTACAGCCGAAACGAGTTGTCGGCATAGACATTGGCCTTGATGGTGTCGTCGATGCGAGGCTTTCTCGGGGGTTGTGCCTTCGCTGATGGGGCGACGCCAAGGATCGCGATCAGAAGGCATTGGGAAATCAATCGGGAATAGATCATTGTTTCTTTCCTGGCTTGGCTGAACGGTTCGGTTTGCCCGGCTTCTTGGCCTCACCGCGTCCTCGGTCCCGCTTGTCGGGTTGCTGGGCAGGGTCGTAGTCCGGGTTGGGCACAGCCATCTGCGCATCAACATCACGCAGATACGTCGAGAGCAGATCATCGAGTTCTCGGACCTTCTGCGGCATTTGCCGTGCGAGATCGTTTTGCTCGGTGATATCAGCTTCAATGTCGAACAATGCCAGCCGATTGTCTTCATAGAACTTGAGCAGCTTGTAGTTATCCAGAATGAGGGCTGAATGCGGGCCATCGCCGCTCTGATAATGTGGGAAGTGGAACACGAGTTCCGGCCTCGGACGGGCGACGTCCCCTCGTCCTTCTTTGAGCAATCCCGTGATGCTGCCACCTTCAAGATTCGCTGGCAGTTTCTTGGTGGGCACACCGGCCCACTCGCAGAACGTCGGGTAAAGGTCGTAGCCGACAATCCGTGTGTGGCACCAGGAGTTGGCCGGAATGCCGGGGCCTCGGATCATAAACGGGCAACGGATGCCACCTTCCCAGACGCTCCCTTTGCCGCCAGCGAGCCGTTGCTGCTGACCACCCTTATTGCCTTTCACTCCCTGTCCGCCACCACCACCTGATCCGTTATCCGACATGTAGATGACGAACGTGTGATCCGAGAGCTTCAATTCATCGAGACTGTCCAGAACGCGGCCCACGGCCGTATCGAGGTTCTCGGCCAGCGCGGCTGTACCGACTCGCTTGTCCTCAACGGAACCATTCAAACGGGCTGCGTACTTTGCCAGGGTCTCCTTCATCGCATTTTGTGGTGCATGCAACGCGTGCCACGACATTTGCAGGAAGAACGGCTTTTGCTCCTGTTGGCAGCGTCTCATGAATGCCGCTGCTCGATCCGCCATACCGAAGATGTCAGCCGGATTGGGATCGGCGTATTGATGAGCGTACTCGTTCCCGATGTTGCCATCGCTCACGTCATAGCCATTCGCTTCCGGCCCACCGCCGTTGATATGCCACTTGCCGAAGTGAGCGGTGGCATATCCTGCTTCGCGCAGGAGTTCAGCAATCGTGACCGATTTGGAATCAATCTCCCGAATGTTTTGAGGCTCCAGCATGCGATGCCCAGCTTCTCGTCCAGCGGCCTTCGTCCAGTGCAGGGCAGCGGGACTACGTCCTGTTTGCAGGCTGATGCGTGTCGGAGCGCAAACTGAGGCTGGTGCGTAGGCCGCCGAGAATCGCATGCCCTGACTCGCCAGGCGTGCCAGATTGGGCGTTTCAATGACAGAACTGCGGGACCATGCAAGGTCGGGGTGCATGGCCGTCGACAACCCTGCCCAACCCTGATCATCTGAAAGCATCAGAATGATGTTGGGGCGAGCCGACGAATCCGCACCACAGGTCGTCATGCTTCCGCTGAGCACCATCAATAAAACCAGAATCGTTCTCATCTCTCATCCTCAATGACTTCTCGATCAGGACTGTGATGCGAGGAGTGCTGAAAAAACTCGTCATTCAATTCTCGTTGTTCGACCAACTCCAGAACGACACTACGCGGGCCACCTTGATTGCGGGGCAAGCGACTCAGTTGCATTCGCTGAATGACACCACTCTCAGCGTCGTACCAGATCGTGACTTCCTTCGGTCCGCCACTGGCGTCCGCGCGACGTACGGCGTCGAGCTGTCGAGTCCCGTCCTCTGCAATCGTCTGATCGACACGCAGCTCATAGGCGTCCGCCAACTGCTCTAGGCTTGCACTCATATCGATGAATGGAATGGAATGCTGCTGACCGGGAACGGCCCCGCGAAATCTCTCGGGATCTTGGCTCACCCGGACGCGTCCTCGTGGAGGGATGGCCCAGGCCGTTCGTCCATCACTGCCAGTGATGAACCGAGTTCCATCGGAAAAGAAGCGTTCCAACACATATTCCTCGGAACCGCGAACATGCAGCAACGCACCATCCAGCGGCGGCTTCTGGCCACCACGAACGGAAAGGTCTTCGTCCTCTGATGAGTCCAGACTGCTGATGCGGTAAGTCCGTGATTCCAACGTGGCATTGGCCTCGATGATCCGCTGCAACTCTGCTGCCGCTGCAATCGCCGGTGTGCTGCCGACTTTCCAGAAGATCACCCCAACAAACAGCAAGAGGCAGGCAGCGGTCACCAAGCTCAAAACGGAGCGTCTCGCCGGAGATGCTGAATTGATGGCAGGCATTTGCGCAGCTGGTAACTGCTCGTCTTGATCCAGGGAAACCAGATTCCTCAATCGGTCGTGCAGGCAGGCGACTTCCGCCAGGCGACGGGCAACCTGAGGATCGGATTTGATCTGAGTTGCCAGTTCATCGTGCTCACTGGCCGTCAATGTCTCGTCAAGATAGCCGTGAATAAGGTCGTCGATGCGATCGGTCATGAAACTGCTCCCTCTGTCGTGTCAGTTCGTTCGACACATTGACGCAGTTGATCACGGACACGCTGCAAGGCTTTGGCCACACTGTTGGCACTCATCCCAATCCGTTCGGCGATGGCAGCAGGCTTCAGATCCTCGCGATATCTCAGCTGGAAAAGCTGACTGGCACGCCCTTCCAGAGCTTTGAGACAGTGAGAGAGAGCATCCAGCTTGCGGGTCTCGGACTCCGGCAACTCTGAAAATGCCAGCGCCAGGCAGCGCATTGTTTCCTCATCAAAAATCAGTCGATCGCGTCTGCGCTGGCGGAGATAAAGCCCGACCTGATTCCGTGCAATTCCCATGACCCAGGCCACAAACGGTCGTTCGGGATCGTATTTCTCGAATGAATCCAGTGCAGCGACCGCGATCTCCTGCAACACGTCATCGCGGTCCTGGAAGTCGCGCACAACGGAAGCAACGAATGCAGAGACGACGGGCTGCGTCTTCGTCCACAATCGCGTTGCCTGTCGTGTCGCTTCGTCCATTTTTGTATCTCTCTAAAAGGGCTCCTTCATTACTTATCCACCACCTTCAGATTATGACCGACTTTTTTCCAAAAATCGCTCGCAGACCAATCCCTGTAGATGCCCCCCAACGACATTGGACAGACATTCGCTCGATGCGAGTCATGTAACATCTGGTGTTTCCAGTCGACGTAGCACCTGAGTCACACGTGCTCGGCTGACCCCCAGATGGCGGGCCAGCTCTGCCCGCGTTTGGACGACACCTGAATCCAAGATTGCTTGGTATTCGCGGGCCAGCTTCATCCGGTCAGGCTTCGGTTTTCTCACCCTCCTTTGAGGCCTAGGAATGGCCGAAATCGGCTTCCACGGGTAAAATACGACTTTGGGAGATCGACGTAAGCTGTTGATACGAAAGGCTCCCAGCTCAACGAGCCCGTGTTCGCATAGAGTACGACTCGGGGAGCCTAAAACCCTTGGAAACAGTAATGTTTCCAAGGGTTTTTTCGTTCAGCAATGCGCCCTGTACACGAAATGTAAATTCCTAAATCTCGGCGCGATCAGCGACCAACCGTGTCGAGTGCAGGCAAAACGCGCCCGACCAGTTTCTTGTTGAGTCCTTTGTGATCGACCAGATCGATGTTTCATCGCACGCGGCTTTTCAGGTCAAGAACGCCAAAGGATTATCCGGAAAGCCAGTCTTTCTCTTCCTACACCAAGGTCGAGGCAATTCTTTACGGTGATTTCCAAAGCTTCCGCACCGGTGAGGTAGCAAACCTAGAATTCAATGTTTTCAAATACAAAAGTCAATTCCTTCCCGTCACTTTTTGTGACTTGCACTTCGAGCCTGGCGGGAAAAATGGCTGACAGTTTTGTTTTTCCATCCAACAGGATTCGGGTTTCAATTCCTTTGGCATTGGGATCAATCTTTAGATCTCGAAGATGAGTTTTCCACTTCGTCGAACTGAAAAACTTATCGGTAGAAGAGAGTGTTTGCTTACCATCGACGAAATCCATCCTGGTCGGGCCAAGCCCTTTCGTTTCTCCCACGACCGACAGTGAAAAAGCGACCAGCCTGGCGGGGAGATGTTGTCGCAGACTTTCAACGACCTCTTTTCCTCGTTTTGATTCTTCCTCCTTGGCCTTCAACCATGCGGAAGTGTTTAAGATCCGGTCGACCGTCACCTTTTCAATCTGTACCGTTACACCCTCTTGAGTTGAGGAATGACCGGCGTTGCTTGCTGGCGTTTCTTGAGCGTCGAGCTTGTTGCTCGAATGCAGGACTCCGATCAAAAGCGTCAGGGCAATCAAGGCAAAATGAGTGAGTTTCATTTAGTTTCTCTGTTGAGATGAAGGCGTTGTTGTATTGGACGAAACGCCAGGATTGAAGACGTTCTAGAATACCATGCAGAGCGATTCACTCGGACCGTTTATTCTGCGTCTCAACGTATTTGCGAGATGACTCCGTAGCTTCAGCTAGCCGCTGCTTATCCAGTCTGCTTTGCGCGTCGAGAAAGGGCTTTACAGCTTTGCTTTTCGACAACACACATCGAAAAGGCATGGCAGCCGAAGCAAAGCCTGACAACTCTGGATCAGATACTCGGTCCAATTCAACAGTGCCGTTGAAGCGATGCTGGGTTGATCCAAAAGCTCCTTGCAGACTGACCATCAGCTTTCCGCCAACTAAGGCCGTTTTTCCATTTACGCCGAAAGGCTTCGACGCGGATTGGCCATTTGAATCCTGGGCTCAGCTTCATGTGGAGACTCAATATGCTCAGACAGTCGGTGAATGGCGGAGTCAGAGAGACGAATGCAAGACTGGTAGCATCCGGCGTTACCAGTCTTGCTTCGATCTTTCAAAGAGGTCAGTGGATGGTTTCTAACCGCCGTCGAATCAGCGACCACGCCCGAACATTTCAAGAATATCAAGAACGAAATCGGGTGGGCCGGGGAGTGATTCACCCTCTCCGTTTCGCCATGCCTCGATCACTTCCGATGGCGGTCCCGGAAGTCCAAGTTCTGCTGCTCGTGCATGGCGAGCGGCGACCCAAGGAGGGATACCGCCCGCTTCCGGCGCTTTGCCATGTCGCATTTCGATGACCCAAGCGGGCGGGCCGGGAAGAAGATGACCTTCACCATTCTCCCAGGCCGCAATCACTTCAGGTGGAGGGCCGAAGGGGCGTTCCGTGTCATTTTCCTGTGCTAGCGTCGTAGTCGCCGCTGTCAGCAAGACAAGTGCGAGTGAACATGCAATCTGTTTCATTTCTGTTTCTCCATTGGATGAAAAGACGATTTTGATTCGCGTCAACTTCAGGCCTGAAAACATCAACGCTTCAAGCCCTTAGTGAGTTCACACAATGATTTGGTTACATCAGAAATGCAGAAATATTTTGTTTCCCGCCTTTTCGACCGAGATGCGGCAATGGCTACTCAGTTTTCGTTGGGTTCGTCTTTACCGGGGTTCAATGGCAGAAATGATTCGCGAACCCATTGGGCGGTCTCGTGCCACCGTCGTCTTTGATGTTCATCTAACACATCGGCAACCTCCTGCTCCATGAGATCGAATTCCGAATGGATTTCTGGAGCTGAAGCCTGTCTGGCAGCCTCGATCCGTCCATGCCTGTGCGTGATGATCACCAGCACCTTCTCGGATTGTTCGTCATTCAATGCCAGTCGGCTGGCGAGAGTATCGGTGATTTCGGAAGGGAGGGCTTCCGGGTGTGCCCGGTAGTGCTGCATTCGCGCGAGCACATAACGTGACGCTGACACTGCTCCCACACCAATTCCGGAAGCAAAAACGGCGAGCAGAACGGTAATCTGCAACCAGACCGGAAGCGCTTTTCGCATCGGCTTTGGCTTGGGTCGAGTTGCCTCAGAATTGGGATTCATCGAATTCACTACAATAGCCAGAAGCTTACCCAGGGTTGTGTCATTGTGGTCAGACTCGGCAGCAACAAAACCACGATGGAGGTTGCAACCGCCAGTAAACCACCACCAAACACCAGTGGAGTTTTATCCACGACCATGTTTACGGCACTGTAACTGGCAAGTGATGAGAGAACGCGATCACCCACGTCAACCGGTTCATCACTCAGTGAATCGGCCAACGAACCGCGCTGACGAATCCAGTCTTCCGGGGTTTGATGATTCATTTGGATTCCTCCAGCAGTTTCTTTAATTTTTTCCGCGCACGGTGAGCTTGAACCTTCACCATTGCTTGAGTCCATCCGGCCAGTTTGGCGGCTTCAGCGACCGAATGGCCATCCCAGTACAATAGTGTCAGCACGAGGCGATCCCGTGGCCCCAATTTGGCGAACATCATGTGCAGTTGCTCTCGTGCGTCAACGGCATCGGCTGGAGGCCCGGAGAACTTCGGTGCGAGTTCATGTTCGTCACGTAGTTTTTCCAAACGCCGCTTGTCACGAGCTTCAGCTTTCCAGTGACGATAACCGACACGAACGGCAAGCTTACGCAGCCAATGCTCGAATGGGCTCCTGCCTTTGAAGTTATCCAAGCTCATGAAGGCTTCAACAAATACATCATGAACAAGGTTCTCGACCACGACGCGGTCGCGACTAAAGCGACGCATCTGTTTAGAAATTGTCGGTTGGTAATGCTCAAGTAACTGTCGAAATGCGTCTTCGTCTCCTCTTCGAGCGGCATTGATTTGAGCCATTTCGACAGCCAAGGCAACACTGTTGTGTTCGTCAGGCTGACTTGCAGACATTGCACACTGGCTCAGCCACGCATCGAACGCGTACAGTACCGACCCTCTTGATGTCGCGAAATGCCTTAAAACAATTTGCATGACTCAATGTTCTCAAATGCTAATTCCCACTGAGAATTGATGCAGTTCTGAAAGTCTACTTGGGCTCAGCCAGGCCAGTCTTCCGTCGAACTGGCTCTCGCGCCCAGAAAAACAGCACAGACCCCGACGATGCCCGCCCAGATTGTCAAAATGATATTTCACACGCCAATGCCTCCAAATACCTTTCTGTGGCTCTAGTGGCAGCAAACACCTGTTCGGTTACACGTCTGAAGAATTTTTCGGAAAATTCCTTAGTCGATTGAGTACCTGGGTCACACGTGCTCGGCTGACCCCCAGATGGCGGGCCAGCTCTGCCCGCGTTTGGACGACGCCTTCGGCCAAAACCCTCGAAGTCTCTGGTCAACAGCCCCCAAAAGTTAACAGGCTGCTCGCTTTCCCGAGTGATACTGGCAACAGCAACCGTCTTTTGCGTTGTTCGTTTATTTGAATTCCAAAGAAATGCCGGGAGGAGCATACCTCTTTCCCGGAGCCGTTTTCTCTGTTTGTTCGGTAGCACTACTTGCCTTACTACTCACCGGTCATCAGCAGGATCAAGGAACCATAGAATGAAGTCGTCCCAGAGCCACTCCCTAGTAGAGCCGAGCAAGTGGGTATGCGAGCCAACAAGACAACTCTCATATTTGTATTGGGGCTGCTGTTGATTCGGTTCTACGTAGCGCTAGCGAACACTCGATAACTTTTTTACGCCGCGTTTGGTGATCAAGTTCGATGGCAAACCCGCGAGCAAAGTAACGCTGACCTACCCTACGGTGGATCGTGAGGTCGACCTGATCGGCGGGTACCACTGGAAAACGGATCACGTAGTTTTCAGGATCGGGTGAATGACATGACCTTCGACGTTTGTCAGACGTCGTTGAAATCCATTGTGCTGAAAAGTCAATCGTTCGTGGTCCAAGCCCAGCAGATGCAGAATGGTCGCGTTGAAATCGTACAACGGGTGGACATCCTTGATTGCCTTTTGCCCAAGTTCATCCGTTTCTCCATGGCTAACCCCGGGCTTTACACCCGCGCCGGTCATCCAGCACGTGAAGCCATCTGGATTGTGATCACGACCCTTGGCGCCCTTCTGAAAAAACGGCATGCGTCCAAATTCAGTACACCAGACCACGAGCGTGTCATTCAGTAGACCGCGTTGTTTCAAGTCCCGAATCAACGCCGCCACAGGCTGG
>CAZJEK010000210.1:0-6161 GCA_964545005.1 uncultured Pirellulaceae bacterium
TCCAATGCAACCTCACCTCTAATTTCGAAATACATACATTCCGGTAGAGTCAGCAGGTTTAAAAGTTGCACACTTTGGGAAACCCGAGTAAGCGAAGAAAACCACGCATCGGTGTAGCCCTCGCTCACGCGTCGGGTTACCCTTCCCAAGCAAAAACTGCGATAGTGCAACTTCTAAACTATCGGGAGGAGCGAGCCAGCGCGAGTAGCGTTGTCGATATGGCCGTTACTCGGAGCTCGCCCCCTCCGACCTTGCTTCAGGACTCCCATCGGCCGACTCGCCATTGACCTCAACCAACTGCTTCAGTTGAGTCAAACTATTGTCGTACTCGTTTCTCATGTGGGTTGAAAAGAACGATCCGAAGTAGCCATAAAATGGGCCCGAAGGTAAACGTCCTGTGCTGCGCCATTGGACGATCGTGGAACCGGCGTCGCCTTCGGTTAACGTTAGCTGGCTGGACATCCGGGGGCGACCGGCGAAGTCAATCTCATATTCAACGCGTTCATTGAGTTCGGACACCGTGATCCACAGCTTGCCGGAACCCCGTGGATCGGTCCAGCTTTGAGCCGCCCCGACCCCCGATTCGGTTCCGTTATAGTTGATTTCCAGATTGTCGATTTCGTTGGGATTCCAACTTCGGGACCACTCTTGCCAGCGAGGCAGAGAATTCAGGTAAGGAAAAATCTGTTCCGGTGGAGCGTCGATTTCCAGGGATGTCTGAAAATCGAAACTCCGCGGCAGGAGGGATCCGATGATCGCCACCATGGCGATCACCCCACCAAACAGCATCAACAATCGAAAATAGTATTTCGCCATCAGTCCAGCGATTTGATGCGGATGTTGCGAAATTGGACCGGGTCATTGTGACCAGCAAATCCAAAATGGCCTTGTTCCAGGGTTTTGCCTGGGTGAGCCGAGTCGGCCATGTATTTGTCGACCTCGCTCAGGTCGCAATCGAGAATCATCGTGCCATTGAGTTCCACCTTGATGGTCGATCCCTTCACGGTCACTTCCTGGAAATTCCATTGCCCGGTTGGACGCAGGTAACCCCGGTGGGCTGCAACCATGCCGTAAGCCGACCCGTGATACTGTCGATCATCGAGCTTGGCGTATTTGGGATGCTCGCTATCAAGAACCTGTAATTCGCACATTCCGTCGTAGGCCGGGTTTCCCTGCCCGGGGAATCGAATCGCTAACCCATTGTTTCCGCCTGGAGGTAGCTTGAATTCAAATCGGACGGCGAAATCACCATATTCCTGTTCGGTATAAAGATTGCCGCCCTTGCCTTTCTTGCAAACGATCGCGCCATCCACGATTTCATAGTTGTCGGTGGCTCCGGCCCAGCCAGCGAGCGACTTTCCGTCAAACGCTGGTTGGAAGCCAGACTCGCCCTTGGACGCCAGGACTTCATTTGCCTCGGCGGTCGTAAGTTCGCGGATCTGAATATTTCGCCAGCGAATTTCACCTCCGTGAGTCTGCAGCTGAATGGGGCCTTCCGCGATCAGTGGCAACTGGTTCTTGCCCCAGTAGTTGTCCATGATGGCATGATCCACCACCTGCTTGTCGTTCAACCACACGCTGGTTCGAGAACCGACCTGCAGGATTCGAAACTTGTTCCACTGGCCAAACGGCTTGTCGGCTTTCACGAGGGGGTCTTTGCCATGCGGGTGCTGATTGTTCCACAAGCCTCCTGACCCTTTGTCAGCGCCAATATTGAATTTGGCTTGATCGGTGTAGTCCCAGATTTGGACCTGGGGAGTTGCTTTCAGGTAGATTCCGCTATCAGCTTTGGGAACGGTTTTGTATTCAATCAACAATTCGAAGTCGCGGAAAGATTTCTCAGTGGTCAAGTAAGGTCCTTGCCCATCGTTGACGATCACCCCGTCTTCGACTCGCCAGTGTTCGCCAGTTGTCTCACGGGCGGCAGCAATTTGTGTTTGTTGTTCCTCTGCGGACAGAGCATTAAATGCTCGCGGGTCCATTGTCTTGATCGCATACCAGCCGTCCAGATTTTCGCCATTAAACAGCGGCTGAAATTCTGACGATTGGTTTTGACTGAATGCTGGCACGGCAGCGAAAAATATCAGGCAATACGAAGCAATCAATTGAGGAAGTAGCTTGCCAATTTTTTTCATTTGAAAGTTCTCTTTTGGGCATGTTCAAAGTCGGCCTTTGGATTAAAACATCGTATTCCAAACACCGATGATTCACCATAGTCGGCTGGCAAGGGGCGGCTCAGCCCCACTGCGAACGATTCCGGTTCCGGATTTCCACTTGCGACCGATGACCAACACGTCTTATTCACCGCTTCCAGCGAGTGATTTCATCATGTCTCAGACGACCCAGCAGTTTTGCGAACTTTCCTCCGAAATGCTCGACCAGGCGATGGCCAAAATCGAGCATTGTGTTCAACAATTAAGCGAAACGCAGATCTGGTGGCGTCCCGAAAGCTCGTGCAACAGCATCGGCAATCTCATTCTTCACTTAAGTGGCAATCTCCGCCAGTGGGGAGTGACGCCGTTTACGATGGCCAAGGATCGTCGTGATCGCGATGCTGAATTTGCGGCTCAACCTCAGCTCAAAATCCGGGAGTTGCTCAAGATATTGCGGCAAACGGTAGCCGATGCGAAAAATGAGTGGGATCATTTGAATTGCAATCAACTGAATCGACATGTAACGATCCAGGGATTCGACGTGACGTTGATGCAAGCGATCATGCATACCAGCCATCATTTTGTGGGGCATACCCATCAGATCGTGATGTTGACCCGGATGCAGTTACGAGGCAACTACCAGTTTCACTGGACTCCAGAAGAGGAACGACATCACGTGCCCGTTTGAGCGAGCACGCGTTGATCAGTATTCCTGAAGAGTTCCATGGTGAACTCACGGAAACGAACCGGGGTAATGGCCGGAGGCCCGACACAATCATTGCCGGGGGCCCCCGGGGTTACCAGGCTTGACGGAATGGTGGCTCGTTACTGGTCGCCAAGGCCCGAAGACGTCAGCGGTTGTGTTTGCTGCCGCACAACGACTGGCTCGAATAAATAGTGCCCGACGAACCATTCGGTCCCGCCGTTGAATCCAAACAGTTCACTACAGGCGAGATAGAACATCCGCCACCGGTTGAACCAGCGACCCGCGTCAGTTGCTCCGTAGGTCTTGCGCAAAACTTGCATGATCGCGTCCCGGTTGGAGTCCATGTTCGCCAGCCACGCATCGCTGGTTCGTTGATAGTCGCGGCCGTTCCATTGCCATTGCTGTTGCAGCTGAAGGTCTTGATGGTATCTGGTGAACAGGTCAAAGCTGGGCATGATTCCACCGGAGAAAAAGTAGCGGCTCATCCAGTCATCACTACCTTGGTCTTCAAACTTGTAGGCCAGATTGCGATGGCAAAAAACATGAGCGAACAGCTTTCCGTCCGCAGCCAGCCACGAAGCAATTCGCTCGAACAACAAGCGATGGTTGCGGACATGTTCGAACATTTCGACCGATACGATTCGATCAAACGACTCATCCAGTTGCAGGTCATTGATGTCGCAGGTTCGAACGGTCAGGTTTCTGTCGATTCCTCGTTCTGCGGCCCGCTCAAGAATGAACTCGCGTTGTGAAACTGAATTGGAGACCGCTGTGATTTGAGCGTCCGGATACCGCTTGGCCATCGACAGTGTCAACGACCCCCAACCACATCCCAGTTCCAGAATCCGCTGGCCGTTGGCCAGTTGAGCCCTTTCGCAGGTGACTTGCAGTGCCGCGCTTTCGGCGCCGGCCAGATCGGACACACCGGCGGGCCAGTGGCAGCAGGAATACTTCAGGTGCGGGCCCAGCGTCAGCCGAAATAATTCTGCCGGGACTTCGTAATGCTGTTCGTTCGCCTTTTCTGGGACTTCGGCCAACGGCCCGGCTGAGAGCTCTTCCATCAAGGCCTGTAATCGACTTTCATTGGCGGTGTCGCTACCGGCATCTTCGGCCGCCAACCGTTTTTTCAGTAGTCGACGAATCCCCATGCGTACCAGGGCGTCAGGAATCCAGCCGCGTTCTGTCCAGTCGATCAATCGTTCGGTAATCATGCTGCTTCAGCCGTTGATTTTGGGAACCAGGGAAAAAATGCATTGGTCGTTTGTTGGTAGCGGCGGTATTTTTCGCCGCGTGACTCGAGCGAATGTTTTTCCGCCAAGGGCACGCCGGTGACTCGCGTCAGGAAATACCACATGGCCAGGGGAGCCAATAGTGTCAACCAACCCCAGGGATGCAAACAGGCCAGCAACACGTACGTCCACCAATGCAGCCATTCGAAAAAGTAGTTCGGATGCCTCGAGTACCGCCACAGTCCGTCACGACAAACTTCGCCTTCGTGATTGGGATCCTCTTTGAATCTTTGCAGTTGGTAATCGGCCAACGCTTCTCCGCCGATTGCGATGAACCAGACCCCGATCGCCAGGTAATCCAACCAGAACAACGGAGCCTCAATCGTCCCGACCAACAACAGCGGAAGGGCAAACAGAAACGCTCCCAGTCCTTGCATCTGATAGAAGCGAAACATTCTCCACTGTGCCTGATCGCCCCACTCTTTTTTCAGCGAAGCGTAGCGCTTGTCTTCCGGATGAGACCTCCAACGGCGGTACAGGTGCCATCCGAGTCGGATTGCCCAGATCAGCAACAGCGACCCGGCGATAACTCTTCGAGCGGGATTACCTTCGGTCTGCCAACAAAAAAACAGCCCTGGCAAGGCGACTCCAAATCCCCAGCCGACGTCGACGACGGCGGAATTGTCGATCACGTACTGCAGCACCCAGAACGCCGAAAAAAACGCGACTACCAGCAACAATCCAATCGTCAGTAGCAGCCAAGTTTCCAAAACGTCTTCCTGTTGTTCAACTTTTTTGGCTGCAGCCAACGTTGACTTGCAGTCCGTCATTGGGCAAACCGAAAGAACAGCGCCTGCGCAACGAATACCCGGCGAAAATTGTCAATGGCTTTAGTATCCAGCCGCTTGTCCGTCTTTACGGGATTCGGATGCCCCCAGAAAGACGTCGTTTTCAGCGTCGTAGCCAATCCCCTGGTATCCGCCGTAAGATCCGACGTTATAGCCGACCCGGTGACCCCGCCCGACCAGGGTCCGAATTACTTCATAATCAAAGCCTGATTCCAGAGTTAACTGGCCGCCATCGGTCATCCGCTCGCCGGTAGGCTGCGATGATCCGGTATGCAAAATCCGCGGTGCATCGCCGGCTTCCTGAAAATTCATGCCGAAGTCGACAACATTGATCATGATTTGAGCGTGACCTTGCGGTTGCGTGGCGCCCCCCATCACTCCAAAGCTGAGCAATGGCTTGCCGTCCTTGGTGACAAAGGCCGGAATGATCGTGTGAAAGGGACGCTTGCCTGGTTCATAGGAATTGGGCCTGCCGGGAGTCAAGTCAAATAACTCGCCACGATCCTGCAAACAGAATCCCAGTCCGTCGGGGCACATCCCCGATCCCATCCCGCGATAGTTACTCTGAATCAAGGAAACCATGTTGCGGTCTTTGTCGGCGACGGTCAGATAGATCGTGTCGCCTTCGACCGGTCCGGCTGCAAAACGTCTGGCAGCGCGGCGGCCCCGAATCTGTTTGGCTCGTTGTTCCGAGTATTCATCCGAGATCAAACGCTGAACCGGTACTTCGGCGAATTGAGGGTCCGCGTAAAACCTGGCGCGATCCTCGAAAGCCAGTTTTTTCGCTTCGGTGAAGTAGTGAATATGGTCAGCGCTGCCAAACCCCATGCCGCCGACGTCAAACTGTTTTAAAATTCCCAGGATCTGCAAGGCTGCAATGCCTTGACCATTGGGAGGAAGCTCCCACAGCTGATAGCCGCGGTAATCTACCGAAACGGGTTCCACCCATTCGCTTTTGTGCGCCGCCAGATCGTCGTAAGTCAAATAGCCGTCGTGCTTGCGCATGAAGCTGTCGATCGTCTTGGCAATGTCGCCGCGATAGAAAACGTCGCGGCCTCCCTCGGCAATTTTCTGCAGTGTGTTCGCCAGATTCGGGTTGCGAAAAATTTGCCCCTTCCGAGGGGCTCGGCCATCGACCAGAAACGTTTCCGCGAATCCCGGGTATCGTCGTAAAACAGGGGCACTACGCTGCCAGTAGTAGGCAATCAATTCGGAAACCGGAAAA
>CAZJEK010000210.1:6171-8178 GCA_964545005.1 uncultured Pirellulaceae bacterium
AGCCGATCGCGGGTTGCAAGACTTGCTTCATCGGGAGCTTGCCGAACTTGCCGTGCAGCTCAAACCAACCATCGACACAGCCAGGCACTGAAACCGGCAAGGGGCCCAGCGAAGGAATCGAATCGCGATCACCAATTTGTTGTTTCAGCTCTTCCAGCGACAGGCTTTGCGGCGATCGACCACTAGCGTTAAGCCCATACAATTTTTGTTCCGAGTTGATCCAGACCAGTGCGAACAGGTCACCCCCGATCCCATTGCCGGTCGGTTCCATCAAACCCAGTGTGGCATTGGCGGCGATCGCTGCATCCACCGCACTGCCGCCTTGTTTCAAGATGTCCAGCGCGACCTGGGTTGCCAGCGGTTGGCTGGTCGCGGCCATTCCATTGCTGGCAATCACTTCACTGCGGGTGGCAAAGTTCTTGCCCGTGATTCGGTCTTGCGAATGTGCATCCGCAGGCGGCCAGAAAATCGTCAACAGAAAAACGATGGAATGCAAACAACGGATCTTCATCGGCTGACTCTTTTGTGTGAAGGGATTTTCCCGACATCCTACTTGAGGCAACGACAAGATTGCAAACATTTGAATTGAGGCGGCCGGGGATATTTACCTTGGTGCCAGGCAGCTCACTTGCTGGATCTGTGAACCCTGCGACAGCGACGGCGGATGGAAGATACCGCCAACCTGGCCAGCAGGCAACGATCACCGGGGCAAACCGCGAATACTCCCGGCTTGTCCGGGCGATCATTACGTTCTTGCTACAACGGACATCCAAGCAATTCTTCAATAACGCCCCCGGCTTGCCCGGGGGATATTTACCATTATGCTTGGCCGGTGACATTCTTTTCCATCGTGAATCCTATTCACATTTGGTGTTGCCAATGCTTTTGCGACCTTATCAAGCTGACGAGCTTTCGTTTGCTTACGCCTACCGGATACTGTTTTTCTTCAAGACGTATCGTTGCCAACCTAGCAACGATCTTTCAACGCTGGGATCTCAAGAACTTCAACAACTTGTGCAGCCCTTTCAAATCAACTTGTTGGAATGGGCAACGGACCAAGTTCAACTGTTGTTTTGTAAGTCTACGTCCGAGCGAATCGGTTGCGGCAGCAGCTGGAAAAATCAAGGGCCGATTGAGCAAAAGGCTCAATCAAAATGATCCTTCTGGTCGCACCAAGCAACTCTCCCGCGGTTATGGAGCTTTATCGATTGGCAAGTCAACTGCACGGGCTGTAGAACTTTATCTAGAGAGACAGGCTCAGCATCACGGCTACCAGAATCGCGCTCGTCCCCCGATTTTCGTAGGTCAATCCGATCAACTGACCGGCAGTTCTGGGTTGAACCCCATCCATGCCGTTTCCAGGATTCGGTACCACATCGTTCTTGCAACTGAGTTTCGCAGGGGTGTTTTTACGAGGGATGCGGGCGCGGCTTTGTTTGAACATTGGAAAAATCAACAAAACGAAGGTCGCTTTGCGATACAAAAAGTTTCCTTTGTACCCGACCACGTCCATTTGGCTGTGTTGTCCCACCCGAGTTGTACGCCGGCTGGAATTATTTTGAGACTGATGAATTCGGCTCAGTCATTTCTTTGGAAGAAGTTTGCTAACTTGGCAATTGAAGCAAAGATCCGCCGATTGTGGCAACCAACTGCTTACTTTGGTACCTTCGGAGATTTACCGAGTCCAGCTGTTAGTGCGTACGTTAAAAATATGAATCGGCAGTAGTTAACATCGTTTTGCGAATGAGGACTGGTCGACTGGTAATTGGCTACGCTTAGGGCTTTGTGACAGCGACGGCGGATGGAAGATACCGCCAACCTGGCCAGCAGGTAACGATCACCGGGGCAAGCCCGGTGCATTCGGGTTTCTATTCGGTGAGGCATTTAGCACGTAGATAACGATCACCCGGGCAAGCCGGGGGTATTCGTTCGAGTGGCTGGCAATGGACCGGACGGACAACCAAAAACCCGACGTGCGAACGAAAAATGCCGGACCAAGGATTGGTC
>CAZJEK010000210.1:8278-10112 GCA_964545005.1 uncultured Pirellulaceae bacterium
ACGGACAACCAAAAACCCGACGTGCGAACGAAAAATGCCGGACCAAGGATTGGTCCGGCAAGCGAAAAGTGAGACAGGTTTCGGGAAGTCAGAATAAAGGGGGAAGCGTCTGGAAGTCGGAAATCATGCGGCGAAGTTCCCCCAGGAAAAGCAGCGGAGCTGGTTATCCGGCGTGGGCCATTGAGTTGCCGTCAGGAATCGTCAAGTCCTCAATGATTGGCTCACGAACAGACTGCGGTTGGGTTGACGTTTGACGGTCGCGAAGCTTGCCTGCCAGCGGTCGTTGATCGCTCTCGGCAGCGTGATCCTGAGCCGATTCGGCTTTCTGGTTCAAGCCAAACGGGGCAATCTCACCCCGCATGACTTTGTATTCGGCCGGGGCATTGATGCCGATTTTGACAACGTTCCCTTTGAGCCGGAGGATTTTGAGTTCGATTTGATCTCCAATCAGAATCGTCTCTTCTTTTTTGCGTGATAGTACTAACATCGTTACTCCTTTGTGTATGTTGGGCGTTCCGTGGAAGCGGTCCCAGTGACATCCTGCAACTAACTTTTGGTTTAACCGGACGGCCAAGTTTGATTGGCGGGGGTTGAAACCGTTTGCGTCCGGGTTGTGCTTTATTCTTCGCAGGTGCCATGACACGTTCGGTCAATCTGAACAGGTTTACGGTCAAAAGTTTAAAAAAGGTCGCAACCAGTTCTCAAAAAGCCAGAATTCGCGTCTTCCCAATGATCACGGTGCTATCAAAACCGCTGCCGAGCCACTATCTAGATCCCCAAGACTCTCGCAATCCCGTCTTCTTTGCCAGTTTTACATTTGCTGGTTCCGATATTGGAACGCCACCGATGAGCAGCGGCACGAGTTCCGCTATTGATCGCCCTGGCCATGGTTCATGCGACCAGATCCGAAAACGTTCAAAGTCAATGGCAACGAAAAACCGATAAAGGTTACGTAATCCGTAGTCTTTACCATTGGTTGTTCCCATGCGTTGTTCAATTTGCCTGGTATCGGTGGGGCTATTCGCGCTATGTAGTGCGTTGGCTCATTCGGTGGAAGCTTGCCAACAGAGTCCCCAGGCTGGGTTCTATCAATCGGAGTCGGTCGTTCAGCTAAACGAGGCCGCTCGCAACCCAAATGACCCGGTTGCCGCATATCCAGTAGCCGAAATTGAATCGGCCCCAGTCGTCGATTGTCCTTCGCCAGGACAAACCTTGTTTGCGACTCAGGGCGTTGTCAATTTTGATACCTGCTACACCTACCCAATGCTGGACTTTCAAAACCGGCAAGGAGACAAAGAGGTCCTGTTGCTGGACCACGCTCTAACGCTGCCCAATTCGCCGACGTTCACGTTGGGAGCACAATTTCGGGCATCCGGATTGTTTGCTACGACCAACACCGACGACAGCTTTCCGTATCTGGGACGTTTCCCGACTGATTTCGTCGGCAACTCAGCCAGTGACTTTCGCATGTTGCACGCCAACCAGAATGTCACGGTACATTTGAATTCAGCCGTGCACGGTTATTTTGAAACCTTGTTTTCAGATGTATTTTCGTTTGCCGCCGCCAACCAGGGAAGTTATCAGGTCCGCCAGGCCTATGCCGTGTTCGGAGATTTCTCGCGCAGTCCCTGGTACGCGTTCATTGGTAAGAAAAACATTTCATTCGGAGATATGGGAACGCTCAGTCCATTCACGCAGGCCGTTCCATGGCACTATTTTGCTCCGTTGGCCGAAGGGGCGGGCTTGGGTTACAACAGCTCCAACCTGACTGCAACGGTCACCGCGCTCAACGGCAGCCGCGGGATCAGGGTTGTCGACTCGGAAGAAAAAGGCC
>CAZJEK010000211.1:0-10071 GCA_964545005.1 uncultured Pirellulaceae bacterium
TTCAGGTGGGCAATGCCTGGCTGGAGCCGCGTTACCTCTTTGATACTGCTATTGAAGTCCTAACCAGTCACAGCATTGCTATACCTAGGTACACCGTACTCCAGAGACTGATAAGCAGAGCGATGCAGCAGGTCAGAAAAGACCTGGCGCACCAACTTAATCAACTCACCAGTCCTGAACTTCACGTCTTTCTGGACAGCATAACAGCCATTGATGACGGACTAAGCCTGAACCAGCTCAGAGGCGGTGCAAAAAGTCTGACCGTACCTGAACTTAAAAAAGAGCTTGCCCTTTTTCGTTTCCAACCGGATTCCAGTTGATCGTCAGCCTTCCGTCGTCCGTGAACGTGTAGTTGGCCATCGAGGCTCCCTGAATATGAGGGGTGAGGCGTTGTCGGCCAATCTGAATCAGTTCGCCTTTCTCGATATGGTTTCCTTCGTAGGCAAGGACGTAGTAGAGGTCGAGATCGTGCTGTTTACCGGAGTTGACGATTTTTGAATCTTCGAAGGCGAAGATGACGACGCTTTGGGCGGCCGCGCTCTGGGCTGACAGGAGTAAAACGGCCAGGGTTGCGATTCGTAAAAACATTTGTTCACCTGCATTTGTTAATGGATTGGTGGAGGATTAAAGCCTTTGCAATCCTTTAGTCGAGGCGGGAAAAATGTGACACATAAACCCAAAAAAAAGCCCGATTCAGCACGGCTGAACGGGCAGTGGCAATACTCAACGAAAACTTGCTGAGTCAATGAAGTAGAGTTCAGTGAAAATCCATTATTCGTTGGCAGTTTCCGTTATCTCTTTGACTTGCTGCCATAACCTGACCCACGATTCACGTTCAGATTCAGGAAGATCAATTAGTTGGTTTTCTTCTCGGACGCTTTGTAAGTCTGGGTCGGTTTTCCAATGATCAAGTACCTGCCGAACGATGGCAGCTCGTTCAGGAGCTGTTCGTTCTGGGTTCGCGTCGAGAAACTCCTGCCAGCGATTCAGTTCGGCTGTGAGCCAAATCAGTGCCTGTCCCCGCAGCTCACTTCTTTCAGCGTCATCCAGTGGCGATTCTCCGTTGCTTTCACCTGCGGCCGCCAATAACGCGCAACAGGCAGCGTTGTAAGCAATCTGTCGTTGCCGGTCTTCGGCTAATGCCGTGTCTTTCTTGAGAGCGCAATCAAACAAGTGACTCGCCAGTGAGAATTGCATGGTGTCATACGCGAACTGTCCAAGACCAAGCAACTCGCCAACACTTGCGTTAGCCAAGTCCTCCTTGGGTGTTGCTAATTGTTCTGCTATCTTCGAGTTTGCCGGATCCGAAAGAAGTAGTTCTGAGAGTTCCACTTTCACTTCACGAGCCAAATCGGCTTCGTGCTGGGCGGCGGCCACTCTGGCTAGCGTCGCCAAATGCTGCCGCATATATCGACGGAATAAAGGATCGGCAGGATTGGCAGTCAGTGCGCGTTGCTGATATTCGATCGCCAGACGCAAATGCTTTTGGGCCACTGCATACTGCCCACTCTGGAGTTCTGTGTCAGCTAGATTGTGAAGGGTAACTCCAACATGACATTGGTACATGGGAACATTTGGGTTGTCTCTCGCCAACTTCTTCTGAATCTCCAGCGACTGCTGGAAGGCCTCCAGGCTCTCTTTCGATTGACCGTTTGCTGACAGCACTGAACCGATATTGTTGTAGCTTAATGCCAAGACATTCTGTAACTCCGGTAGCGACGGATTCTCAATGGCTAACCTTTCCTGAATCTCAAGCGCTTCTCGAAGTGATTTTATCGACTCGGTGAATTTTCCGATCGCGTTTTGCTCGTTCCCGATCAAGTTATGGCATATCGCAAGCGCATTCTGAAACTGTACCACCGCGGGGTTTTCGGATGCCAATCGTTTCCGAATAGTCAGAGCTTTTTCATACGCCTGGACGGCATCGTTCTTTTGCTCTGTTTGACTAAAGAGGCGACCAACACTCTCATGATGACGTGCAAGTTCGCTCTGGTATTCGCTTACCGTCGGGTTTTCGGTCGATAGACGCTCTTGAATGGCCACGCCTTTCTGCAAAGCCTTCAGGGCATCGGCCGGCTTGCCTGTATCCTTGAGCAAGACGCCGATATTGTTATAGGTCTTGGCAAGCTCGCTTTGGAATTTCGTTACCTTTGGATTTTCATTTGCCAGGTGTTGGAATTTCTCCAGCACTTGCTCAAATCGCTGCAGCCCTTCGTTCTGTTTGCCTGTCTCGCCGAGAACAATGGCGAAATTGTATTGACTTTGGGCGAGGGCGTATTGAAACTCAGACACGGTTTCATTTTCATTAACCAGACGCTCAAGGATACCCGTCGCCTTTTCATATAACTGCAACGCCGCGTTGTAATTCCCGGTTTCCTTGCGAAAAATGCCAAGGTTGCTATAGCTTTGGGCCAGATCATGCTGTGCCTTCGCGATCGACGGAAACTCGGTAGCCAAGCGTTCTCGAAGTTCCAGAGCTTTCTCGTAAGCGCGAAGCGCTTCGACGGGGTTCCCCGTCCTTTGAAAAATCAATCCAAGATTGTTGTAACTGCCGGCCAGTTCCTTCCGAAAGTCAGGAACGGTTGGGTTTTCCTGCACCAATCGCTCTTGAATTTTCAATGCCCGCTGCCAAGCTTGGATCGCTTCGTTTGTGTTTCCAGTTCTATCCAGGAGGACAGCAACCAGGTTGATGCTGTTCGCCAAATCGACTTGATACCTAGTCTGAGTGGGATATTCTCGCGTTAATTTCTCTCGGGCTTCAATCGCCTTCCGGGCAACCTCAATCGCTTCAGCGCTTCTGCCCGTTTCGTTCCACAAACCAGCAACGCTATTCAAGCTGAACGCGAGTTCGCTTTGCAGCTTTTCGTCAGCAGGATTTTCTCGCGCCAGACGCTCTCGGATCTCCAATGCCTGCTCGAACGCTTGAACAGCGTTCTGCCTGTCGCCAATTTCAGCGGTGAGGATTCCGAGTTCGTCAGCGGCTGACGCCAGGCGTTGCAATGATTCTTGACTGGTGTCAGCGTCAGATTCCATCCGTTCACGAAGTGACTGGAAGAACGAAAGGGGTTCCTGAAGCAGTGTTTTGCGAAGGGGGCCGAGTGAAGGGTTATTTTTCAACTCGATGTTGTTGCGAACCGCATCCCCAAAACTCTCAATGGCTTCGATGGCTTGCCGTTCACGCAATTCGGCGCGGGTACGTTGTTGGATTGCCTCGTCTGCTCGGTCCTGGGCGTCAAGCCTGGCGATTCGTTCTGCTTCAGCAGATTCGCTAGCGAGCAAGAAACCGTACCCCGTCCCAAACAAACCTCCGAGTAAGGACAGGATCAGCAACCCGGACGCAACGACACCTGTTCGGTTTTTTCGAACGAATTTGGCAAGTTTGTAATTCAGTGAAGGCGGGCGAGCGACGACCGGCTCATTGTTCATGAACCGAATAATGTCTTCTGAAAAGGCAGATGCCGATTCGTAACGCCGAGTCCGATCTTTTTCCAGAGCTTTCATCACGATCCAGTCAAGATCACCGGTCAAGATCTTGCTTAGCCGCGATCGGTCGATATTGCGTTTCTGGGTTACTTGAGATAGATGCTCATGCGTGGCATTGCTCAGCCGACTCGATGGCTTGACCGGATCCGTCTCTCGGATGAACGTTAAGATCGTCAGGACGGCTTGCTCCTTGATCACTGAGTCTTCCAGCGGAGTGCAACCTGTCAACAGTTCATACAGCAATACTCCCAGCGCATAAATATCCGTCCGCGTATCGATATCCATGGAACCCAGCTTGGCCTGTTCCGGCGACATGTATTTCAAAGTCCCCATGATTTGACCAATTCCTGTGAACAGCGAACGGTCCGTCAACTTCTGCGTACTCTCAACCGCCTTGGCTAAACCGAAGTCAATCACTTTTACGACAGGCTTGCCGTCAACCATCGCCACAAGAACGTTAGAAGGTTTCAAATCTCGGTGAATGACACCTTTTTGGTGTGCGTGCTGGATACCACTGCAAACTTGTGAAAACAGTTTCAATCTTTCATCAAGTCCCAGGCGATTCTCGTCACAGTAATCAGTCAACGCTTGACCTTGGACCAACTCCATCGCGAAGTAGGGTTGACCATTGGGTGTGGAGCCTGCGTCCAGGATCCGAGCGATATGGGGGTGATTCATCATCGCCAACGCTTGGCGTTCGACTTCAAACCGGGCCAGGATATCGTTGGAGTTGCCCCAGTTTTTGATCACCTTCAGCGCAACACGCCTTTTGACTGGTTCGTTCTGTTCTGCAAGCCAGACCGATCCCATTCCGCCTTCGCCCAAGGGTTGCAAGAGTCGATAGGGGCCAACCATCAGGCGGGGTTTCAGGCTCCCAGGGTTCACTTCGCAAGGTTCATCTGAACCTTGTGAGTTCAATTGTGAAGCCTCACCCCAGAGCGATACCAGATCATCGTCGCTGAGAACAGATTCACGCGATGGGTTTTGAGAAAACGCGTTTCTCCCAGATCCAGATTCTTTTGATTCAGCGGATTCGGGCAGGTTTGCGGGGTCCCCTATACGTGGTAAAAGTCGTTCCAACAGCGCTGGATCGTTACCAAACATTTTTAGAACAAACTCAGCTCGTTCCTCAAGCGGCAAAGAGAGAGCCGCTTTGATGATTTCACTTGCAGACACGAAAAGATTCCCGGATGCTCCGTCCAATTTGACTGGCCATTTGCTTCAATCGGTTAGTAGCAAATCCAATTCGTGATTTTAGTAGAGTCAACCTCTACGGGCGACCAAAAAAACGGGTCCAACTTACGTTTCGTTGGCGACGTAGACGCTGCTGGTACAGTGCCTGGCACCGCCATTGCGCGTCGCGTGTTTCACCGACTTGTTCGACAACGCCTCGAATTTTGGACCTCAGCTTCGACTTAACATACTTTGCAATGTCGTTGAGTGACTCCGTTTCAGATTTAGCAAGTTGCGTTCGTTCGTAGCTTTCCACTTCGTCGATCGCATTGTCACCGAGGTCAAATCCATCGCCAGATTCCAATAGATCTGCCTTGCAGCTGGATTTGCATCCTGGTTGGGGTACCATTAGCTTACTGCAAATGCTGGTTTTCGCTCCAGAACGAAAGCGGATCTGAGGTTATTGAATTGAAGTTTTCAAGTAAACCAAATATGTCTGAAACTGAACAACCCTCTCATATCAGCCGAATTATGACCAACCCTGCTGTCCTGCAAGATCCGACAAGCTTTTTTGATGTCTACCAGGTACCGATTCGAAAGTTCTTCTCTTGTCTTTGTCGAGATGCTACGGAAGCGGATGAACAGTTTCAAGAGTTCGCACTGAAGTTCCTGTCCGGTGCCTTCGATTCTTTTAAGCCCGAAAAGGGGCGATTTCGAGACTACCTGAAGGCCGCGTTGCGTAATCAGGTCGCTCGGAGTTTTGGTAAGAAAAAAAAGGATGCCGTTCAAATCACAGATGAAGTTGCTGCCATAGCGGAGGATCGCAAGACTCTCGCACCGTTAGAGGCGGCTTTGCGAGAGTTCGACTCGATCGAGGGAAAACAGATTAAACATCTCGTCGAACAGGATATGCTGGTTGACGAACAGGATGGCAGAAACGCTTTCCACTCCCTGCTTCAGTACGCAGTTAACTTCCAAAAAGAACGTCTGGATGAGTTCAGGGCCAACCCCCAAGGCCGCTCGAAGATTTCAGTTTCAACAATCGTCGAATTCATCAAAGATTCAACTGGAGAAACGGTTTCCAAAGACACCGCAAAACAGCGAATGTTCCGGGCGAAATCCGCTTATGCCTCCAAGATGATTTTCGAAATCGGCAATCGGATTGGCGACCATGACCTTTCCGCCGTTAGAAACGCAGCTGAAGAAATGGATCTGTTGGTGTACGTAGACAATGAAATTTCTCGCCGCAACGCGTGACCCGTCTTGAGCGAATTGTCATTGGCCAACTCTTGCCTTCACGGTGATATCAAGTGAATCGTCGATGACTAATCAAAAAACCAAGGCCCCGAGCGAGGCCTTGGTTCAGGAGTTGGCTTTGGTTTTTGCTTGTTCCGACTGTCGCGCCCATTTGGCGGTCCTGGTTCGAACCTAAACCTGTCGGATTCAAAGTCCCAGCTTTTTGCCGTATACATCCGAGAAGCCGGTTATCGCGCCCGAAATGCCTTGGTTCATTTGCAGCAGTGCTTCAGCAAATCGATTGTGTTCCCGCATCTTCTGAATTAATTGCTGCGTCCATCTATTTGGCGATTTTGAGTTAAGCGAGATGGACTTACCAATCCGATTCTTCTCCTTGGAGTTTCGAACGATCCGGTAATCGTTTCGCGTTAATTCTCCAACTTCGAGACCATCATGCTCCCATTCCAAAATCAGCGCGATACGTTGTTCCCCGGCGAGTTGTTCGGATTTGTACTCGCCTCCCTTGGATTGGACTAGTCGACCATGTTGGTCATAGACTAGCTCAAAAACATACCCGTCTCGGTCACGACCAAGTTGTGCGGGAGAAGTCGAGGGTACGAACAGGAATTCGAAAGTTGCGTCCAGCATTGTCGGGTGTTTTCCACCTGTCAACACATAGTCGTTGTGCGTCTGTTGGGCGAATCCAGATTCACCGAAGAAAAAAGTGAGGGTTAGCATCAAAATTGTAACAACAAGGGTTTTCATCGTTTAGCTCCTGTACTTGGTTGATTGAACTGCGACCAGTAGCGGATAGGAGCAAGGCTGTGACAAAAAACGTTCTAAAAAATTGGATCCGCATCGGGACGTCCGGATTGCTTACGAAGAATCTCTGACATTGATTCGTCACAGACGCGAGAACGACGCTAAGGGCCGGTGTAGCGAAATAAAATGCCGCCTTTATGGCAAGAAAACGAGGAGAAACACATGCAACCCCGAACGCCCGCGGCACCCTCTGGTCGAAGCATCGTCGCCGGACCGCCATCGAAAGCGGACATTCTTGACAATACTGCCGTTGACGGGGTGTCCCAGGATTTAACTGGGCACGATTTACTCAAAATTGATGGAAAGCCAGCCAGCGAGCTGACGGAACAGGAGAAATCATCAGTTGAGAGGATCTACTCAGCCTATTTCGGATAGTTTTCAATCAGTTTTCCGTGATTCATCAAGTTCTTCTGTCACATTTCGGCTTGTTCGAATAAAGGATGGCAAAACATCCATTTACACTCCGTGCGAGCCCGCAGATGAACACTGAAACCATCAACAATGCATCACAATCCATTGACAATGAATCCCAAAAAATTCCGTCGATCAATGAAGTTCCTGAGAACAGGCGACCCGGCGAGAGTTCGGCCAACTTCGTTCAAGAAACTCAGATTGCCGACCCACCATCAAGCCCCAAGCGGTCAGGCGTCATTCTCGGACGAGCAAGTCTTCTGTTTTCAATCGCGGGAATCACCATTCCCTTCATATTGGTTGCAATGCGGGAATTTCAACTGGCGTCTATGGCGGGTGTCGGGCTTTCCGCACTTGGCATCACCACAGGATTGGGAGCAGTCTATCCAATTGTGACTTCGAGAAGATCGCTGCTTATGCGACTTTTGTCGGTCAGTCTTCTGACCGTATTCGCTTTGCTTTCTGCATCAATTGCTTTTGGGGTTAACGAGGCAAACTCTTGGCGAAAGAACTCTGCTGCGGTCAACAATGCACGACAGCTGATGGTGGCTGTTCATAATTTTGAAAGCGTCCACGGTCATTTCCCTGCGGATATTGTCGATCAAGATGGTGTGCCCATTCTGAGCTGGCGTGTCGCCTTGCTTCCTTATCTGATGGAAGAACGACTGTATCAGCAGTTTCGGTTGAATGAACCTTGGGATAGCGAACACAATCGCAAGTTAATTGATCAAATGCCGGCTTGTCTTTCACGTCCGGGCGTCCAAACGCAGTCAGGAAACAGCCCATTTGAGAGGGTTTTTGGCAACGGGGAATTCGAGTCGATGACAACTAAACGGAATTGGCAAGGTTTGAACACAGAAGCGTCCGCAACTGTGTTTTTAACAGAAGTAGATACCAAACACTCCCGCCCCTGGACACAACCCGGCGGTCTCGACCTCTCAAATCGAGACTCGTTGAATCGGCTTCCCGATTCGAATCCAGGAGGCGTCGTTATCGTCGGAAAACTCGATGGTTCGACTGTAAGTGGCACCAGAGAAGAAGTGGTCCAATTACTGAGTCGCTAGAACCGATTGAACGCAGAAGGCAGTCCAGTTGGGCTGCCTTTTTCAATGCGCTGGCATTGGCAATTCGGCACCGTACATCGTGAGACCATTGACTCGAAAACGAGGCAAATACGGGGTCGTTTTTCTTTGTCGAAAGCCTCGTCACACCTTGCGTGGCAGCTGCTAACTGCTCTTCGACAGTCATTTTCTATTGCTCCAGTTGAATGGCTAGAGAAAAGTCCTTCCAAGTACAAGTTTATTGTCACGGAATCCTGGTTCGTAGCTATGGGGCGTCAGTGGATGACTCGCGTGACCCACGGTGTCATCTACGTCTTCCAGATACCAATTCCGCTGCGTCGAGGAAAATGCAATGAACTTAGCACTAGTGAAAAAACGTAAACTGTCTACGCAACAAATAAAGACACTTGCCTGTCGACTATTGACGTTTGGCTTTGTCAGCGATGACCTCATTAAAATACGCTTTGCTGATGCGAGTGACCACAACGCCATATTGACCGCATTTCAGAACTTCATACTTGCCTTTGGCGTCGACAATTCGAGGGGCAACTTCTTTCGGCAATTCATCGAGTCTCAAATCAAACAGATTGCCGGGCAGAGCAATCCGTCGCCCGAATTTTCGAGTTGAAATTCGAAGACGTTTCAGCTTCCATCGGAGTCGGATCGGACCTAGAGAAAATGAACTTCTAAGTTCATATTTTCGTCACGAAATACTGATCGGTAGCTATGGGGCAACAGCGGAGCCTTCTCCTGAGCTTTCGTCACTAACTCAAACCACTCAGTCATTTTAAAGGAATCCCATGAAAAGTGTATTGTTTCAACTTACGGCTGTCGCTTGCATTGTGACTGTTTTGACCGGCGCTGCGTCGGCCCAAGACAACCTGTCAGGAATCTGGCAGCAAAAACTATTAATGCCATCCGGAGAATGGAAAAACGCCGGAACATTTGAGGTCCGTGAAGATCCAAGCGGCAAACTTTCGATGACACCCCATAGGCAACCGAACAGTCCCGATTTGATTCCATCCAATGGAATTTCCAACGTGGAACAGGTGGCTGATGTTTGGACATTTGATTCCGATTGGGGAAATGGAAATCTTGGAAGCTTCGTCCTTAAAGCTGACAAGCGGGGCCGATACGTTGGTTATTCATATCTCAATGGACAGAAACGGACTCTCAACCTGTGGATCCGAATTGAGCAGACGCCTGGCGTTTTTGTCAACGGAGAACCTGTAAAGAGCACGCTCGATCTTCCTGGTCAACGAACGCCGAGCTCAACGCGAACAAAACAAAAAAGCCTCCAAGAATCAGTTTCCAATACGACCTGGCGGTCCGACTATCTCTACAACAATCGCCAAAACAAAGACACAACGGTACTCAACTTCCATGCTGACGGAACGCTGACGGGCACAGCTCGCATTCAAGCTGGACGTTACATTGACGTCCATACTGAAATCGAAGGCAAGTGGGAGGTAAAAGGAGGATCAATCCTGATTACAGCGAGTGAGGTCAGTGCATCAGCGTTCGGTGACTACAACAAACTTCTGCTCGCCAATGACGAAAAAACGGAGTTGACGATCAGCACAGAACGTTATCGCAGTCCTTTTAAAAAGATCGAAAAGTAATTCATATTAGTATCACTGAACGAAACGTGGAGCTTGCCAAGCAACAAATTCTTGGCGGCTCCATTATTCGTTACCTTGGACAAACTTGTCATGCTGTTTGTCAGGCCTTGGCACCTTAAATCCAGGCCGTTGATTAACCTGTGAAGTTTGGGCCGCGCCGCCTTCGACTTTGTCAAATCGATCCAACAAATCGGACTCACTGCTTTGGTAACTAGTGCCGCGTCAAGTATTGATTTTGGGGTTGGCACTTCAATTTAGCGATT
>CAZJEK010000212.1:0-10056 GCA_964545005.1 uncultured Pirellulaceae bacterium
ATTGCGTTGGAAGGTCCGTTTGATGTCGTTCCAGCGTTCGAGGTCCTCGCCGTCCAGTTTGCCGATCAGTTCCTTGAACTTCAGCAGGTTGGCTTGCGCTCCGGAGGTCAACGTTTGAGCCTGATTCAAGTAGTGTGCCTGCAGCGTTGTGTCCAGTTCCTCATCGTTCATGATCGGCGCCACCTGTTCGGCGATCTTGTTCATGTCACGATAGGAACCCTGCAATTTGAAAGCGGGTTCAGTGCGATACTCGTCCGCCTGTGCCGCGGAATCAATGTACTCGCGGTTGACGCTGAGAATCACATCTCGGGCGGCAATCAGTTTTTTCATCACCGAAACAAATTCGTTGATTTCCTCGATCGAGTAACTGCCTTCCAGGGATTGCGGCTGTTCCTGGCCATGTTGAGCCATCTTGATGATCGCGTAAACGTCCTTCCGAGATCTGGAATTCAAACGAGCCAGCGTTGAATTGGAGGTCAGGCAGTTTTCCAGGTAGCTTAGTTCAAACGACGCTGCGTTGTCGCCGATTACGTCGCCCAGGTTGTAGGTGTCTGCCCGTGAGGCCAGCATGTCGGGGATCTGAAACTTTTCGCCGCTTTCGGTATACGGATTACCGGCCATCACGACGGCAACTTTGCGCCCGCGCAAATCATACGTTCGCGTTCGCCCATTGAAGACACCTTCGATTCGCCGAGTTGCGTCGCACAAAGAAATGAATTTCTGCAGGAATTCTGGATTGCAATGCTGGATGTCGTCGAGGTAGATCATCACATTGTCGCCCATCTCCAGAGCGAGGTTCAGTTTCTCAACTTCCTCCCGGGCGCTGGCATTGGGGGCTTCCGCCGGATCCAGTGAAGTCACCTGGTGCCCGATGGCGGGACCGTTAATCTTCATGAACGTGATGCCCAGTCGATTGGCGATATATTCCATCAATGTGGTTTTACCGTACCCTGGTGGCGAAACCAGCAACAGCAAACCCATCAGGTCAGTCCGTTTGTCCTCGCCAACGACCCCAATTTGTTTCGCCAGGTTGGCACCAACCATCGGCAGGTAAGTGTCGTTGATCAGTTGGTTGCGGACGAATGAGGTTAATACCCGTGGCTTGAATTCATCCAGCTTCAATTCATCGCGGCGTTGATCGACGACTTCCTTTTTCAGGTGCACGTAGGCTTCAAAGGCTGGTACCGATTCGGAGGCAAAACGTGATAGCCGAACCATGAACTCGTTATAGTCCAGGTGATAGGATTTCGCTTGGACCCGCGGATGGTCACCCAGCAAGCCGGTGACTTCGATTTCGGGGTTGGTGGATGCGGCGTGGCGTTCTCCCATTCGTTCGTCAACCAGCAGCGCAGCGACTTCATCGACAAAACGGTCGTCCTGGTCGGCCTGTCGCACGTACAGTTGCACCCACTGTCGAATCAGGAAAAAACGGTCGACGGCATTCAGGATTTCGCCTTCCTGTGGCTGAGTGAGTGCCTCGAACTTTTCGGTCGCCTGTTGCTTTTTCAAATACTGGTTGAAATCATCAGCGATGGCTTCTGCTTGTCCGCTGCAGATCAATGGCTCGTCGCGCGAGAACTGCTCAAACAGATACGTTGCTGCTTCCCGCGATAAATGGGGGTGCCCGTAATCATGTGTTTCGATCGATTCAACGATCGCCGATTCCAGTTCTTCGATATATTGCTCTTCCGCGACCAGATCGCCAAACACAGATCTTGCCGACCGCAGCGAACTCAATTGTCGCGACCAATTTGCGGCCCAGCCCGGGGCCTGCAACGAAACCTGGTTCCAAAACAGAATGGCCATCGCTCGCGCAGACGATGAAAACTTCAATAATCCAAGTTGGTCATCCAGCTCCAGCAGTGGCTTCAAGATCAATGCGGCGTCATGGTCGTGCACACCTTTGATATAGCCTTCGGAATACCGCGGGGCCATGAATTCCTGCACCGATTCGACGAGCGCTTGTTCGCTGGCGACGTCCGGGCGTTCCAGTTTGCCGTCGCGGATCGATTCCAGCATCAGGTACGCCAGGTATTCAGCGCGATAGACGTCACGGTTTTCAGAGACGACAGGTTGATCCCAAACCGCCTTGGTGGCCAGCAATCCCTGGTGGGTGATCCGCTCGAAATAGTTCGTTCCGCTAAGATGGAAGAACATGTCATCGTCTTTAATGACGGTGGTCAGATCCAGTGTTTGCGTGTTGACCGAAAACTTGTGTTTGCCGAACTGGATGACATTCTGGCCGTCGACGTACAGTTCGTTTTTATCCCGCAGCTGGCGAATCGTATCTTCGCGAACTGTTTTCAGGCGACTTTGGATGTCATCGACTTTGACCGATTCGTCCATCGTCGACAGCTGATCGACAATGTCTCGGACCTTGTCGATCATCAAGTCCGAAGCAAAATAGCTGTTGATCTCGTCAACCGATTCGAAATTGCTGACCCGGGATCGAATTCCCTTGATGATTCGATCGGCGGCCTGCATCAGCGCTGTTGCTCGCTTGTTGCGGGCTTCGACCAGCTGTAACTTCTTGGCATCAAAGGCGGCGTAAATCTCTTCCCGCTTTTCGGCCAGCTGCACGATGAATTCGTCGAACTCGGCAAATTTGCCTTCCAGCTCTTCGACCTGCACCATCATTTTGGTCAGGTATTCATCGCAGCGTTCCGGAGAATCGCAGACGTCCAGATAGTTGACGACCGCCTGGCTGATCAGTTTTAGCTGACTGTTGAATTCCGCCGCGCCTTCAACAGACAGCAACTCCTGCGACTTCTTTTTCAGTGAAGCGCGAGTCTGATTCAGGTTGGAATAGATCGCCGAAATGTTGTCAATGATGCGAGTTCGCTGGTTCGCGTCATCGATTTTCAAATTCGATACAATTTCGATCAGCATTTCCAGTTCACTGGCACCAGCAGCGATTTCCTCGTCCAGCTGTTTGGCTTGGACGCCCGTTTTCAGTTCCTCGATCTGCTCACGCTGAGAAGCCACGCGTTCGGCGTAGGGGGCCAGCGAATCTTCTCGCAGCAGGTATTCGACGCAGCGTTTGGAAAGGCGGTCGGTGTTTTCGGCGACCTTGGTTTCCAGGTCCTCAACGGCTGCCAGGTCAACGTACTTGAGCTCTTTGAGCGAGATGACCTGTCCACGAACCGTTCTCAGTTCGGCCAACGAATGGACAAAGTCGTCAATCGATTCAAAATGTCGACTGGTGGCAGTCATCACCGCATCGGTCGCGGCTTTCGAGACCGTTTGGAATTGTTCAGCGGTGTTTTTGCGAACGCGAACGACCTTGTCAAACTCGTCGACCGCTGCGGTGGCGGCATTGCGAATGTCGCCCAGCGGTTGGGCCAGTTGAAACGTTTGAGGTTCGTTAAGCCAGAAGTAGGAATCCAGGATATCGGTCGATTTTTTGACCAGATCAACGTACAGGTTGGCGTACGAATCATCCTGGCCAATCAGGTTCAACACCTCATGCGATTCGGACATCGCCCGGACGATTTCCTTGTTGCCAATTTTAAAGATGTAGGAATCTTTTTGCTCGCCAACCTGGAAGTCCTCGCCCACAAATGGCGTCTGCCAGATCTGCATCGCGTGATGCTTTTGCGGGTTCTCATCGGCTTTGAAGTAAATCAGCTGGCCGTTTTCAAAAATTGAAAAACCATTGCAGATGATCGGCGTGGCGACTTCCTGTTCGATCATGTTGTACGACAGCAGTACGTAATGCCCCGACTGCTGGTTGTAAAACACGTACAGGTAGTCTTCGCCGTTGCTGGACGCGACGCGGCGTTCGAACTTCAGATCCGAAATCTCATTTTCGAATGTTTTGTAAACGCCGGTTTGCAGATAATAGCCATTGGAAAAAATCAGGCCATGATCTTCGGGGAGAAATACACAGGCGTCGGCAATCGAATCCAGCCGCCGCGCAGTTTGTGTTTTCTCATTGAAAACCAGGTAGCGAAACGCTTCTTCTTTAAATGGCCGGATCTTCAGCAGGATAATGTTGCCGACGATCGCATAATAGTACTCTGCATCGTCGAGTGTCTGGTCCGGATCATCAACCGGTTCGGCGTAGATGCCGGAACCGTCATCCGTATTGTCTTCGACCTTGATTGTCAGGTCGCCGCCAACGGTTTCGACGAAAACTCGGTCGTCAATGGAAACATGGGGGTGTTCGCCGTCGCGATGCAGGTCCCGTTTGGTTCTCAGCCATTGGAAGTCATGTTGAGGGGGCAACTTGACTTCGTGGTCGCTACGATTGTCAATGTAGTCCAGCTGGCCATCGGCAACCAGGAACTTGAAAGCCTTGGAATCAGCGTAGGTTTTGCCAACCTGAAACACCAGGTACAGGTGCGGCCCGGCCAGGTGGAACTTGAGGAACCGGGTATCTTTGTAGTATTTGTACAGCGAGGCAAAATCGGCTTCGAACGACTGGTCCTTAATCAGGTCCAGCGTCTGTTCGTGCATCGTGCCGTCGCGGAACTCGTAAACGCCGAAAACGTCACTAAGCTCCGTGACGGTCTTCAAACCCATGTGGACGTTGTAGCCGAACAGAAACTTGTCCCCGACGGCAACGATATCCTGAGCGATACAATTGTTGCTGGTCGTGATCCGCTGAGTCGAAATCAGCTCGGTCGGGATCGAACCAAAAACTTCCCGCCGTTCCTCGTTCAACTGATTCAGGCGATTGCGAAGTTCGTCCGCGTGGGAGTGCAGACGACTTTGAATGATCTCGTACGTTCCCCGTTCCAGCTGCGGTTGGTCGCCGGCAGCAGATTCCTGTTGGGGATCGTTGGGTTCAGGTTTTTCTAGCTCGTTGGACATGCGACACTGGAGTCAAAAGGTCAATGAATGCCGACCGCGACGGAGGAGCCACGATCGGCGTCATTTAAAGCTGGCGAGCTTATTTGTTGATACTTGCCATGACCTTGCCCGCGTTCTCAGTCGCCAGGCCGGCGCGAGAAGCTGCCGACATCATCGATTGCAACTTTTGCAGCACATCGGCGTCATTGGTCAGCCCCATCATCTGACCGATCAACGCTGCGACTGACAGATTTTTCAGATCTTCTGAGGTGATCCCGAAGGTGTCGACCAGTTCGTTGATCTGGGCTTTGAATTGAGCCGGGTCGCCATTGAAAAATGTTGCTTTGACGTCCGACAGGACTGCGCTGTTGTCGACCAGGCGATCGACCTGTTTACCAGCGGTGATCGAGTTGACGATCGAATCGAAGAACTTGTTGTCGCCTCCGACGATATCGATGTTGGCGTTGACCAGCGCTTCGGCGATCATTTTCGCCTGGGCTTCGGCGATCAAGCGTTGGGCCGAGATGGCTTCCAGTTCGACATCTTTTTCCTTGTTCAGGCGAAGCTTGAATTCTTCGTGTTCTTTGCCGACACCGTCGAACAGTTTCATCGCTTCGGCCTTTTCGGTGATACCTTTGGCTTCGGCTTCGAATTTCAGCTGGGCCACTTTGGCTTCGGCCGTACCTTCTTTTTCGAGTGCAATGGCGCGTTCCATCGTGACCTGGGCTTCGGCCAATCCAGGGGCAGCGGTTTCGGCTTGGGTCGCTTCGGCCAGCAACTTCTTGGATTCCATCTGCTTTTCAGCGGCAGTCCGGTCGGCTTCGGCCCGCACGACGATGGTTTGAGCCTGCAGATCAGCGGCTTGCTTTTCGGCCTCGGCTTTCTTGACTTCCTTGACCAATTGTTGCTCGGCGTCTTCCTGAGCAGCGGTGACCGCAACCTGCTTCTTACGTTCGGCAGCGGCGAACTCTTTGGTGTCCTTGATTTTTTCTTCTTCTTCGACAACCGTCCGTTCGACCATGACGCGTTCTTTGATCACGTCCTGGATGTTTTTCTTTTCGACTTCGATCGCCTTTTCTTTTTCGATGTCGGCCAGCGTGACAACTCGTTCGCGTTCGGCGATCTCGAGACCACGATCTTTTTCGACGCGTTCGGTTTCAACGGCATCGGTTCGCTCTTTACTTTTCTGAGCGACGATGATCGCTCGCAATCGGTTTTCTTCAGCGATTGCGATTTCTTCATCGGCCGCGATACGAGCCAATTCGGATCGTTGTCGTTCGGTTTCCTTGACGACAGCGGCTTCGGCTTCCTGGCGAGCCGTGATTTCGGCGATTTCGCGTTCCTGCTTTTCTTCGGCGTCGACTTGTTGACGTTCCAGGGCCAGGATCGCTTCACGCGCTTCGACGTCCTGCTTTTTCAGCGTCTTTTCTTTTTCTCGAGTGATATGGTTGGCAAGCGTGACTTCCCGAGCCGTCAGATCGGTGATCTTTTTGATACCCTCGGCGTCGAGCACGTTGTTGGGGTCGAGTTTACCCAGTTCGGTTTGTTCCAGGTAATCGATCGCCGCATCGTCGAGCAAGTAACCGTTCAGGTCGGTGCCGATGATCTTGAGGATTTCTTCGCGGAACTCTTCGCGAGAGTTATACAGTTCGACAAAATCGAATTGCTTACCGACTGTTTTCAGCGCTTCGGAGAATTTGGGTTCGAAGACTTGGCGGAGCGCTTCGATATCTGAAGCCCGGCGGCAACCGAGGAACTGAGCCACTCGTTTGACATCGTCGCCCGTTTTGTTGACTCGCACGAAAAAGGCAACTTTGATGTCGGCACGGATGTTGTCTTTACAGATCAGGCCGTCAGAGCCGGTCCGGTCGATTTCAATTCGCTTGACCGAGATGTCCATCATTTCCACGATGTGGAAAACGGGAAGCACCAGGCACTTGTCAAAACTGACTTCCGTGCCGCCCTGTCCAGTTCGAATCAGAGCCGTACCTTGGGGAACTTTCCTCAAGCACTTTACGATTAGCGCGAAACCGCCCAGAACCAACAACACCGCTAGCGCAATTGCTGCCAAGAGGATGTTTCCCGCAGTGGTATCTAACCAGAAACCAATAATCATGGTGTCAAACATTGTCGCTACTCTCCCACTTTGTTAATTCGACCTGAAAGGTGCCGTCGTCTGTGTTGTATGAAGTGATTTTTGCCGCATCGCCCTTGTTCAGTCGAGCTCCCGATTGGCACCTCACATTCAGCACCAGTTCGGTGTCGCCAGGGCGGGCGACTTCAAGTTGTCCAAATTTTTCCGTTACTTCACTGGAGGTAACGCGGCCGATCAGGCCAATCATGTTTTTGCGTGAGTTGTCTTCGGCAGGGTGTTTCTTGAAAACAAGTGCCACCGGCATCATCGCCAGTCGGGTTAGCATCAACGCCACTAACGCGCTCGGAAAGGCCATTAAGATCGACCAGCCGATCGTCAGTCCCGGATTGAAAAACAAGTTCAGGAAAACGATGGTTAACCAGAACCAGAAAACGAATGCTGACGCAACGATCACGACAGGGATGTCGCTGATGTACAGGAATTCGAAAAACGCTTTTAGCGGTGTCTGGTCGCCGGTCGTCGTGCTTCCCGAGATCTGCGTTCCACCTGCCGTGGCCGCCCCTCCGTCAACGTCCAGGTCGACATCGAAATCAGCATCGATACCCAGGTCGGCATCGACATCAACATCGAACAAGTCGACTCCAACCACACCGACGATCATTAGCAACCAGTAAAGGGTTACCAGGATCATCATGCAGGTGGGGAGCAGGTTGGCGTCGGAAAAAAGGAAGCGTACTGTTTCCATGTGTTTCAGTTTTTCAGGGGATACCTAAAACGCACTGGTTGTCGAGTACAACGTGTGACAACGATAGGCTACTGTTGGCGCGGTGTGACTCGGATGTGGCAAAAAATCAACAAACGTCCAGTTGGTAGTGTTGTATCAGTCGTAGGGTAATCCAGTGGGCCCTTCATTGGGTCTAAAATTCGCCCCTAATTCGACCATCAACCAGCAATCTTGGCAAAATAGTCGTGAAACCCGCTGACGCCCCGTCACTGCGGGATCGGGTGCAACTCGCTTGTCGCACTTGCTTTCGAGCTAGGCTTGTTCGGTTTGGCCGAGATTTGCGGGCTTCGGTTTGCACAGTTGAAAGTCGAAATCGGTTGCAGCGTCGCCATACGTTGAAGTTACCAATGGCCGAAGGCCAAGCCGTTTGCAAATGGCCAGGCCTTCGGCCCTAACGGGCATCTTGATACCGGTCCCCAGCCCTGCAGGCTGGGCTAGGCAAACGATGGGGCCTTCGGCCCGGAGTAAGCCCAACCAAAGGTGAAGGCAAAAAGTAAGCACCACTCGAGAGAGCCCGTTGCATGCTTGTAAACTGGGCGTTTGACAATCACTGGCTAAATATCCCGACTAAGTGAGCGAGGCACCTTGATACCTGCCAGGATCTTCAAGAAATCTGAACGAACGAATCCAGGCTTTTACGTCTCGATCATCCCCACGCTGGTTTAACGATAGCTTTTGTCCTTTGATGTCAGGTTATCCAATGATCTGCCATGCAAGGGGACAAACAGAGTTTGATCGCAAGTCAGCGCGAACCTGGTCGAAGATTTTTGCTCTTTCGAGAAACCGAAATGCCGGCTGTCGCTGGCGGCGTAAGGAAATAAGATGTTCCTGTTGCGCGATACGGAAATTTGCCGTCAGGTTGAATCCGCTCCCACGTCGGTCAAACCATCGGATTCAAATCGTAGGAAAACTTGCCCATGGTCTCTGCTGTCGTTCAAGCTTATCGGCAAGCGTACGGTGGGCTGTCGATTGAGGTCTGGTATCTATCGTTTGCCTTGCTGATCAATCGTTGCGGCAGTATGGTGTTGGCGTTCTTGACGCTGTACCTGACCACCAAGCTCGATTTTACGATTGTTGAAGCGGGATTGATCTTCAGTGTCTTTGGGCTGGGTTCGATTACCGGGGCCTATCTGGGGGGGCGGTTGATCAAGCGGGTCGGTGCCATTCGGTTGCAGATTGTTTCGTTGGCAATCAGCTGTCCTTGTTATTGCGTGGTGCCGATTTTTGATTCGTTTCTCAGTGTCAGCATTGCAATTTTTTTTCTGAGCGTTTTTTCGGAATCAGTGCGGCCTGCCAACAATGTCGCCATCGTTCAATTTACTGAACCCGAACTGCAGACGCGCGCGTTTGGAATACAACTTCGATTTGCTGTTTTACGTCGATGGGGTCACCACCGCTATCGCTGCCGGGATCTTGTTGATGCTGTTTGGATTCAAACGGTACAGCAAAACACGGCCGGAGCATGAGCAGCGATCAGATCGCACCAACGGCGTCGGCGGGCCGCTGCAAGATCCGTTGTTCATCGTGTTTTTGCTGTTGATGTTAGCATCGTCGTTTGTGTTTTTTCAGTTTCATGCGACCTACCCGAAGTACCTGGAAGACCACTACCTGATGAGCAAGCCTCAGATTGGGCTGTTATATGCGGTCAATACGATCGTGATCGTGATCACCGAGATGTTGTTGGTCAATTTTGTCCGTCGGTTTCGAATGCTGGTCACGATCGGAGTCGGATGTTTTCTGTCTTGCCTGGGATTTGCGATGTTGCCCTGGTCGACGGCAATCTGGTTTGTTGTCTGGTCGATGGTCGTCATCACGATCGGTGAAATGTTGATGTTTCCCGTTGCGACCGGGTTTGTTGCCAGGCGTTCATCGGGGCGCGATGTTGGAATGTACATGAGCTGGTATGCGATGACGTTTTCGTTTACCGCCGTGATTGCGCCATTGGGTGGGACACTGTTGTACGACGTCAACCGACACCTGATCTGGTACTCGTCAGGAATCATTGGTCTGCTCGTATTGGCAGCGTTCTGGATCCTGGCTCGGCAAGTGACCGATCGACAGGACCTGGTGGAAGCTGCCCGCGATGTTGCAGAGGAAGCGATGAGCTGATTTGTTTCGAGGTTGCATTGGGCTCAACCATCTCGCCCCGGAGGGGCCGACTTTACTAGCTCGGGGCGGAAGCCCCGAGTGCAAAGCAATTCGATTTATTCCGCCCCCGGATGGGGCCGGCGAAAGCAAGTGGTTGGAAAAACTCACCATCCTGGCGTCGGATGATTAGATCTCATTCTTGAAATCCCCCAGACTCGCATTTCAAAAACGACGGCCCCTCCGGGGCGTGATTGAATTGGTACGCTTTTCTTGGGGCTTCCGCCCCAAGCTATGG
>CAZJEK010000213.1:0-5426 GCA_964545005.1 uncultured Pirellulaceae bacterium
GCGAGTTCTCCGGCCTGTGGGTCTTGGTCAAGGAGAACCTTCGTCTGGCCGGAAACCAGGTCGCCTATTCGCTCGGCCCATCGCTACTGGCAGGCGTCCCGGTAATCCTGTTGGCGATCAATCTGGATGCCGTGCATCGGCAGTTGGCTGCTCCAACCAACCAATCCACTGCCTTGATTTCCACATCGTCAGATTCCGAACCAAAACCAAGTCCGCTGACAGGTGAAGGACAAACTGTCGATTCACTGGCAAACCTGGCCGTGAAATCTACCGACTCATTGAACTACATCCCGATTGGCCCAGCCTGGTTGCAATCATGGGTGACATTGTTTCTGGTCGGTTGCACCGTTTCGGCCGGCGGAATCCGATATGCACAGGGCACGATCTGATGTCATCGTCTGCACTCGATGCCTTTCACGTGGGGCCTGGCACCCATTTCCTCAGCGGGTTGTTTTCCAATCATCCTCGATTTTGGAAGAGAATGTCGCGTTGGGAAACCAAGCTTCTTCAAGCGGAGCTTGATCCGATCAACATCGACCGTCCGATCTACGTAACCGGCCTGGCACGTTCTGGCACCACACTGCTGTTGGAGATTTTGGCCAGTCACCCTGAGGTCGCGACGCACCAGTACCGCGACTTTCCCGGTCTGTTGATCCCGACCTGGTGGAGCAAATCTCAAACCGGTACCGGATCGTCAACACCGACAGAACGAGCCCACGGTGACCGGATGTTGGTCACTCCCGGCAGCCCCGAAGCGATGGAGGAAATGCTGTGGATGGCCTGCCTGGAGAATCTACACAATCCCCAACACAACCAGGTCCTCGATGGCAGTCAGCGGTTTCCGGAATTCGATCGAATTTACACCGACCATCTTCGCAAGCTGTTGCTGGTGCGCGAACGGAGTCGCTATGCGTCCAAAGGTAATTACAACCTGACCCGTTTGGGTTACCTGAAATCGCTGTTTCCTGACGCTCGATTCCTGATACCCATTCGGGAACCGGTCGGCCATATTGCATCGTTGATGAAACAGGACGCACTGTTTCGCGCGGCGCAGGCTCGCCATCCCCGCGCCGTCACGCACCTGCAGCGTGTCGGACATTTTGAATTTGGAATCGATCTCCGCTTGATCAACGTTGGCGACTCGAGTACCGTCAACTTGATTTACGAATTGTGGGATGCGGGACAAACCGTTCGTGGCTGGGCAAAGTACTGGGCCATGGTTTATGGCTGGCTACATCGATTGCTGCAACAGGAACCGGAACTGGCCGCCGCGACCCACGTTGTGCGTTACGATCAATTGTGCGAACTGCCGGAACAACAGCTTGCCAATCTGCTGAAATTCGTGGAACTGGACGAAACCGGATTGATCGATCGCTGGAGCCCCAGCATCACACCACCGACCTACTATCAGTCCGATTTTTCCGATCAGGACTTGGATATCATCGCTTCGGAAACAGCGTCCGTCGCCCGCAGTTTCGGCTGGAAATAATAATCCTCGAAACGAATTCGGGGATAGTTTTCCCCATCGACCGCTCTGATGCCTACAATCAGTTGCGGAGGAGTCGATGGTTGCTATTTCAGGTTCCAGATGGCGCATGTCAGCACGAATGGTTGTTGTCGCCGTTCGCTTGGTCGCAGTGGCGTTCGTGTTGGCAACCCTTGCCATCGAATGCGAACCGTCCCAGGCGGCAATTCAAGAACGCCGACCGATCCCGTGGCTGTCCGACGCCGAGAATGACTTTCTCGCTCAGCATCCGGTGATCAAAATCGCCCCCACTCCAGACTTCCCGCCGTTTGAATATTGGAGTCCAGACGGCGAAATGCGAGGGGTCGTCTCCAGTTACCTCGATCATTTTGAAGACGTGCTCGATATTCGATTCGAACGAATCAGAACCAGGTCCTGGGAAGAAAATCTGACGAAACTTGAATCGCGAGAAATCGATGCGGTCTCGCTGATCGTCCCCTGGATCGATCGCGATTACGTAACCGTCAGCAAAGCGTACGTCAGTTATCCGGCCACCATCATCGTTCGTCAGCAGACCCAGGGCGACGTTTCGCTGAAAGACCTGGCCGGTAAACGCGTGGCGGTTCCGAATGAGTACACAGGCGAAGCGTTTCTGCGCCGGAATCATCCCGAAATCATCGTCGTCGAAGCCCGCGATCCGAGTGAAGGTGTCCGAATGCTGGCGACAGGGGAAGTGGATGCCTTTCTCGGTGGCGCCGGCGTGGCCGCCTTCGTGGCTCAACGCGAGGGGATTGCCAATCTGCGTATCGCTGGTGAGACCGATTTCCTGTATCGCAATGGCATGGGGATCAGAAGCGATTGGAGCATCTTCGCTGGCATCATCACCAAAACGCTCGACCGCTTGACACCCGACCAACGGGAATCCTTCCACACTCCCTGGATCAGTACCGGATTTCTCAACAAACGTTTCTATGAGTACCCCAGGTTCTGGTGGGGATCTGGTGCGGTCTTATTTACCTTGGCCGTGGGTACCGCCGTGATGATTGTCTGGAATCGCAAACAGGCGGCATTCATCGACCAACTGGAAGCGGAAAAGAAACGGACCGAACTTGCTCGACAAGAGGCCGTCGATGCCAATCGGGCCAAGAGCGCGTTCGTAGCGACGATCAGCCACGAAATTCGCACCCCAATGAACGGCGTGATCGGGATGTGCGAGTTGCTGCAGCAGACAGAACTGGGTCGCCAACAGCAGGAGTACCTGGGGTACGCGCAAAGTAGCGCGAAAAATCTGGTCGGGTTGATCAATGACATTCTGGATTTTTCCAAAATGGAAGCCGGCAAGCTGGAACTCGAATCCATTCCGTTTTCGCTTCAGGAGTTATTAGACGAAGTGGTCCACTTGCTGCGTCCGCAATGTGCATCGAAGAGCTTGAAACTGGAATCCCAGGTCGCCGATGACGTTGGCGATGTTTACGTGGGAGATCCGCTGAGGATCCGTCAACTATTGATCAATCTGATTGGGAACGCTGTCAAGTTTACCGAACAGGGATCAATCAATGTCATCCTGTCTCGCCGCCGAGTGCAGGACGGACAACACGAAATCGCGATGGAGGTTCAAGACACGGGGATCGGTATCGCCAACGACAAATTGGATTCCATTTTTAATCCGTTTGAACAGGAACAGACTGACACGGCCAGAAACTATGGCGGCACCGGACTGGGTCTGGCGATCGTGCGAATTCTGGCGCACAAAATGGGCGGTCGAGTGTGGGTCAAATCGGAACTGGGCCACGGCAGTACGTTTGGGTTTTCGGTACTGCTGACGCCCGCCACCGACGAACAGTTTGAGCAGTGGAAATCGGAACAGCAGGCTGACCCAGTTTCCACAGATACTGTTGAACCGAGACGTGTGCTGGTCGCCGAGGATGGCAAAGTCAACCAGGAAGTCGCCGCCGGATTACTGCGTCGCCGGGGACATCAAGTCGATATCGTCGATGACGGACAAAGTGCTCTCCAGGCATTGGACTCGGCAAACTACGACGTCGTTTTGATGGACATTGAAATGCCCCGCCTCGGCGGTTTGGAGGCGATTGAACGAATTCGCAGTGACGAACCTTCCGGCCAGCGACAACCTGTGATTGCAATCACGGGCCATGCCATGACAGGCGACCGCGAACGTTTTCTAGCTGCGGGTTTCGACGGCCACCTGGTCAAACCTTTTCGTCCCGAACAACTTTATCAAGTGGTCGAATCGGTTCCGCTGGCCAGTGTTTCGAAACCTGCCAAGACTACAGCTTCCCCGGACCGACCCGCCAGGGAGAAACGAATTTTTGGAACCGGACAGCGAAATGCCAAAGGCCCGAGTTCGGAAAGCCAGGTATTCAACGCGATGATCCTCGATCCCGATGTCGCGTTGGCTCGGACGGGTGGCGATCAGCAGTTGGCCGATCTTTTGCTGCAGACCTGTATCGATGAAGTTCCGTCGATCATCGAACGCGCCAAAGCATCTGTTGCGAGCGAGGATTATGATCAGGCTCGAGCTTGTGGCCATTCATTGCGATCGAGCTTCTCCAATGTCGGAGCGATCAAGGCCGCACTGGCCGCTGAGATGCTTGAGTTCTGCCAACAGCAAGACGGCCAGTGCTTTCACGATGCCGTGGAACAAATTGAATTGGCGTTTCAGAATCTGGTGGAACGGCTGGAAAGGTAGACTGGGAGCTATTCTTGCCCCAAGCTATCGAAGACGGCCCACTCCGGGGCGATTTGAGCGCGATCTTCCTCGTTGGCAAATAAGTGCGTTGCGAAAGGCGATAATCGCAACTTTCCTGACTCTAACGTTTTGTATGTAGTGATTCCCGCTACGTGCAGCGGTTTATTCGCAGTTAATGGTCGGTGGTCGGCGAACTGGCCTGATCAGTGGACTGCAGGCAACCTTACCTCTGATTTCGAAATACATACATTCCGGTAGAGTGAGCAACTTCCATACTTGCGCGTCGGGCTTGTATTGGATTTCCACCAACGTTCCTTGACCCTGCTATTGGCAGATCCGCTAGCAAAATACTGCTCTGGCTGCGGTGCCCGCGTTTCTGTATAAGCCGCTTTCGAAGTACTGCGCGGCGATTCGTTTGCGAACGCCTGGCTTACCTTCATTGATCCATCAAGAGTAAAACATGTTTACCCTCACTGCAGATACCTTCACCAAGTTTACCGCCGGTTTGATCCTGGCAGTCTTCCTGATTCCCACCGCAGCCCAAGGGGACGATTTTACTCCGCAGCGTGGTGAAGCGAGTCGTTACCTGGAGTATGAACGGCAACTGAACGCCATCCTCAAGACGCGGCGTGATGAAGAAAAAACGTTCATTGCTGCCGTGGTTAAAAAGGTTCAGGAAGGCAAGATTCCGGCCAAGCTGGTCAACACCAGCTTTGACTGGGTCCGCAAAAAACGCCCCGACACCAAGTATCCATTTATCTATTTTGAACGAGTGTTACGCCTGCAGGCAGATCGATTGAATCTCAAAGACGAAATCCCGGCCTTTGATTTCTCGATCTATCGAACTTCGGTTGGCAACCAAACCACATCTCAACGTGGGATGGCCGGTCAGGTGACCGAGCTTCGTGAACGCTTGAAACTGACGCCGGGCACGCGCCGCCGTTAACGAGTGCAACGTCAATCCTCCAATTCGGGATTGGCGATATGATCACCGACTTTCATCCCAGACGCCAACCCGTACACTTGAGATAGACGCGGCACCAGGAAACTCCGTTCATGGTTTGGACTCGATACAGGCGGCCTTGGCAACGGGTAGTAGTGTTCAACCTGGCACTGGCAATCGCTATGGTTGCCGGTTGCAAGCCCAAACCTTCCATCTCCACCGACGAAACTCCCGATCGGGTCACGTTTGAAGATGGATTGACGGCCGCTGACATTCTCAAGGCTTCGCTGAACACCTACGCCTCGGCA
>CAZJEK010000213.1:5436-8658 GCA_964545005.1 uncultured Pirellulaceae bacterium
AAAGTCCTATCAGGACGACGGCCAGTTACAACTGGCTTACCGGCTGAATGGAAAACGGTACAGCGAACCCAAGCCCTTTCAAACCAGCTACCGTGCTTCCGGAAAGCTGGCATTCGAATCGTACAATTCACGAATCAAGGCCAACGGATCGTTGCTTGAATGCAGAGTGTTTGATATCGACACGGCCAATCTGGAAGGGCAGACACTCTACATCCCCTACCAGCAAACCATTCCGCTGGATCAGTTGTTGGCCGACCCGATTGCCCGGCCACGGATCACGGGATTCGCTGAACTGCCGCTGGATGAATCTCGAAAGAGTAGTGGCCCCTGGCTGATCCCGGTTCCGGTTGGATTGTTGCTGCACCAATCTCGCTGCCCCTGGCTTGATCAACCCGAAGCGTTGCAACGGATGGCAGACGATACCCTGGACGGCAAGGATTGCTATGTCATCCGATCGCTCGCACAGGACATGACTTCGGACATCTGGATCGATAAACAGACCAGGCTGATCCAGCAGATGTCCTTGCCGATCAAACTGTTGGCTGGAGAGGTTGTCGCTTCCGATCAAGTCGACGACGTACGATTGATAGCCAGGTACCGGAATGCATCCGTCAATCAATCTGTTCCGGGAACCACGTTTGATTTGTCGGACGATGCCGACCGTGTACCGGTACGCAAGTTCGTGTCGTTACCGGAAGTTCTGCCTTCGCCGATGATTGGTAAACGTGCCCCAGGGTTCACATTCCAGACCAGGACTGGCACCGTCAATCATCTGCATTTTGACCAACAGACAACTGCGCTGATCTGGCTTTCGGGAAACCAGTCGGCAAACCTGTTGCAGGAAGAATTGGATTTACTGAAATCGGCAGCTGAAAAATACGAGGTCGGGTTGGTTTACGCTGACACCGAACGACTGCAACCGGGCACCGATAACATATCTCCCTTTCCCAGTATCGAACGCCTGTCCCAGGCATCGGGCTGGCCTACTTATTACGATCAACGGTTGACGGCAGGTGCCAAGTTTGAGTTCAGCTCGTTGCCGGTCGCCGTTGTCCTCGATGGCGATGCGGTGGTGCATTATGTTCGCGCTATCAGCCCGGATGACCGCAACTGGGCCCAGGAGCTGGTCGCGGCGATGCAACGAGTCGACCAAGGCGAAAACGTGGCAGCCGAAATGAACTTGGCCTACAGCCAGTATCTCGATACCTATCAACAGCAACTTGCCGCGGTTGATGCGTCGGCATTGTTACCTGGATTTTCCAGCCAGGCAGCCAAGCGACCGACCGATAGCCGTCCCGGACAATGGTCAATCCAACCGCAACAAGCCTGGATTTGCCGAGACTTCAAACAACCTGGCAATCTGACTTCGTTACACGATTCCTCCGGCCAAGTATCCATGGTCGCCGCCTTTGACGGGTGGCAAACGGTTGCCATGGTAAATGCCGAGGGGCAGCGAATCGACAACCAGACGCTACCTCTGGAAACCAATGAAGCGGCAGTCTGGTTGCGTGCATCCAGGGTCAATGGCTGGAAGGCGACCCTGGCACCGCTGGGCCGTCGGGTCAGGATCTACGACGACAACTTCCAGTTACAAGGAACGCTGAAAGTTGAAGAATTGAAGAGCCATGATTCTGACGAATCGTTCACCTGGGCCCAGTATTCCGACCTCGATCGTGACAATTCCCCGGAACTGATCGTTTCCACCGGCAACGCCGCGGAAGATGCCAACCCGGGCCGTGTACTGCTGGTCGACCCGGCAACCCTTCACGTGCTGCCCATTTCAGACAACGCCGCCACGGCGGTAACCGGATTCAACGGTGACGTCGTTGCTTTGCAGTCCGGTCGACTGGTGAGGCTGAAATCGGGCCGCGAGATCAGCACGAAAGCGGAAACCAGCGAAGCGACGAGCGAAGTGTATTTCCGCCATCTAACGTCGCTGAACGATCGGCAGCTGGTTGCCTCGGGCAAATCCGCCTCAGGACGATGGAGCGCGGTAGGCTGGGACCAGCAACTGAACCGAAAGTGGACCGTTGAAATCGGGCCCCAGCTATTCGATCAGGCGATTGAACCCATTGCGGGGATCGAATTGTCACTGGGCAGTGAGTCTGAAACGTTGATCGTCTGGGCAATCGCCGACTCTGAAAACCACGTTCAACTGGTCACTGGCGAAGGAGCGTGGTTGGGTCAGTTTGAATCCGATTCTCCAATTCATGGATTGACTTTGATTGCAGCCGAGGATCGCCCGGCATTGCTGGTCGCCAATCAGAATGGAGTCGAATGCTGGTCGCTGAACTTGAGTCGATCCAGATAAATGGCGCTACATGAGCACCTTTTCATGCAGAGTTTTGCCTTTAGAAGTTGCACGCCCAAGAAGCGAGTCAATCGTGACGGTTATGACGAGCGACACTTGTCTGCAATTTCCCGCAAGTTGTATTTTTTCCCGCACCCCGGTTGGAAAATCAGCATAGGGTTGATTTGCAAACCTACCTAGCACGCGCATCTCAGCCCTGTCACGCAATTGATTTTCCCACCCGGCACGTTGAAGACAAAAACCCATGACCTCGCCCACCGCCCCTCCCAATCGCCGTTGGCGATTAGTTGCCGATCTTCGTATTCAAGGTGAATCGCTCATTCGCCTGGCCGTCTACTGGGCGATTTTTCAACTCGCCCAATTGAGCACGATTGCCCTGTTTTCATTTTTACAGGGCGGCAATGCTCCACAAAGCGGAATGCAGTTTCTGATTCCTTCAGTCATTGTTTCCTTTCTTTTTCTTCCCGTCGTGATGCTGGATAGCCTTCGCTACAGCAATCGATTGGTGGGACCAATTATCAACTTGAAGAAGAACCTCAAAAAGTTGTCCGAGGGTGACCCGGGGGAACCGGTTCATTTTCGCAAGGGCGACTATTGGCAAGACCTGGCCAACAGTTACAACACGGTCCGTGCGCAATGTTTGGACCGAGAACCCGTTGAACTGCCCGAAACCGGTGACAGCATCGAAATCTGCACCGAGGAGCAATGCCATGTTTAGCATTTCTCGTCGACGCAAACGCCTCCGCGGGGAACGCCGCGGTACTGCGACCATCGAGATGGCAATGGTCGCACCAGTCATTTTTCTGATGATTTTCGGTTCGATCGAGTTTGCCCGGATGATGATGGTCCGTCAATCACTGACCAACGCGGCTCGAGAAGGGTGCCGCAAAGCCTGTTTGATCACGACCCAG
>CAZJEK010000213.1:8668-10049 GCA_964545005.1 uncultured Pirellulaceae bacterium
GATTCGAGCGACGCTGAAACCGTCGTCCGCCGCACGTTGCGGGGAGTCCTCGCGGACTCAATGAACACCAATGAACTGCGGATCAGTTTCGAGCCATCCTTTATCAGCGGTCCACCGCTGGGGACCGAAATCACGGCGGCCGTTGAAGTCGACTGTGCCGACGTTTCCTGGCTGCCACCATTCTTCACAGCTGGCGCTCAGATTCGCGCAAGTTGCAAAATGACTCGAGAATAGCTCGAGAGCGTCAGAAAAATATCTGATTCCTTCCCCACTGGCGAATGGATGCGCTCCCACCGACAGGATTTAGCATGTCCAGACATCACCGAAACAAACGACAGTGCGATCGCAGCGGAGCCGTCGTCGTGGAAGCTGCCGTAATGCTGCCCTTTTTGATCATCGTAACCTTCGGAGCGATCGACATCTCCCAGTACATCAACTCGGGGCAGATGATCTCCAACGCATCGCGCGAAGGCGCCCGCGTGGCTGCTCGAAATGACACCAAAACGGTGGCTGAAGTCAAAGAGGCTGTGATGGCTTACCTGTCTGATGTGATGCCCCAACTGGATGACCAGGAATGGGCTGAGGCCGTCCAGATTTCAGTCCAGACCGTCAACATCAGCTACGAAGACAATGATGATGGCTCCGAATCCCGTGTCGTTGGCTATGGAACGATCCCAGGTGGTGACATGACCACGATCGATTCTGGTGACGCCATTTCGATCACCGTCGATTTTGATTTTGACGTTGTTCGCTGGCTGAAGGGTCCCGTCTATGCCCAGCATTCGATTCGAACCGTTTGCCGCCGCGAATAAAAAACATTGCCCAGCCGCTCCCCACTTGATCCACCGTTTCCCTGGAGGAGTACACCATGTCAAATCTAGCACGATACCGCCGACGGCACGATCGCCGAGGCGCGGCTGCCATTCTGATGTGCGTCCTGATGGTCCCACTGCTGTTCTTGTTGGCATTCGGAATCGATTACGGATTCCTGCTGTACGTCGAAACGAATCTGCAGCGTAGTTCCGATCAGGCCGCCCTGGCTGGCGTCCGCGAACTGGTCCCCGATGAATATGGCTTTCAGGATCCGGCTGCCGTTCGCGCGGCCGTTCGCGATTACGTGGAACTCAATCTGGGAGACGGATTCTCAGTAGACGACCAGGACATCGAAATCGGGCGTTACAATCCAGACACCATCTATGGCGACCTGCAGCTTTTGGATGACGGGATCCTGGATACCGTGCGAGTGACGCTGCGGAGAAACGACACCGCCAACCGGTCGGTGTCACTGTACTTCGCCCGCTTGTTTGGCAACGATGAAGCCGGTGTCGTGGCCCAGTCCACGGCTGTGTTGCAAAAGGCCAGGTACATTGGGCCGGGTACA
>CAZJEK010000214.1:0-9990 GCA_964545005.1 uncultured Pirellulaceae bacterium
ATGGCCCAAGCTACTTTTGGCGACCGCAAAAAATGTCAGCCTCTCCGCGAAAGTTACGTAGCATGGCGGGAAAGACTTTAAGGTCGCAACCGGGCTTTCCTCGTGCTCGTAATCGATTGCGAGTGCGAGCACGAGTACCGCTGCGCTGAGCACGAGATGTGTTTTACCACCACCTAAAACCGCTACAATCGCCCAGGGATTTACAATTCTGTTACGGACCATCGTTTTGGCTGGTCTAGAATAGAATCAATCGTGGTCCCGAACCCTGAAGTGAGTTGCGATGCGTGCTGCCGGAGTCATTTTGACCATCGAAGACGATGCTGCGATTCGCCAGGGGATCGTCGATTCGCTGGAATTCAACGGCTACCAGGTGCTGCAATGTGGTGATGGCAAGCTGGGGTTGGAACGGGCCATCGAGGCTGAATACGATCTGTTGTTGCTGGATCTGGCTTTGCCGCAAGTGTCAGGCTTCGACATTCTCAAACGGGTCCGCGAAGTCAAGCCGCGACAGCCGGTCATTATTCTGACCGCCAAAGGCGACGAATCGGATCGGGTTCGCGGCCTGCGAGATGGGGCTGATGATTATGTCGTCAAACCGTTCAGCGTCAAAGAACTGATGGCTCGGGTAGAAGCGGTGTTGCGCAGGTCAGCCGAACGCCCCAGCAACGTCCAGCGGGTCCCGTTCAAGCATGGCACGATTGATTTTGAACGCCGTGAGTTGCGCTACTCCGATCAGCAACGGGCCGAACTGTCGGAAAAAGAAGCGGAGTTGTTGCATTATCTGGTTACCAACCAGGGGCGAGCTGTTTCCCGTGAGGAAATTTTGTCCAGCGTGTGGCAGTTGAGTCCCCGGGGCATCGAAACTCGCACCATCGATATGCACATCGCCCGATTGCGGGACAAGCTGAAAGACAATCGCTCGCGGCCAGAAATACTGTTGACCGTGCGTGGTAAAGGATACATGTGGGCAGCGGTTGAAACGCAGGTTTCGGGATGAAGCAGCCCTGGCATATCTGGATGGTGTTTGTCGCGACGTCCGCAATGGTTGTGATCGCGATGGGATGGTTGAGCGTTCACGCGTTCGAAGCCGATCGTGAGCGAGAACGTGATCGACAGGAAACCGAGCTGGCCCGGCAACAGGCGGAATTGCAGGAACGGGTCAGCAGTGCGTTGTACCGGATGGACTTGAAGATGCTGCCGCTGGTCGGTCAGGAAGCTGCTCGGCCCTGGTATGACTATCAGTCGGATCGTGAATTTCTGCTGGGGCCGGACTTGCCGATTGCCAACGATCTATCCGACCCGTCGCAACAGGCGCAGCAATTGGATTCGCCGCTGCAGCAATCGTCCGACAACTTGTTTGCGGCTGCCGACCCAGGCGTGTATCGGCCATTGCTGGATACTCCCGCCTTCGTTCGTTTGCATTTTCAAGTGATGCCCGATGGCACCCTGAACTCGCCCCAAGTGCCGGAAAAACCGGGCCAGATGCAAAGTGCCGGTCAGACGAGCGAATTGGATCAACGAAAACAGGCTCTCCAAAACGCGCGCCAGTTTTCCGATTTTGATCAGCTGGTCATGCGGTGCGCGATGCCGGCCAAGAGTACTGACAATCAAGTGGCTTCGACGAAATCAGACGTCACTCCGATTTACAGCGTGCCCGCGGTCGAGAAAATTCGAGAACAATTGGCGGCCGCGGTGAAGTCGCCGCAACAGGGCAAAGGCAAATTCAAACAGCAAGTCGACCGCGGTTACGATCGCGGCAACAAGGAGTTCAGTCAGCGCAGTGCCACAACCAAGGGACTGACCGACCAGCAAATCAGCAACAATGCGTTGCTCAACAATAATTTTTTTGGAAACGGTCTCAACCAGGTTCCAATGCCCGCGGGGCCGACAGGGGTTGCAGTCGGAACCATGCAGCCAATGTGGATCGACGGCCACTTGATACTGGCGCGACGGGTCGACGACGCTGACCAGGTGCGGATTCAGGTCTGCTGGCTGGATTGGCCAGCGATCAAGGCAGCGCTGCGGGATGAAGTTTCCGATCTGCTACCGGAGGTCAGTTTCTTGCCGTTGCGAGATGGTGCCAATGCCGTTCCCGGCATGACCTTGACAACGCTACCCATCCAGCTGGAAGCAGGGCAGGGGGTGGCAGCGAATATCCCATTGAACCCGGGCAACAAGGTTTCTGCACTCGTTGCCTCATTGTTGTTGGCTTGGCTGGGAGTCATCCTCGCCATCTTGGCATCTGCATTTTTACTGCAAGGCGTGATCCGCTTGAGCGAGCGTCGGGCGGCTTTTGTTTCGGCAGTGACTCACGAACTGCGGACTCCGTTGACGACGTTCCGAATGTACGCCGAAATGTTGGCCGAGCGAATGGTGCCGCCGGATAAGACTCAGCAGTATGCTCAGACATTGCAAGTCCAAGCCGATCGATTGTCACACCTGGTCGAAAACGTTCTGCAATTTGCGCGACTGGAGAAGGGGAGTCAGGCTGATGTGGAGGAGCAAGTCGCCGTGGGACAGATGCTGGACCGATTCGAAGACCGATTGAGGGAACGGGTCCAGCAAGCGGAGATGGAGTTCCAACTGAGGATTGAAAATGACGCTGACGAAGTTGTCTTGACGACCCAGCCAGCCCGCGTCGAGCAGGTTTTGTTTAACCTCGTGGACAACGCCTCCAAGTATGGCAAGCCAGTTGGCGAAATTGAGCGCGAAGGTCACGCTGTGGTGAGTTTAGTTGTGAGAGCTCAACCTCGTTCGGTGCAGTTTCTGGTCTTGGACCAGGGTCCCGGTATCTTGCCTCACGATCGCAAGAGATTGTTTCAGGCGTTTTGTAAGTCGGATCAGGATGCGGCGAATTCCGCCCCCGGCGTCGGGCTGGGGCTGGCGCTGTGTTTGAGGATGGCTGCGGCGCTGCGGGGCAAGTTGTATCTTGAGACTGATTCAAAACTCCCGTCTGGCGGCGCCTGCTTCGTGCTGGAAATTCCGCGGTGAAGAACAAGGTCACCTATCCAGCTCAATGTCGATCCAGACCATTCGGTGGTCCGTTGCCGTGACCGCCTGCGAACCCGGTTGATCTGGAGTCGGCCAGTACACGCCGGCAGAACGAACGCTCAAGTCCTTGGAAGGCAGGCAATAGTCCAATCGCAAGTTACCCACGCTGGAGTCCCGAAAATCACCGGTATCGAACTTGGCCGGCCCCTGGTGCAGGTCATTCTGTTGGCCCTGAACCTTGGCAAAATACGCTCCGCCAGCTGATGACGGCGTGATGTTGTGGTTGATACGCGGGTGTTCGGTAAGCTGTTTGGCTGCGGCCTGGCTGCTGTCACCGTCGACGGGATCGGCATTCATGTCGCCGACGATGACAAACGAGGCTTCCGGGGACAATCCGCCTTTGTGTCCTTGATCGTCATACAGATAACCTGCTTTGCCGGGCGACACATAATCTGCCAGCAATCGGATCTCATCGTGGTTCCGCCGGCCATTGCGATCTTCGTCGCCATCAAATACCGGTGGGGTCGGATGAGCGGCAAGCAGATGGATGGTCTGGTTTTTGACCTTGATGGGGACGTCCCAATGGCTTTTCGACGATAGCCGAAAGATCTTTATGGCCGGTTCGGAGTAATAGGGTTCTTGGGATCCGGGTTTTACAGGCATCAGGTTGCCCGGCATGTCTTTCCAGAGGAACCTCTGAAAGGTGCGAACGCGATTGCGTTCAATGGGAAACCGCGATAGCACCACCATTCCGTACTGGCCCGGGTGCCGCCCAAATCCAAAGCAATCGTTGGGAGTGCCAGTTTTTCCGTCGCCATCCAGGTCGACCTCTGAATCCACTCCCGTATTGGCGGGTGCGGCGAACATATACGGATAAACGATTGGAGCCTGTTCGTTTTGAGCCACTTCGAGATACTGCTTTCGAAACGCCGCAATCGCATCGCCGTTTCGGTCGTAGTCAAATTCATTCAGAAGTAACACGTCCGGTCGGACTCGCTGGATGATCTCAGCAATCTTCTGCGGCTGATCCAGCATTTCGTCGCCAGACAACTCAGACGCTAGCTGGCCGGCCTGCTCTCGGTACATGGAGACATTAAAGGTCGCAAACCGAACAATGTCAGTCTCGGCCGGCGTTGATTGAGCGTTGGCTGTTAGCGGTAGGAGCGAAAACAGCAGGAAAAACAGCAGGTACAAGCGGGGCATGACGAAGATTGATTGCCGGGTGGTTTGTTACGCGTGAATGTTCGGGGCGATGGGTGAAGTCAGATTGGTTTTTGCCGAGCGAGCCAGAACATTGACCCTGAAAAAGGTGTCACAGACCCGCAGCGTTATCTTGCGAATATCTTGCCAACGAATATCTTGCCAAGACGCCTTTCGCAAAAACTGTCTCCTGCGTTCACGGCCGAATCGGCCACGACACCGCGTGCCCTCTCATTTTTGATCGACCGAGGAGCCGAGGCAAGGCGAATGATGGTTTCTTAACCCGCCGAACAATCGTTACATCCGGAATATCCGTCGATTCTCGAGCGTGTCGACTGGATATCAGTGAACAAAATGGCGGGCAGCATCTTCTCCACGAACCAGGACACAAAACATGACCTAAGCTTACGAAATTGCTTACGTTTCACCACCTGCCGGAAGCAACTTGCGGCAGGGGGGGAGACTGAGACTTCACGGGCTACCATCTCGACGATTTCCCTCCATGATTTTCTCAATCCGCCAACATGTGCAGGCCTTTCTGGATCGACAGGAAGGCGTAACGACCGTCGAATACGCCCTGCTACTGGCGTTGATTGTTGTATTCAGCGTCTCGGCAATCTTGTCCTCTGGTGAAGTTCAGGAAGCATTGTGGTTTAACACAGCCGATCGCATGGAAGTTATCAATCAATAGCCATCAATCTCGATGTGGCATTACACAGGTTGAGCTTCTTCACCGCTGCGGATTCGTTCCAACCAGGGATCAAGGTCGTCGAACATCTCGCCGGGGTTGCCATCGAAAACGCGACCGATCAACAGGTTAGTCAGGTTTTTTGCGTGTTGAGGATGGGCCTTCATGAACGCGCCAAAGCTGAATTCCTTGGTGTAGTAGGTCCGTACCAATTTACGAATCCACTTCACACCAGCTTCGAAGTCTTCCGTCCAATTCCCCAGCTGGCTGGCAGAGACATTGTTCTTACGCAATCCTTCGACAATCGCCTCACCGGCTTTCATGCCTGACTGCAGCGCCAGGTAGACGCCTGAAGAGTAGATCGGGTCAATGAAACCGCCGGCGTCTCCAACCAGCACCCAGCCGTCCCCGGCTTGTTGGCTGGTGAAGTAGGAAAACTCCTTGGCGACGTGAAACCGGTCCACCAGCGTCGCATCCTGCAGACGGCGCTGGATGCCTGGGCATTTCTCCATTTCGGTTTCAAAAGTCTCCTGAGGTGAACAGCCGCGTTTGAGCAAGTATTCATTGTCACCCACGACGCCCACGCTAACCGATCCGTTACTCAGCGGGATGTACCAGAACCACGCATCTTTGTCGGAAGTATGCAAGATGCAGGTGACTTCGGGGTTGCTGCCCCCGGCGCGAACCGCATTATCGAAATAGCCCCAAATCGCGGCTTTGCGCAAATCGGGATAGGTCTCTTTCAATCCCAGGCGATTGGCCAACAGGGCCGACTGTCCCGACGCGTCGACGATGACTTTGGCGACGACGTCGTATTCCTTGCCTTCGGCCGATTGCAGGGTGACTTTGTGAGGGCTCTGTTGGCGGATATCGATGTCCAATACGCGCGTATTGTCGACGCAGGTCGCCCCCCGGTTGAAAGCGGTGTCGTACAGCAATTTGTCGAAATCGGAACGTTGAACGTGCCAGCTTTCGGCTGACGGGCGGTCATCGTGATCTGAGAAGATAAACGGGCGGGTTTCCTTATCATCTGAGCTGACGAACTGGACTCCGTTTTTTCGGGTGAATCCAACTCGCTTCAATTCCGATACCAGGCCCAGCCGTTCAAAGATCCAGTAGGCCTCTGGCATCAGGGACTCTCCGACGTGGAATCGGGGCATCGATTCGCGTTCAACCAGCAAAGTCGAGAATCCTTGCTCAGCGACCAACGAAGCGGTGGTACAGCCCCCTGGGCCAGCTCCAATTACCAGGCAATCATAGCTTCGATTAGCGATCATCTTAGGTTCCTTCACACTTCCAGCGGCACCGGATGGGTGCTGTTTTGTCGAAAAATTACTCAACCACGCTCTACAAGACTCAACAATAGCAAAGTCTGCTGTTTTGACACCGCGAAAAAACGACTCAGCCAACAGCGTCGGGCGATAAACGTGAGCTTGTCAACATTATCCTCCATTGGCTCTCCGAAGTGAACCATTTGGCCAGAAAACGGCCTTGGATGTCTCGGGCTGGCGCAAACTTTAGAAGTTGCACTAATGCGGTTTTTTGCTTGGGAATGGAAACCCGACGCGTGAGCGAGGGCAACACCGATGCGTGTATTTCCCTCGCTTACGCGTCGGGTTTCCAAAAAAGTGCAACTTCTAAAGCTCAAAACCTGGCTCGGCTAAAACTTCTCGTTTGGGCCTGACGATTGCTGGCTTCGTGCAATAATGGGAGCCCGGCTGGCCGGATCCCCGGTTTTCAAAGTCGACCATTTCGTCGGCGGCCTGAACGTCGAATTGATTGCTAACGCCATACTTGATGAATACTACCATGAAGTCCCATTTATCCGTTTGTTTGTTGGCCATTTTGGCTTTGTCTGCCCCCAATCCTGTCGGGGCTCAGAATCAGGCTGCGATCAAACAACAACAGCCCCAACAGAAAAAGAGCATTGAGCCCAACTTTTTCTCTCGGGTTCGCCAATTGACGTTTGACGGCAAACGGGCGGGGGAAGGCTACTTCAGCCAGGATGGAACCTTGATGGTATTCCAGTCCGAGCGGCGGCCGGACAATCCGTTCTTTCAGATGTACCTGCTGGATTTTGAAACCGGCGACGTAGAAGATGTCTCGCCTGGTTATGGCAAGACTACCTGCGGTTGGGTCCATCCCAACAACAACCTGGTACTGTTCGCTTCCACGCAAGACGACCCCGAAGCCAAGGCCAAGCAGAAGGCCGAAATTGAATTTCGCGAATCGGGGCAACAGCGGCGTTACTCGTGGGACTACGACGAACACTTTGAATTGTACGCCTGGGATCGAGAGCAGGAAAAATACAGTCGGTTGACCAACGCGCGGGGTTATGACGCCGAAGCTTCCTATTCTCCCGATGGCAAATTGATTGCGTTTGCGTCCAATCGAAATGGTTATTCGGGTGACTTGAACGAACGGGAGAAGAAGCTGTTTGAAATCGATCCCGCGTCGCAGATGGATATTTTCATTATGAACGCCGACGGTACCAACGTCCGTCAGCTGACCGATACGCTGGGCTACGATGGGGGCCCGTTTTTCTCGCCCGATGGAAAAAAGATCTGCTGGCGACGTTTTTCCGAAGACGGTCTCAAAGCCGAAATCATGACGATGAATATCGATGGCAGCAATCAGAAACAGCTGACCAATATGAACGCGTTAAGCTGGGCGCCGTTTTTTCATCCTTCAGGTGAGTACCTGATTTTCACGACCAACAAACATGGGTTTAGTAATTTCGAGTTGTACCTGGTCGATCCCCAAGGGCAGGGCGAGCCAGTGCGGGTCACCGATACCGATGGGTTTGATGGGCTGGCCAGCTTTACCCCGGATGGCAACCAGATGACCTGGACCAGCAACCGAACTCCGAATCAGGATTCGCAGATTTTTCTGGCCAGCTGGAATCACGAGGCTGCTTTGTCGGCCGTCAAAGGTTCGCTGAAAAATTCATCACAGGACAAACGCGCGTATCAGGAAGGAACGGACTCCGCCAAGCAGAGCAACGTCAATTTTGATCCGGCAGACATCATGCGGCATGTTGATTTTCTCTGTCGCAAAGAGTTGGCGGGTCGAATGACCGGTTCGGACGGCGAGAAAATGGCCACCGCCTACGTGGCCGCCTACTTCGACCACTTGGGTTTGCAGCCGGCCGGTGATGAAGGAAGCTGGTTTCAATCATTTGAATTTCCCGATGGCGCCAAGTTGGGCGATGACAACCAGCTGCGATTCAACAACGATGCCGACTCGTCGACGCAGGCATTCGAAATCGATCAGGATTGGCGACCCTTGTCATTTTCTGGCAATGTTGAAATCAAGCCCACGGAGATCGCTTTCGCGGGGTACGGGATTGTTGCTCCAGCGACCGACGGCGTAGAGGCGTACGATTCTTACGCCGATTTGGATGTCGACGGTAAATGGGTCATGGTATTCCGGTTCTTCCCGGAAGATGTGGATGTCAAAGTTCGCCGGCATTTGCAATTCTACAGCCAATTGCGGAAAAAAGCGTTTTATGCGCGGCAACGTGGGGCCCAGGGGCTGATCGTGATTAGCGGGCCCAACTCGCAGGTTCGCAGTCAGCTGGTTCCGATGTTGAACGATTTTTCTCCTTCGGGTTCCAGCATTGCCGCGGTGAGTATTACCGATGATGTGGCCGATACGATTCTCAAAGTGGGCGGGAAGGATTTGAAAAATCTGCAAGACAAGCTGGATACCGGTGAGCCCGTGGTGGGATTCAACTTGCAGAATGTCAAACTGGCCGCAACCGTGTCGATTGAAAAGGTGATCGGCAAAGGGCGCAATGTCGTGGGGCGGTTGCAAGCTGGAGACCAACCGTCCCAAGAAGCGATCATTGTCGGTGCCCATATCGATCACCTGGGTGTTGGTCGCACCGGTGGAAGCTTGGCTCGCGATGACGAGATGAATCAGATTCACTTTGGGGCTGATGACAACGCTTCCGGTGTGGCCGCGATGCTGGAAGTCGCTGAGTACCTTTCGGACTTGAAAAAGAAAGGCAAGCTGAAGCTGAAACGCGACGTGATTTTCGCCGGCTGGTCGGGGGAAGAATTGGGACTGCACGGTTCGAGTCACTTTGCCGGTACCGCCATTGGTGCTCCAGAATCGGAGGAAGAGCCGAAACAGGCTTCCTCGCATCAATTCGAACTGGCTCTTGATGCCGGCGGAGCGCTGACGGTTAACGGCGAGGCAACGCCCCGGGAAGAAATCATCGAATCGCTCAAGTTTATCGGTGAGCACTATCCCGATTTCGTGGTCACGCTGAAAGCCGATGGAGCTACCAAAGCCGAGACCGTGTCGCAGACGATGGCCATGATCAAACAGGCCGGCGTCCAAAAGGTCGCTTTGAAACAGGAAGGCCGCCAGGCTGATTCGCTGAACCTGGTGGCGGCGTTGAACATGGACATGGTCGGCCGTCTGGAAGACAAGCTGGTTTTGCAAGGTGTGTCCAGCAGTTCGGTCTGGCCGCGGATGATCGAATCCAAGAACGCGGTCGTCGGGTTGCCCTTGACGTTATCGAATGAGACTGATTTGCCCACCGATGCCAGTTCGTTTTACCGAGCCGGTGTGCCGATTCTGTCGGCATTTACCGGTTCGCACACGGACTATCACACGCCGCGGGATACGCCTGAGAAGTTGAATTATCCCGATGCGGCTCGCGTCGCCCGGTTGATGGGGTTGATCACACGTTCGCTGGCCGTCGCCGACGAAGCGCCGGATTACATCAAGGTCGAGTCCAAACCGAAGCAGGCGGTTCGAGGTGGCTTACGCGCTTACCTGGGAACCGTTCCCGCCTACGGCGAAGACGTCGTTGGTGTGTTGTTGTCGGATGCGACCGCGGGTGGCCCAGCGGCCGAAGCGGGTGTCAAGGGTGGGGACGTGATCGTCGAAATGGCCGGTGCCAAAATCGAGAACATTTATGACTACACCGCCGTCCTGGACACGCTGAAGATCGGCGAAGAAACGACGATCGTCGTGCAACGCGATGGCAAACGGGTTGAGTTGAAGATTACGCCCGGTTCGCGAAAGTAGGTGGATGCGAGATGTGAGATTTGAGATTTGCTGACTCTACCGGAATGTATGTAGGGTAGTTGTCTCGC
>CAZJEK010000215.1:0-9988 GCA_964545005.1 uncultured Pirellulaceae bacterium
AAACCCAATCCGCATGTTGCTGGTTGTAACTGGCGATAAATTGTCGGGCTGAGGCGATGCGTTCCTCACGTTCTTTGACCGCCCGCAGGTATTCTTTGTCTTGTTGGTCGGCCTCGGCAGCATCTTCGCTGGGCTCGGGTTTTTCGGGTGGCGGTCCTAGCACCGATTCGTCGAAATGGCCCCGAAACATGACGTACCGGCTTAACTCGTTTTGCTCAGTAGCATCGGTGGCGATGTTGCCAATCAACATGGTCAGCACAACGCCGTCCACAAATTTGACCCGCAACTCACCGGCGGTGGAATCAAACTGGAATTCGGGCCGATCGCCTTGGCTCACCCCGGTCGCCACGATGCCGTACCGTTTTAGCGGATCCAAGGCCGAAAAATCGGACGGGATCTTGGGCGCTTCCAGCAACTTGGCAACATCGGTCGCGGTTTTCCGGACGTCGGAAAACAGGATCAGAGCCAGACGCTGAACCATTGCTTGCATCGCCGCGGGGGCCGTCGCTGGGGGTTCAACCGATTCCCACTCCCCTTCCTGGTTGCCACGTTCCAGCGAATCGATTTGGAATCCGACCTGCCCGTTTTCGCCGGGCTTCAATTTGACAGCCAGCTGATAGATCTTTTCAGGATCGGCCGCGTTGAGTTTTTCCTGATCGAGTCGCACGTTTTCGACTTCGATCTGCTGGACATCGGCGTCGCGGGGCAGAGCGAACAAATTGGGATCGATCCAGCTCCGGAAATCGGTGCTGATTGCGCGGGGGTTGAAGTTGATGACGTATACTGCCGGTTGCCCCGGGATGTTGACGAACCGTTGTTCCTCCAGCCGTTCATTGGGCTGGGTGTCCTTGACCCGCGAACCAATGATCAGGTTAGCCAGGGTATTGCCGGTCGCGTCTTCGAAAATCAGCTTCGTTCCCAGTGCTGATCGGTTGGGCATGCTTTCGTGCAGGCCCGGGTCGATCACGCCATATTCGCGATGGTCTTCGGCTCGGTCGGTAGCTTCTTCCAGGACCTCTTTCTCAACCAGGGCGTTAGCCACGATCGTGGTTTGAGCCACGTTGGAGGCGGGGAAGTTTTTGTAGCCTGGCAAGACCCAGGTGTCTCCTTTCCTGCGGACTTCCAGTTTCTCAAGCTTGCCGGTGCTGGTATTGAAGCGTTGAATATAGATGTAGCGGACTCGATTGGCTTCGTAGTCTTCGAACAGCAGCTTTCCGACCCGTTCTGATTGGGCGACTGATTCGGGCCAGGGGTAAAAATAGGCAGCGCCGATCGAAGTGCCAACCGCGATCAGGGCCAGGAGGGCTGTTTTCAGGATTTGAGACATGACAGGGTCAGAGGATGAAGGATGTCGTGTGGAACAACGGGCTGGTGGCGGGAACTATTTCAGGCGTCGCGCCTTGGAGATTCCTTCTCGTTCGCGAAGGCGACGTCGAGTGAATACGATCAGGCCCACCAGCAGAGGGGGGATCGGTGGAATGACCACGGCGGCGAGTTTGAACTTGCGCTGCGTCTCCTGAATTTCCTGTTCGGCTTCGAGTTCGATGACCCGTTTCTTTTCCCGGCGTTCGGCTTCCAGTTCTTCGCGTCGATTCTGGAACTTGGTGGCCTGTTCCTGTTGTTGTTGGGTCAGCAGTTTTTGAGCGGCGGCCAGTTTGGCTGCATCGTAGCGTTGACCGTTTTCCTTTTTTCGTAGTTCACGTTTGATCTCGGATTCGGTCTGTTCGGTAATTTTTTTGATTTCCGTTTCGGCGGCATTGAGTGCATTCTGGAACTCGATTTCCAGTTCCTGTTCGAGTTCGATAACCCGGTTCATCGCTTCTTCGTAAGTCTGTTCGACGACCTCCAGGGTGACGTGTTCAATTCGGCGGTTACGGAGATCGAGGTAGGTGTCGACCCCGGTCAATGAGTCGATGATATTCAGGAAGAAGCTGACGTTCCGGTAGCGATATTCAATCCCACCTTGAACGGGTTGGTTGCGAACTTGGACGTAGAAGTCTGCCAACGTGTCTGAGTCGGCAACGTAAATCACATTGGTCCTGGACTTGCTGCGTTCAACGGAGGAGGAATCCTCGGGTAACGGGGCGTCCGCATCGTCACCGGAAATTGCGGCAGCCATCATCAAGCTGCCGGCATCCGGCTTACCCAGCACGCGGGCCAAGGCCTGGTCGCGATTCCTGCTTTGCATCGCTTCCAGGAAATCAACGGTCAACACCTCCCCGGCCGTACCCGAGTTAACCAGTACTTCGAAATCCAGGTCGGTTCCGGGTTGTTTGGTGAAGTAGCCGGCGGTTTGCAAATACAGTTGATCGATGCCGCGCGTGGCCGGATGTTCAAGCGAAAATCGCGGATCTCGGGTCAGCAGCTGCTGAATGATGAGTTGTTCGGGGCGATTGAAATACTGGTTGCGAGGATACTGGTTTTGCGACGGATCGTGCCAGACCATGTACGGAAACCGCAGCGATTGCTGAGCGTTTCCTCGCTGTTCGGACCGGAGACTGATGTCCAATGCGTCGTACAATTTCTGAATGTCAGCGGTTTCGGAACCATTGCGTGACATCCGTCGCGGCAAGAATGTTCCGTTGAAATGCGGAAAGAATTGGGGGTTGGGCAAGGGGTCTTCAAAGATCGCCGTTGGCTGGCCGGCCTGAATGGCAGCGATGATGTTGTCCAGTTCCGTGGGCGTGGTTTGCGAAGGTTGAATCACAACCAACGCATCGTACCGGCGATTGGTAGGAGTTCCGTTTTCGTCTTCGTCGAACAGAATGATGGGTGAGTTGGCGTCCACTCGGCGGACGTCGTACTGTTTGGCCAGTTCGGCCAGAATTGCCAATTGGCGAATGGGCGTGGTCTGATTTTCGGCGACGCGAATGGTCCCGCCAAACGGCAGCACATCGGTCACAACGACACCGATGGTTTTTCGTTCGGACTTGGAAACGGTATCGATTGATCGCATCAGTTCGTACTCAACCGGCGTTCCATAGGGCAAAAACGGAAGGACGATCCGTTCCAGACCGCAGGAGAATGCGACGCCCAGCACGACTTCTTCTTCCCGGACGGCACCGCGTGATTCGCTGCGGACCGTTTGCGGTCGGATGCCGTATTTCTTTTCTGCCAAAATGGCTTCGTTCGAAAACGGCCCGATTCCCTGGTACAGGTTGACTTTCAAACGACTGCCACCAAGAACATCAAATTCGCGCAACAGGTTTAGCAGGTCGTACTTCAACTTGACGTATTCAGCCGGGATGTTGTTGCTGACGTAGGCTTCGACCAGGATCTGTTTGCCGTCTTCCTCGGTACTCAATCGTTCCAGCATGTCCAGCGTTGCCGGAGCCAGCGTGTTGATTTTGGATTCCGAGATGTCCATCCGGGTCTGATTCAGTGGGCTGTACTGCACGATCATCACGACACCGACTGCAATCACGACCACCAGCGCGGCGCGAACCAGGTAATGCCAGAACATCGACGTTCCGTCTCGGCCTCCCATCCAGTGCCGCCGGCCGATCAAAATCAGGCTTAGATAAACACCGATCGCGACAATGCCCAGGAAATAAAAGATGGACGAAATGCTGATCAGCCCGCGACCAAACGGTTCAAAGCGTTGCAGCAGCGACCAGTCAAACAATCGTTGAACCCAGGTCGAGTCTGAGAAAATGACGTCGGCATCGGAAAAGAACGCCAGCGGAGCATTTAACGCAGCCCCAAAAATGAAACCGACCGTCAAGTTGTTTGTCAGGAAGGACGCCACCATTCCCAGGGCAATCATGGCGATTCCCATGAACCAATAGCCCAGGTAAGTGGAGAATAACAGCAACGTATCCAGGTCGCCGCCGGTCATCGCCAACAAGACGCCATAATTGGACAACTGGGAAAACAACAGCGAAACTGTAAATACCAGCACGGCGGCAAAGTACTTTCCGATCACAATGTCAAAGTCCTTGGCCGGTAGCGTCAGCAGCAGTTCGTCGGTCCCCTGGCGACGTTCCTCCGACCAGATTCCCATGGTGATCGCGGGAATGAAGATCAGCATGATGTACGGCAGGAACTGGTTCAACTGATCAAAGTTGGCCAGGTTGGTGGTGAAAAACTCGTGAGGCCAGAATGCGGCAAACGAGGTCAACAGCACGAACAAGCACAGGAAGACGTAACCGGTCGGGTTGCTGAAGTAGCCAATGAAATTCCGCTTCATAACCGCGAACGCGGCTTGTCGCCAGATACCCAACGGCAGCATCAATACCACCAGGGCGACCAGAAACATCAGGTCGATCACCATCATGTAAGCGAATTCGACCAGTTGTCGGATGATGTCTGTGTCTTGATCCATGGACTTGTAAGTGGTCTCAGGTAGGAGGGGGAGGATAGTCGTCCGCGAAGATCGGTCAGGCCGATTCCGGTTCGTCTTGCACAGGGCTGTCTGGTTCGGATTCGGACCGCGCTAAAACGGGACTTGGCTGGTCGTCTTCGGATTCACGAAGCTTGACACCGGTTTCAGGGTCATGTCCGGTCAGGTTGGCAAATACGTGGTCGAGCCCTTGTTGTTGGGGATCGATGTCCTCCAGCTTGCCATCGTAAACTTTACGACCTTCGTTGATCATGATCACCCGATCCGCCATCGCTTCGACTTCCTGCAGGATATGCGTCGATAGCAAAATCGTTTTTTCTTTTCCCAGTCGGCGCATCGTTTGGCGGACACCGCGAATCTGGTTGGGGTCCAAACCTGACGTGGGTTCGTCCAGAATCAACACGTCGGGCTCATGGATCAGAGCCTGAGCCATCCCGACGCGTTGTCGGTATCCTTTGGACAGTTTATTGATCGGTTTGTAAATCACACTTCCAAGGGCACACAGTTCAACCGCTTTGGCGATCCGATCCAGTTTGGTTTTCTTGTTCATGCCGCGGGCTTCGGCAAAGAAATCCAGCAAACTGTACGGGGTCATTTCCGGGTACAACGGACCGGTTTCCGGCAAATAGCCCAGTCGCTGAGATCCCTCGAGGCGGTCCACGCTCATGTCGTAGCCGGCGATGCGGGCGACGCCTTCGGAGGGCGACAGATAGCCGGTCAGGATTTTCATGGTCGTGCTTTTGCCGGCACCATTAGGTCCCAGGAATGCGACGACTTCACCTTTGAAAACCTTGAAGGAAACGTCCCGAGTGGCGGCAAAAATCCCATAAAACTTCGACAACCGATCGGCTTCGATCATCGGTGTTTCATGTGATCGGTCGTCCGGTTGAGTCGCGGTTTCAGTAGCTGTCGACATGATCAAGTGTGGTTGAGGGTAAGCAAAGAGGCCATTGTGGTATGTCAGGCCGTAATTGTCGAGCTACTTTCGTGCTACGTAAGCGATCTGACTGGGTTCATTTTTCTTCACGTTTTTGGACGTTTCCGGCCCTCGCTTACGCGTCGGGTTTCCATTCTCGCTGGCGCTCGGTCCCTCGCTTACGCGTCGGGTTTCCATTCTCGCTGGCGCTCGGATCCCTCGCTTACGCGTCGGGTTTCCATTCCTCGCTGGCGCTCGGATCCCTCGCTTACGGGTTTCCATTTCCAAGCAAAAACAGCATGAGTGCAACCTCGGCTCTCACGCTTCCCCCAGGTTCGCTAACCGGCAAACTCAACCGCATCCAGTGACTTTCCGCATTCAGATTGACCCGTTCTCTGCAACTTCGGTTGGTTCGGCACAATCGGAATTTCCGATTTGAACCAAACGGGTCGTTTCTCGCCCATGATCGGGATGATTGCGCCAACCCGCGAAACATGATTCAAACAGCGTTTTAACACGCAGAGGATTGGTAACATGCACCGGATTTCCAAACTGTACACATTCTCGCTGACGGTCGTGTTGGCCTTTGCCAGTATTTCCTCTGCTCAAGACTATCCCTGGCGATCGTCGACCAATGGAACGATTGGCAAACGGGCTTCCGCCAGCCGTGTCCAACGTCGAACCAGTCGCCAGCCAGTTCTGGTTTCATTTGGTCGTAATCTGCAGGATCCGGAATCGTTGGCCGACCAGCAACCGTCGGTATCCGATGTCCCGGCTACCGAAGTTCCCCAGGCTCCAACCGAGCCTGTCCAACAGGTACCGGTCGTCCAGCAACCTCAATCGGTGATGCAGCCGGGGATTGCTCCGACAATGATCCAACCAGTGCCAGCCCAGGATTGGGCCAGCCCTGAGCCCGGGTTGATGATTGCCAGTAACGCTGGCCAAGAGCCTAACTACTGCGATCGCAACTGTCGTAAACCCTGCTGTGTCGCTCCTGAACGCGAGTTGTTTCCACGCAACTGCAACGGTCTGAAGTTGGGTGGCTGGACGAACCTTGGTTACCACAATCGCGATAACGGTTTGCTGAACAACGATCGCGGAGACGTTCAAGTTCATCAAGTATGGTTGTTTGCCGACAAGCAAGCCAACCGATCTTCATCCACCTGGAACTTTGGTTTCCGCACGGACCTGCTGTACGGGCTCGATGGTCAGGAGTTGCAAGCGTTTGGCAACTCCCCAACCGGAGCTCCGTCGGGCTGGGACAACAGCTGGGATTATGGATCCTATGGTTGGGCGATGCCCCAAGCTTATGTCCAAATGGCTAACTGCAATTGGGATATCAAGTTGGGGAAATTCCTGGCACCTGTCGGGTATGAAACGATCGCTGCTCCCAATAACTTTTTCTACAGCCACAGCTTTACCCGTGTTTTGACTGAGCCACAAACGATGTCGGGAGTGCTGGCCGAACGAACGCTGGACTACGATCGGAGCATCGTGCTGGGAGCGACCGCGGGTTGGGATACCGGTTTTGACAATAACGATGGAGGAAACTTGATCCTCGGCTTCCGTCGCCGTGCCAACGAGTTTGTCGACTTTGCCTTCACCGCCCTGGTGGGTGACTCAGGCTATCGTGATACCGGCATTTTCACTTCCGGCGTGACCACGGTTCAATTGACCAACGATATCCAGTACGTATTGCAGGTCGACAATTTGAATTTGCGAGACAACCAGGAGTTCGGGATCGTCCAGTACATGCTGCGTGAGGTTAATCCCTGTCTCGGCTTGGGAGCCCGACTGGAGTGGTGGAAAAGCGATCGGTTCTTCGGTGGCCCGAATCGATCAACCTATAACTTCACCATGGGCGCTAATTACCGAGTCAACGGAAACCTGCGAATTCGCCCCGAGTTGCGATTTGACTGGGGTGCACTGGCAGTCGATCCCGGCCAACCCATCATTGGCATTGACGCTGTCATGACGTTTTAGTCATCAGCCCCCCTTGAAAATCGACGCCGGTCCATCCACGCTAATGGGCTTCCGTTAAAGACCCACATCCGTGCTTTGAGGACACCGTGAGCGACTCGCCTGAATTGCAACAACGCCTGCAGGAAATCATGGAGCATCCGAGTTATCGGTTGGCTTACAAAGATCCTGATTTCATGGCGCTGGAAGACCTGCGGCCCCTGCGACTGGAAATGGAGTTGCTCAAGCCGGAGATGATCCTGGATGACCTGGGGATCAAATCCACTATCGTTATTTTTGGTGGCACTCAGGTCGCACCCCGCGACCTGGGCCTGGAAATGGTTGAGCAAGCTCAGGCGGCACTGGCTGAAAACCCAGCCGACCCCGTAGCCCAGCGTCGATTGGAGCGAGCTGAGCGAGTCCTGGCCAAGTCACGGTACTACGAAGAGTGCCGCGAGTTTGCCAAATTGGTGACGACCTACAACAAGCAATTCCGAGATGGCGAATTCATCGTCAAAACGGGAGGTGGCCCCGGCATCATGGAGGCTGGTAATCGAGGTGCCTATGAAGCCGGTGGTAAATCGATGGCACTGAACATCACATTGCCGTTTGAGCAAACCCCGAATTCGTATATCACTCCGGGAATGTGTTTTCAGTTCAACTATTTCGCAATTCGAAAAATGCACTTTCTGTTGCGAGCCAAGGCGTTAATCTGCGTCCCCGGCGGCTTCGGAACGCTGGACGAACTGTTCACCACATTGACTTTGCGCCAGACCGGCCGGATGCAGGAGATTCCGATCATCCTGTACAGCAAAGAGTACTGGAACAACATCATTAACTTCCAGTACCTGGCTGATGAAGGCGTGATTCAAGATCGCCATCTGGACCTGTTTCAATACACCGAAACGCCAGAAGAAACCTGGCAAGTGATCAAAGACTATCACGGTGTGGTCGAAACCTAATCTCCGGCGTTGCGGTCAGGGGGCGATCATTCACTGGGATATCTATCGTTTGATTCCAACTGGCCAACGGAAAACGGCCGCAGGAAATCCTGCGGCCGATCCAATCGCCCTCATCTCGCCGCCCCGTTTGACAACAGGGCTTTGAGGGACCTTTCAATCTTGGTAGCCCAATCCATCACGCTTGAACACGTGAACCGATGGAGTGGATTAAGGGATGAATGCAAACCCGGTGGTGATCAACGCTTGGCGTCGCAGGCCGGCGATGGTGAAAGGAATCGGGTCCTTCAACCAGGGTGCACAGTTTCCAGGGCGGTAGTAACCCAGGGCGTACATGCATTCGTTCGGTGGATGAATGGCTGTTTGATACGGTAGTGTGAACAGCCGGACAAAGAAGTGTGCCGTGGAGTGAATCGGTTGCAGGATCGGGCCGTGCGAATGGCCGTAGCGTTCCAGCTGAACGTTTTCGAAGTACAACGGTTTGTGGCACAACGCGGATGCTTTCCAGGTGTATGTCTGCGGCACCCAGATCCGCATGGGCGGAGCACTGCCACCCACCCCGCACAATTCAGGAATCTGCCAGTAATCTGCGATCGCTGCCCAATCCGCATCGCTTAATTTCCCATATGGAATCTTGATTCGGCCGTCGGTTCCATCGATGATCACGTAGCCGCGTCGCAAATCGACCATCGTGCCCGTCGCGACAACATTCCCCAACCGATCGGTCCAGCCTCGAGAAATCGCCACGTATTGGTCGCGAATTTCACTCGCCGGGGGACTGATATCCAATGCGATGTCGCGAATCGACTGTCCCAGCAATCGAGAGCGGTACTCATCGCAAGTCAACAACGCGTCCTGGTCCTGTGAGGGCAAATCCATTCCTGCTCCAGGACCGCGATCAGCATCCTGGCGCTCCTGCTGCAGACGCCGGTCAATTTCATTAAGCCGATCCTCGACACGATCCTGCCCGCTATCTTCGCTGGGCCGGAGGTCGTTGTCTCCGACCGGCAGATCCTGAACGGGGGGCGCCGAATCCGGTTGTTGCAGGCCACTTGGCGGGAGAGCAAAATCGCCACCCGATTCCTGGTCTTGCAATGGCCCTCGGGACAACACCGATACGGAACGGGCTGGAGTCGTGCCAGCTTGGCTAAAGCTGGAGTTGGCTTGAGGTGCCGTGAGTTGCGGTGGCTCAGCGGGCGGAGCAAAACTTCGCACGGGAGCTCGCATCGGTTGCTGCGGGTCGATGGCTGATCGAGCCGGCAATGGTTGATTGAGACTGACCGGGGTCACTTCTGCCGGCATCACGTCGGCAACCTTGGGATACTGATCGTCCATCCGAGCCAGGGCTTGGGCGACGGCAGCTCGAGGTTCCAGTTCCTGAGATGGAATCTGGCGAGTTTCGGGGCGATACAGCGGCTGAGGTTCGGCTCGAATTGATTGTCGTCCGGCGGCAGCCAGCCGACGGGCTGTTAACAAGCTTTCAATTCGATCCTGCAGATTGTGATTTTGTTCTCGCGTGTATTCCGGTTGCTGCGAGGCAGCCGTGGGTTGATCGTTGGCGACGACCGAATGAGCGGTTGGTTGCGAAGGAGCAACTCGTTGACGCAGCGGAGTGTTGGCCACTGGTGGAGGCGACGAATAGGCCGTTGGTGCCACGTGAACTGGTGGTGCCAGAGTTGGCTGAACAGCGGTTGGGCGAGTTGGCACGTGTTGGGTCACCTGGCCCAGCCGAGTCCGTTGGGGAGCGTACCGATTGTCAGCGGTGTCTTCCAGATAAGCCAGCTGTTTGGCCAGCGCCTGTTCGGCGAATCC
>CAZJEK010000216.1:0-9919 GCA_964545005.1 uncultured Pirellulaceae bacterium
GAAAGAGTCCAACGATCCGCCAGTTGGGGAGACGCGTGATTGTTGTATTCCATCTTCATCTTGTGGCTTCGGTTAATACTGGCGATCGACGCGTTGGCGAAGTTGTTTTTTCTGGGACTTTTGACGCTTGTTTTCCAGGCGCCGTTCTTTTGCAGCACGAGGTACCTTCGTTCGTTTCCGCTTTCGCGGCGGCTGGGAAACGGCCAGGATCATGGATTTGAGTTTGTCCAGGCAATCGGCCACATTTCGTTTTTGGTCACGGAACCGATGACTCGAAATAACCAGGTCTCCGTTGTCGGATATTCGGTTCTTCTGTTGCTCCACGAGCCGCCGCCGGACACCTTCGGGGAGCCGCTTGGTTTCTGTGACTGACCAATGCAAGATAGCCTTGGTGTTGACTTTGTTGACGTTTTGTCCACCCGGGCCCGGTGAGCGAGCGTACGAAAATCGAAATTCGTGATCGGGGATCGAGATCTGGTTGTTGACGTGCAACATGGTGTAACTTTTTGTTGTGTGCAAAGTCGGTTCGGCAATCCGACACTTGGGGAATGGCCGGGGGGGTGACACCAAAATCTCAATCAGGTTCGAACGAAATTTCGTCATCGGTGATAACAAATGCCACCTCGGCAATCAAGTTTTCACTATGGCCATAGGCGTTTTAATCGATAACCTTGTAACAGACAGTCCAGCAGTGTCCCGTAAGCTGCCGACAATCATTGAAGCAGGAAAAATCGATTCGTTCTGCTTGCCCCCTGACAGCCACTACTGGAAAGATATACTTGAGTACCGAGGAGATTGCAATTTCAGGAGCGACTTCATGAACCAGTACCCAGCTCATCCCGATCCCGAATTCGATCCGTTTGAATCTACTGATAACGGCCAGCATAAAGCCGGCAAGGGCATTGATGAAATTCTCAAGCAGTGGCCTTTTGATCCGCAGAATGTCAATGTTCGGCTGCTCGATCTGGCCAGCCGCAAGGTGCTGCAAATGCGCGTCGACATGGGCGTTCTGCAAATGGAAATTGAAGGACGTCCTGATGGCATCACATTTGATGGCAAGACAACCTATTTCGAGTTTTTAAAACAAAAGTCGATCGACGGACGCGATGAGTTTGAGTTGGACGCCGAAAAGTGTCTCGAAATTGATCGCGAATTTGTGCAGTTCTACCATCGGCGTGTCTGCTGGCTGCAACTGAAACAATTTACTAACGCGGTACGCGACGCCGACCACACGCTGAAGTTGATGGATTTTTGCAAGGCGTATTCACCGGACGAAGAATGGACGATCTCGCATGAACAGTACCGCCCCTTCGTGCTGTATCACCGAACTCAGGCAGCTGCGCTATCGCATTTGAATTCCGACGACGAAGGGCTGACCAGCCGCGAGTCAATTGAAATGGCGATCGACGAAGTCAACCTTGGTTTGAAAAAGCTGGAAGACCTGTTTTACGAATACGATGCCGAAGACCAATTCAACGAAGATGACCTGGTCGTACGGCTGCGAGAATTTCGTGACGGCCTGCGGGAAAAGTACGATATCGGATTGACTTTGCAGGAGCAATTCGATGACGCGATCCGGGCTGAAAACTACGAACAGGCTGCAATCCTCCGCGACAAGCTGTTCAACCGCGACAATGTTGGCTGATCAATGCCTGATGGCGACTCCAAAGTTTAGAAGTCGCCCAGCGCTACTGTTGAGTTGCACTCATGTCGTATTTGCTTGGAAATGGAAACCCGACGCGTGAGCGAGGGCTACACCGAAGCGTGTTTTTCCCTCGCTTTACGCGTCGGGTTTCCAAAAAAGTACAACTTCTAAAGCACTACTCCGGCATCACGACGACGGGCCACCTGCAGGCGGGCGAAATGTTGGGCAAGTCATCTGCTTGACCGACGAAAACAATCGCGGCGTCGGCTGGGACCTGGCGCAAATCCAGGTCTCCGGTTGCTCGCCATTCCTGTTCGATCCTCCAGTCAACTCGTGACTCTGCCGAGTGCCGTTGATAGAACGGACGATCTGCTGGCGGGAGTTCGTTCCAATGATGTTCGTCAGCGTAAATGACGGGGCGAGCCGATTGGTGTTCCAGCCATTGGGTATCAAAAGCGATACCGTAAGGCAAGAAATCCCACCGGTTCAGATGAGGCCGAAAGACCTTTTGCTGGCTCAGGGTCGCTAACGTCAAGTGCGAAAAACAAACGACTGGCGTAGTGTCGCGGGTGAGTTCCGCAGTTCCAAGCAAACGCTGTGACTCGAGGATGCGATTGAGCGAATCGATCGCAGCATGTCCACGCGACGGGGACCGGAACAACAACTCACGCAGATATTCCGATTCGGTCTGGTCAGGCCAGGGCCCGGAACGCGGGCGCGTCCAGTGGATCAGGAACTTTCTTTGGCAGATGTCCGCATAGGGTATTTGCTTGAGCGTTTGAGCGCGATGGGGCGCAGGAGGTGCCTGGCGATGCGTTTGAGTGGAAGAGGCTGGCAACCACCAGCCCGTTGCCCCTTGTTCCAATAATGTTTGCTGAAGGGTTGCAGGTGTCAGTTGCCGATTGATCAAGAGTCTCGTGTTGAGCGTCGATGCCAGTCGTGTTTGGACCGCTCGAAAAATGTTGCCGCCGCGACGAACCGAAAGCAGAATGACTTCGTCGGCGGCTTGAATCAATACGCGATCGTTCGGTTTGATCTTGTTGCCTCCCTTGCTGCCTTGATCAATGTCGATCGGAGTCCCAAAGAGCCTGGGCAACCCGTTTTTTGATTTCAACTGCTCCCGTTGGGCGCGCTGTTCCCAACGCTGAACGGTTTCATTCGGTAACCGACGGAGCGGGCAAAACTCGATCAAGTCAAGTTGGAACAGATTCGCAAGTTCGCGAATCGCGCGATCGGTCGTGGTTTTTTTGGCGGTCAACAGTAGGCTCCCGGTATGCTGTAGCTGCACGCCCAATGTCCGGAGAGCGTCAAACCAGTCATCAGAGCGCTTAAGGGCCCCAGTGAGGCGAGAGCTGGCAATCGAAACCCACCGGCGGTGGCGATTCAAAACTTGGGTTGTTTCGTCATCGCACCAAAAATGAAATTGACCGTTCAACCGTTGGAGTCGTGAATCAATCAACGGTTGGTCGGGCAACCAGTGAGAACGAGGTTCCTGTACCAGCATTCCACGCGAAAAACCTGGCGGGTCACACCCTGGTTCGAGACGGTCTTCGATCGAAGTTGTCGCAAAAACGTTCATTTGCAAACGTTCGATGACAATGGTTGGGTAAAGGCACTCGCCCGATTCTAGCGGCTTGGCCAAGGATTTGAATCCTGACGATCAACCGGTGATAGCATATACTTGGTAGCCGGAAGCTTGCGTGGTCGATCTGACGATCGATCTTCTGTTTTCGGTTTCTCTGACGATATCAACGGTGGCATTTTCATTCGAATGAACAAGCAATTAGCGCTCGGGCTATTTCTCTTATTGCTGTGTATCGGTGTGGGCGTTGTGCTGGCCGATTACTACCGGCATTCGCCGGATGAACTGGATTCACGCTATGTCGGCCGCGACTCCTGCGTTGAATGTCACCCTGGTCAGGCAGCGCTGTTTACGGGTTCGGATCACGACCTGGCGATGGATCTGGCGACGGATGCAACCGTCCTGGCAGACTTCGATAATCAGTCACTAGAACACTATGGAACCGTCTCGAAAATGTTTCGCGATGGTAAAAAGTTCATGGTGACAACCGATGGGCCGGACGGAAAGCTGCACGATTACGAGGTCAAGTATGTGTTTGGCGTTCGACCATTGCAGCAGTATATGGTTGAACTCGATCGAGCACCTGATGCCAAGGACGATGAAGTTGGTCGCGTTCAGGTGTTGCGACTGTCCTGGGACACTGAGCGGAACAAGTGGTTTTATTTAATGCCCCCGGACGTCGACGAACCATTGCAGCCGTCGGATCCGTTGCACTGGACGGGCATTACCCAAAACTGGAATGCCAGTTGCGCCAGTTGTCACAGTACCGATCTGAACAAGAACTTTGATCCGCATTCCGGTCACTATCACACCACGTTTTCTGAAATTGACGTCAGTTGCGAGGCATGCCACGGTCCCGGTGAGTTTCACGTTGAGTTGGCAAACCGAAGCAGTCTGTTCTGGGATCGAAAACATGGCAAAGGCCTGGCGAGGTTAAAGGTGGATGACAACGTTCCCCAGATCGAAAGCTGTGCTCCCTGTCACTCCAGACGCGTTGCAATTGATGATGGCTTTCGACCGGGTTGCAGTTTTGACGATTACTATGCGACTCAAGTGATCGCCGAGCCGATTTATCATGCCGACGGGCAGGTCCGTGACGAAGACTACGTATATGGATCATTTATCCAATCGAAAATGTATCACAACGGCATCAAGTGTTCTGATTGCCACGATCCGCATTCGACGCGTTTGAAGCATTCGGGCAATCAAGTTTGTACCAGTTGCCATCAGCACCCATCGGGGAAATACGATACGCCCAGCCACCATCATCATGTTGCTGGTCAACCGGGATCGAATTGCGTCGATTGCCATATGCCTGCGACGACTTACATGATGGTCGATGCGCGGCGCGATCACAGCTTTCGGGTCCCCCGCCCGGACATGAGCCTGACCTATGGCACTCCCAATGCCTGTACTGGGTGCCACCTGGATGAATCCAAGGTTGCAAGCCGCGAATCAACCAAACCGTTGACTCAATATCTTGACTGGATCAATCTGGCTGAGAGCGGGGACGCCGTTGTTGCAGCCGAGTTGGAACGCGTCAACAAGCAAATGCAGCAAGCGATTGAAACCTGGTACGACAGTGATGAAGTCAAACTGCAGACGCGATATTACGAGTTGTTGGCAGCGGGACTGCAACGGGACTCGGACCAAGCGGTGGCTTCGTTGCTGGAATTGGCTCCTGACGAAACCGTGCCGGATATGATTCGAGCCAGTGCCCTGTCGGCATTGGGGTCCGATGACAGCAAGCAATCGTTGGCCGCGGCGGTAGCGGCGACCCGGGATGACAGTCCCAAGGTCGCAGCGGCGGCCCTGTATCGGCTGGAAGCTGAAATCAGTCGCATTGGGCAACGCGCGATGTATGCCAACAACCCTTTGCAGGGGCAGACTCAACTGAATCGAATCATCGAAACGCTGGCGCCGATGCTATCCAATGAGTCGCTTCGGGTTCGGACAGACGCCGCCCGGGTGTTTGCGACGCTGCCGGGAGCGGTACGGGAACGGTCGGCAACTCCGCGGCAATTGTCGGAATTCAATTCGGCGTTGGAAGAGTTGGAACAAAGCCTGCGGCTGGAAAACGATCGCGATACCACGTTTCTGGTGTTGGGTAGTTTGCATGAGTTGCTGGGCCAATACGATGACGCTGAGCGAGACTATCGCCAGGCGATCAAGCTGGCACCGGAAAACTCTGGCGCGCGGACGAATCTGGCAGCGTTATTGGAGCAGGAGGCCAATCAGCTGCAAAACGAACTTCGCAGCCTGCAATCAGGGCAAAGTGGTGGGGGCATCCAAGTCGGCCAATTGAAAGCTCAAATGACGCGGATTCAGGAACTTGCGCAACAGGCACAAGGATTGCGAGCTGAGGAGCATCAGTTGTTGGCTCGTGATCTTGAGCGCAGTAAAGACTTGCCTGACACCCATGGGCTGCATTTTCGATTTGCCAAAAGTTCCTATTTGCAGCGTGACTTGGACGCCACTGAGAAGCATATGCTCGAAGCCTATCGACAACGGCCAGATATTACCGAGTATCAGCTTTTTCTGGCGACTTTTTACGTGCAGATGCAGCAGCCGCAGCAGGCACAAAAGTTTGTGAACATGTTGCTGGAGTCAGATCCCAGAAACCCCGGATACTTATCGCTGCAACAGGCGATCCGCGCGATGCCTACGCAATAGTCGCCGCTTCAACTGACAGGACAACCCATGAACAGCTTCCAAATTGCCGGCGTCCAGATGGACATCAAGTTCGGCGAGCCTCAAGCCAATCGCGACAAGATGCGTGCCCAGCTAGAGCAAACCGTCGGCGCTGGCGCTCAGCTGACCGTGTTTCCCGAATGCACGACGACCGGTTACTGTTTCGATTCCCGGGGCGACGCGCTGCCGTATTGCGAGCCGGCCGATGGGACCAGCGTTCAGCAGGTCGGTCAATGGTGTCGTGAGCTGAATACCCACGTTGTGTTTGGATACTTGGAGCTGGATGGCGAACAGATTTTCAATTCACTGGCGCTGGTCGGTCCGGGAGGTGTCGTCGGCAGGTACCGCAAGATGCACTTGCCGTTTCTGGGGATTGATCGATTCACGACCCCTGCCACCACACCGCCGGAAGTTTTTGAAACGCCGTTGGGCAGGATCGGAATGAACATTTGTTACGACAGTTCCTTCCCCGAGGCCGCGAGAATATTGACGCTCAAAGGTGCCGATTTAATTGTGCTGCCAACGAATTGGCCGCCGACGTCCGGGTTGACCGCCGACTTGATTCCCAACGCACGCGCATTGGAGAACCAGGTCTACTTTATGTCCGTCAATCGTGTCGGCAAGGAACGTGGTTTCGAGTTTATCGGGAAAAGTAAAATCTGTGATCCATCAGGCAAGGAGTTGGCGTTTGCCAATCATGATGGCGAGGAAATCCTGTACGGCGAGATTCGCCCCGAACGCGCTCGGCAAAAACACCTGGTTAATATTCCGGGTGAGCATGAAGTCCACCGCATCAATGATCGCCGCCCTGAATTGTATGACGCATTGACGAAGCCGAACGCAACGTGGGAGCGCTAGGTGATTTTTTCTCTATCATGTAGATGCCGGTCGAGTTACTATTTTTCCAGTAGTCCATGCAGCAAAACCACTTTCGGATACTCCACCAGAAATCGAATAGACCTGTTATCTTATTCATCCAGCGTTTCGCGTACCAAAGCCGAAATTGTTTTAAAGTGTTTGTTGCTGGCGTCGGTGCACCATTCGAACATTGCCGCTTCGGTGGTCGTCAGCGTGCAGCCGCTGGATTCCAGTCGCCGTAACGCGACATCGTGATCGATTGCGTGTCGCGTGCCCACGGCATCCACGGCCAGGTAAACACTGAATCCGGCGGCTAACATGTCGAGTGCTGTTTGGGCCACGCAGACGTGGGTTTCAATTCCGCACAGCAATAATTTAGTGATGCCCTGGTCGGTCAGCTTGGCAAACTGTGGCGTGCATTCCCGGCAGCTGAACATTTTTTTCTCACCCAGTTGCCCAGCCAACTGCAACAGGGGCTGAGCGACTTCGTTAACTGTCGGACCCAGACCTTGAGGGTACTGTTCAGTGCCGACGACACGAACGTCCAAGGCTTCGGCGGCAGACAGTAAACGCTTCACATTCCAGGCAATACGTTTCGAGGCATGGATCAACGGCAACAGCTTTTCCTGCAAGTCGATGACGACCAGGGCGGTATCGTCGGCGTTCATCAAGTGCAAGCTGCGGGGGCTGGTTAGATTCATTGGATTCATCGAGAACTGGGCAACGGTAGGTGAAGGAAATATTGAGAGTCAATTTGTAGCAAGCAATGAATGGTCAGTCCACTTAGTGCGACACTGCGATTGGGCTACAATGGTTGATTCCGTCGGATTGGCTGGCGGCCCGATCTTGCCTGCCACGGTCGACGCTGATTAAGTTTACCGCTTTCCACTCTATCGCTACAGGACCATGCAGTTTCACGCCACTACCATTTTGACAGTCGAGCACGAAGGCGTTGTTGCCATGGGCGGCGACGGACAGGTCACGCTGGGCAACGCGATCATGAAGGCCGATGCGCGGAAGATTCGCAAATTGCTGGACGGTCGCGTACTGTGCGGGTTCGCTGGAAGCAGTGCTGATGCGTTCGCTTTGCTGGAACGATTTGAGTCTCAACTGAAAGACTCACCGAACAATATCGTTCGGGCGGCCACCGAATTGGCGAAACAGTGGAGAACCGACAAAGCCTTGCGGCAACTGGAGGCATTGCTGACAGTCACCGATGGCAAGCACCTGTTGCTGGTTAGCGGAACCGGTGACGTGATCCAGCCTACCGATGGAATTGTCGGGATTGGATCGGGAGGCAACTATGCGATCGCGGCGGCTCGTGCTCTCAAACGTCATGGTCAATTGTCAGCCGTCGAGTTGGTGAAAGAGGCCCTCACGATTGCGGGTGAAATCGATATCTATACCAATACCAATATTGTTGTCGAACAGATTCAGGCAAGCGTTTGATCATGAAGCCATTGACTCCCAAAGAAATCGTCGAACAACTGGACCGGCACATCATCGGCCAGGCAGATGCCAAGCGGGCGGTCGCGGTTGCGATCCGCAATCGCTGGCGGCGTCAACAATTGACACCCGAACTGCGTCAAGAAGTCAGCCCGAAGAATATTCTGATGATCGGTTCAACGGGCGTCGGTAAAACTGAGATCGCCCGGCGGTTGGCAAAATTGACCGGTGCTCCATTCATCAAAGTCGAAGCCACCAAGTATACCGAAGTCGGGTATTACGGACGCGATGTGGAAAGCATGGTGCGGGAACTGGTCGATAATGCCATCAGCATTGTCCGGTCGCAGCAACGGGAACAAGTCAAACAACAGGCCCAGCAAAAAACTGATGACCGGCTGCTGGAGATGCTCTGTCCCGAACCGGCTTCCAGCCAGAATCCCTTTGGCGACGATCCCGAAGAGTCGGTGGCGGATTCAATGAAACGGACTCGCGAAAAATTCAAAACCATGCTCGACAATGGCGAGCTGGAGGATCGCAAAGTCGAATTAACGGTCGAACAGAAAGCGTCGCCAGTGATGGTCGGCGGGATGGGTGTCGAGCAAATGGACATGGACTTTCAGGGAATGCTGGAAAAAATCATGCCCACCAATCGAACTCGTAAATCGTTGACGGTCAAAGAGGCTCGCCAAGTCATCTTTGAACAGGAATGCGATGCGTTGCTGGATACCGACAAGGTTAACCAGCTGGCGATTGAATTGGCTGAAAACAGCGGCATCATTTTTCTGGACGAAATTGACAAAGTCATTGCCAGTGAAGGCAAGAATGCCGATGTCTCCCGGCAGGGTGTCCAGCGTGATTTGTTGCCGATCGTTGAAGGGACCTCGGTCCAGACCAAGCATGGTTATGTCAAAACCGATCACATTCTGTTCATCGCTGCCGGCGCGTTTCATCGCCATCAGCCCAGCGAGTTGATGCCCGAGTTGCAGGGGCGGTTTCCAATCCGGGTGGAGCTGAATGATCTGACCAAAGACGACTTCATTCGTATTCTGACCGAACCCAAGAGCGCGTTGACTCGCCAGTATCAAGCGCTATTAAACACCGAAGGCGTGACCCTGGAGTTCACCGATGACGGGATTGAGGAACTGGCCTCGATTGCGTTTCAAGTGAATCAGACAACCATGAACATTGGCGCCCGCCGGTTGTATACGATCCTCGAACACTTGCTGGAAGAATTAAGTTTCGAAGCCCCCGATATGGGACGCGGTAAAGTTTCAGTCAATGGTGGCTACGTCCAGGAACGGCTGGGCAAAGTCGCTCAGGATGAAGACTTGAGCCGCTATATTCTGTAGAAGGTGTTGTGCACCAATGTGCGGAGTAAGGTTCAGCCAGGAAAACCTTCAACTTAAACCTGAACTTCAACTTAAACCTGAACGGGGTGCAACTGGCCGCGCCACTTCGTCGGGCGATGTTGGCAGTGGCTGTCAAACACCTCACCGCCGCTTCAGCGGCTCACCTAGCAGTATCAAAAGTCCCGGGGGGACGGCAGATTAGCCCACGGCTCACGCCGCGGGCTAATTGCTGTCGCCACTACCGTGGCTAATCGAGCCGCGAAACAAGGTTCAAATCGCTGGTTCTCGGAATCGTTGAAGTTGAAGTTGAAGTTGAAGTTGAAGTTGAAGTTGAAGTTGAAGTTGAAG
>CAZJEK010000217.1:0-267 GCA_964545005.1 uncultured Pirellulaceae bacterium
CGGTTACTTTCTGTTATCGGACTTGATTGCGATCCCCAATCTTTACCAGAGAGGTTCAAATTGGTTGTCGGCTGCCTGCTCGAGGCTGCTGTTAGGCAAACCAGGAAAGGCCGGTTCCGGCGAGAACGAATCGTGGGCTGTGAAGGTGTACGGTCTATTGGCATTCGTTTGGAGAGTCTTGATCAGTGTTGGATTGATTCTGGCGGCTGCTGTACTATTTCAGGGGGCTGGATTCGTACTTAGTTTGATTGGTGCGTTGTTCTGGAT
>CAZJEK010000217.1:277-9916 GCA_964545005.1 uncultured Pirellulaceae bacterium
GTTTGCCTGTCTGGAAACACACCAAACGAATCGCGGCCGATATGAACGCCGGGGTGGTCAATCCGAAAAGATTGTCGGTCGTTGGTTTAGTTGCGGCCGGGGTACTCTTTGGTCTGTTCTATTTAATCTCTGCTCCCGGCACCCGTTCCGCCCCGGCTCTGGTCAAGTTTGCCGATCAGCAAACGCTCCGAGCAGAGGCAGATGGGTTTGTTGTAGAAGTGTTGGTTACCAGCGGCCAGTCCGTGCACGCTGGGCAACCACTGATTCGGTTGTCCAATCCGGAACTTGAAAACCAAGCGTATGAGTTGGAAAGGAAGCTGGCTGAGTCAAAAATTCAGGCCCGGATTTATCTCAACCAGCGGGAACACGCGTTGGCACAGGCCGAGTCGGAAATGATCAAACAGCTGCAACGACAGCTGGAAGAGAAACGGCAGCAGGTAAGCGGATTGACCCTCGTTTCCCCGGCGGACGGAATTGTGTTCGACCGCAACCTTGCCAATCGACAGGGCCAATTCGTCAACTGTGGCGATACATTATTGGAATTCGCCAGTAGTCATCGCAAGCAGTTGGTGGCTTCCGTTGATCAACGGGATTTTGACGAACGTCATTGGCGAGTTGGTGCCGGCGTTCGGGCTCTGTTTCCGGGTCTTCAGATTTCTCAATGCACGACTTGCCGGGTTCACCCCCGAGCGACGATCCAAGTGCATGAACCGAGCTTGACTGCAATTGCCGGAGGACCACTGCCAGTGCGGCCGAGTCACAATCCCGGCGAGTTTGAGTTGCTGGCTCCTCGTTTCGAGATCGAGGTTGAAGTGCCGGAGTCGCTGGCCGAGCAACTTCATTCTGGTCAACGTGGTCGAATCTATTTTTCGATTTCCAATCGATCAATGGGCAGCTATCTCTTTGAATCCTGCCAGGAATGGCTGACTCGCCGATTGGAGATCGCCGCCGACGGGCAGAGCTGGGACTAATCGCGCCAAGATAATGCTGAACGTTGAGGGTTTGAAATCCCCAAAAAAGGAATGCCCCCTTGTTCAAAAACGGCGTCGTTGTCCCTAACATGTCACGTGTGTTGATTGTACGTTTTTGGGGAATGTTGCCAACTCATGGAATTTCTTGCCGATCTGCGCTTCGATGATCCGTTGTTCAATATGGCCACGGTGCTGATCGCAGGGATTGTTGGCGGTGAGTTGTTCGCGTTGATCAAGCTGCCCAAGGTCACAGGTTGGATTGCAACCGGGATTCTGTTGCGACAACTTAACCTGCCCGGTATGGATGTCGGGGCCGATGGCGAGGCGTTAAACAAGTTTTTGCCTTACATGAATTTTGTGTTGGGCTTTATTGCGTTTACCGTCGGTGCATCGCTGTATTTCAATTCGCTTCGTAACACTGGCAAACGAGTCGGTTTGCTGCTGTTAGGTGAGGCATTGGTAACGCCGCTGTTGGTTGGCCTGGCGATGGTTTTTGTTGGTCCGATGATCAACTCCAGTATGACGACCAAACCGGCGATTTTGTTGGCTGCGATTGCCATTGCTGGAGCGCCCGGAACGACGGTGCTGGTGATTCAGGAGGCACGTGCGAGAGGGATCTTGACGCGGACATTGCTGGCGGCGATTGGTTTGATCGATATGGTCGCGGTTGCGATCTTTGTTTTTGTATCAACATTTCTGGAACAGGATCAAGGCTGGGCCGATTCATTTGCCAACGTTGGAATTCAGTTTACCGTGACGTTGCTGATTGGCGCCTTGATGGCGTTGCTGGCCGTCGGATTGGTACGGACAATCGTCAAGCCTGCGTTTTTGGGGCCGTTAATGGTGGCGGTAGTACTGGGATCCTGGGGGGCTGCGGCGGGGTTTGGAACGTCTGGCGGTATCCTGGCATGTACCTTTGCCGGAATTGTGTTGACGAACGTTCGCCACGACTTGGTACGTGCTGGGGAAGCGTACTTGACCTCGATCGGAGGTGTGCTGTTTGCGTTGTTCTTCACCTTTGCCGGGATGAAGCTGGATTTTACTCAGATCCCGACTGTGATCGGATTGGTGCTGCTGTTTTTTGCCGCTCGCCTGGGCAGCAAATACCTTTCAGCTTACACCGCGATGAGTTTGGCGGGCGTCACCGACAACGTTCGCAATTATTTGGGCTTGGCGCTACTGCCTCATGGTGGCGTCGCGGTCGGGTTGGTATTGTTGGTGGAGGCGTCGGAATTTCAGCCGGAGGTCAAGGCAACGGTTACGACCGTGGGCCTGGCGGCACTGGCTATCAATCAACTTCTTGGTCCCAGTGCGACTCGGTTTTCACTGGTCAAGTCCGGGGAAGATCATCAAGATCGTCCGCGGCTGCTTGATTTTCTGCAGGAGCATCGCATCATCGTCGGATTGGAAGGTTCCCGGGACGAAGCATTGGAACAGCTGACTTCTTTGCTGTATGCGACGTCAGAAATGAAAACGTCGCAAGAGGAGTTCTTGCAGCAGCTCCATGAGCGTGAAGGAGAAGAAGAATCCTGTCTTGGCAACGGCTTGATGATTCCCAACGTGATTTTGGAAGAAGTCGAAGCCAACCAAGTCAAAGGAGTACTGGGATTAAGCTCCAAGGGCTTGTCTTATGACGCGCCTGACGGAAGGGTCGTCCATGCCGTTTTATTGGTGGCGACTCCCCAAGCGGAACGCAAACGGCATCTGGAAGTGATATCCGCCGTAGCGACAGCGATAACCAAAGATATCAATTTAAGAGAGCAGCTGTACCACGCACGTAGCGCGGCGCATGCCTATGAGGTACTCCATGCGGAGGACCAGGTAGAACTGAACTATTTTCTGGAAGATGCCCAGCAACGGGCCGGAATCATTGAAGAATGACTGCACCGAGCGAAAACCAATCGAAACGTGAGCTGGCTCGAAGCTGTTGGTTTTTGACTGGCGCAACGGCCAGCGGCAAATCCGCGGCCAGCCTGGAAATGGCTCAACAGCTTGACGCTGAAATCATTTCGTTGGATTCGATGGCGATTTACCGGGGGATGGATATTGGCACTGCCAAACCTGCCCCCGAGGCATTGCAAATGATTCCCCATCATCTGCTCGATATTGTCGACCCGGTCGAGCAATTCAGCGTATCGATGTACCGAGACCGCGCGTTGGAAGTGATTCAGGAGATCCAGGGGCGTGGAAAACAGGTATTGTTTGTCGGCGGCACTGCGTTATATCTGAAAGCGTTGTTACGCGGTTTGTTCGATGGCCCTCCCGCTGATTGGGAGTTTCGCAAACAGGTCGAACAAGAGATTGAAGAAATGGGAGACGAGTTTCTTCATCAGCGGCTGGAAATGATCGATCCGGTTTCGGCGGCGAATTTGCATCCCAACGATCATCGCCGAATCATTCGGGCGCTCGAAGTGTACCGCACCACGGGGCAACCGATCAGCCATTGGCAAATGCAATTCGACCAGGGATTCAAGGCCGATGAATGCCGCGTGTTCACGCTGCGACACGAACGATCGGTGTTGCACGAACGAATTGAGCAACGTGTCGATGCGATGTTTGCCGCCGGGTTGGTCGATGAAGTTCGAGGTTTATTGGAGCAATGGGGCGAACTGGGGCACACCGCCGCTCAGGCGGTTGGGTATCGGGAAGTCATCGAACACTTGGCCGGAAAGATGGATCTGGAAGAAACCCGGGAAAAGGTTCGGGTTCGCACGCGGCGATTTGCGCGGCATCAGGAAACCTGGTTTCGAGGGTTGTCCGAATGCCGGATGATCGATTTGGTAGAGCCTTTCGATGCCAAACAGACGGCCGAACAGCTGATTGAATTGGGCCGAGAGGTCGAGTGAGTTGTCGCTTGGGCCGTTCATGGAAAATACGTGCGAACGGCAACGACTTTACCGCAGTGACTCAGAGCACACTGAGTTTTTGCTTGCGGTGTTTCTCCGCGCACTCAGCGTCTCTGCGGTTTTTGTTGATCCTGCTGGTACCGCATAACAAACGAAGCCAAAAAAAATTTAAACTAACTGCCAGGCACTCCAGGAAACGTTCAGCAGCCAATCCCGTTTTGCATCCATCGTCGAGGGAGGCTATCTTAGTGGGTTCACTCCGAGGAGATAATCAAGATGATTGATTGGATTCGACCGTTGGTCTGCGGTCTGTTGTTTGTTTTCAGTTGCAGTGTGGTCCAGGCTGATCAACCCCCCCAACAACCCAACGTGATCATGATCCTGGTCGATGACTCGGGTTATTCGGATCTGGGTTGTTACGGCAGCCAGATTGATACGCCGAACCTGGATTCGCTGGCGAGCAACGGATTACGGTTCACGCAATTTTACAATACGGCCAGGTGCTGGCCGACGAGAGCGGCGTTGATGAGCGGCTATTACGCTCAGGCGGTCAATCGCGATAAGATGCCTGACGGTGCCGGAGGTGGAGGGATGGGCAACAAGCGACCTGCCTGGGCCCGACTGATCCCTGATTACCTGAAACCGGCGGGGTACCGTTGCTACCACAGTGGGAAGTGGCACATCGACGGACCCGTTTTGGCAGCTGGCTTTGATCGTTCCTACCGCAGCCGCAATCAGGGGAACTTTTTCACCGACAAAGGGAACTTTGTTGATGATCAACCGGTGCAACCGGAAGAGGATGAGTCCGGGTTTTATGCGACCGATCGGACCGCGGAATTTGCAATCGAGTGTTTACAGGAACACGCTCAATCCCATCGTGACCAGCCGTTCTTTCAATACATCGCCTTCATCGCGCCGCATTTTCCCTTGCACGCGCCACAAGAAGCGATCGACAAGTATCGCGATCGCTACTTGGCTGGCTGGGAGGCATTGCGGAAGCAGCGGTACGAAAAACAACGTCAGCTTGGGTTGCATTCGGCGCCTTTGTCGGAGCTCGAGCCTGACGTGGGGCCTCCGTATCATTTTCCCGAAGCGTTGAAGAAACTGGGCCCGAATGAGGTCAACCGTCCTGTACCCTGGGACTCATTGACGGAAGATCAGCAACGATTCCAAGCCACCAAGATGGCGATTCATGCCGCGATGGTAGACCGGATCGATGTCGCTGTCGGGCGGATCGTGGAGCAGTTGAAAGCGATGGACCAATTCGACAACACGTTGATTTTTTTCGCGTCCGACAATGGCGCCAGTGCCGAGATCATGGTGCGTGACGGCGGCCACGATCGCAATGCCGCAGCCGGCAGCGAGGCGACTTATCTGTGCCTGGGGCCAGGGTTTTCCAGTGCCTGCAATACGCCGTTTCGCCGGCACAAGACCTGGGTTCACGAAGGCGGCATTAGCACACCGTTGCTCGTGCACTGGCCGGCAGGGATCGAAGCGAAAAATGAACTGCGGCATACCCCCGGCCACGTGATCGACATCTTGCCGACCATTCTTGATGCGACCAATGTCGAACGTCCGGACGCCTTTGATGGCGAACCGTTGCCGCCCGCTCCTGGTCGGTCGCTGCTGCCAGTGTTCGCCAAAGACCAGCCGTTGGACCGCGAAGCGTTGTGGTGGTTGCACGAAGGCAATATGGCAATTCGCGTGGGAGATTGGAAATTGGTGTCGGCCAAGATGGACCGCGTCGAGCGCGGGAAGCCTAACTGGGAATTGTACGACCTGTCAAAAGATCGATCGGAGACAAACGACCTGGCAAAGCAGCATCCCGAGAAGGTAACCGAGCTGGCAGAGCTCTGGAACGAGCAGTTGAAGCAAATTCGGCGAATGCGTCGTAGGACTAAATAGCTCAACCTTTCAGTTGGCTAGCGGGTAGGAGGATCTCACGCAGAGCCGCAGAGACGCAGAGTTGGCGAGACGTGGACCAGGGAGAGTGAGCTGGCGAGTCGGGCCGATGGCGACGCCCGAACTGTCGGCTAGAGTTGTGTAGCGAACTCCGGGACCATCCAGCGGTTTTGGCGCTAGCCGACGACTTTCCAACATTTACGCTTCAACGATCGTTCGTCCGGGGCTAGCTAGCGCCCAATCGGCTGGACAAAATTTCAGCCGCTCCGCAAATGCTTTTTGCGATCAACAAGATCCGCTAATCAGTCTCTGCGTCTTTGCGGCTCTGCGTGAGTTTTTCGTTACCTGGAAATCTCTGACGCCGATCCCGAGGCCTTTTGGTGCGCGAGGGCAACCTGCCTCGCTGCCAACGATTCAACGACAAAAAAAACCGCTGCCCGGGGGTCGCCGGGCGGCGGTTTTATGCGAAAGACGGCGATGCACCGATTGGTAACTGGTACGGCGAGAAAGCCGGGTCGGGCTTAGACCAATTCCTTGCGGGAACCAATCAGGGTGCGAAGTCGTTCTGCCAGCAGGCTGGCGTCGAACGGCTTTTTGAACGTTTCATTGATAGCGGATCGATCGAATGAGATCGGTTGTCCGTCATCGGGCAGCAATGCGATCAGAATCGTTTCCGAGAAATCGGGATTCTTACGCAGGTTTTGACAGATCTGCATCGCTTCAACTTTACCGATCGAGAAGTCGGTAATGATGCAGTCCGGGTGAAAACTTTCAGCTTGGATACCAGCTTCAAATCCGCTGGCAGCCACGGCTACTTTGAAAGATTTCTCGGGAGGAAGTTCCCGTTTTAGGTTCTCGATTAATACCTGATCTTGAGCGACGATCAAGATTTTTGCCATCGCTTCATCTTCCAGATCTCCCAGGGGCATACCATGCTCCTTGAGAAACTTGATCAGGTATTCGCGTGGAATACGACGGTCTTGCGAGCCGGGGATTCGGTAGCCTTTAAGGCGACCAGAATCAAACCACTTGCTAACCGTGCGCGGGGCCACTTTACAGATCTTGGCGACCTGTCCAGTTGTGAACACCTTCATCGCAGGCTCTCTCCATTTACACTTTGAATCGTCTTTCGCTACACACGCTAGTCAAGTTCATAAAGAACCTTTCTCTCATTGTGTAACTGCCTATCCCTTGTTCGCGGGTCGAACATCTGGGTCGGGATAAACACGTAATCGCTTGAAAAGGCTGAGCTGGTGTCCGTACCGACTCATCCGTTACGACATCACCCATACCTCTTGCTGCACTTGTTAATCGCCACATGTGTAGGAAGTGGTTTAACCCCTACGAGACAATCGACAAACTCGACGCAGCTTGACGCATGGCGGCGTGGATATCGCCTGGAAAGAAACGCAGCGCCCCTCCACCGATTGGGTCATCGATGTCAATGCGTTAGCCAAACCGGAAGCCTGGCTATTGAATTTCCCCCCACAGGAATTCAGATTTCAATTTCGTGACAAATCTGATGAGCCGCTTGCAAGCATTGTCGCGAGCATCTCGTTGAAATCGAAAAATGACTTCCTGCCATATGTGTCGTTTATTCAGGGGGCAATTCTTTAGAAACTTTCACCAATCGCAGCGTTGAATCTCAATTGCAGGGAGATTTCGGTAACTCCGACCACATGCAGCTGGAGGAATGGCGCGAATGTGAGGTTTTTCCGGGCCCCGCCGCCGATTGCCTTCGTCATCACAACTGGTATCATCGCCGCCATGACAAACCAAAAAATTGCCCAAACGCTGAATCAGTTGGCCGACCTGTTGGAGTTTACCGGGGCCAATCCCTTTCGACTTCGTGCCTACCGAAATGGAGCCCGGGTGATCAAGGATCTACCGGAGTCGATCGCGTCCATGATCGAAGCAGGAGAGGATCTGACCAAGCTGGATGGGATCGGCAAGGGCGTTTCTGAAAAATGCCATGAATTGGTCGATACCGGCCAACTGCAACAGTTGGAAGACCTGCTGGAAAATGTTCCGCGAACCGTCCTGGATCTGCTAAACGTGCCCCACCTGGGACCCAAGAAGGCCGCGGCGTTGTTCAACGAGCTGCACATTGAAACCCTGGATCAGCTGAAGGCAGCCTGTGAAGCTGGCGAAGTTCAGAAGTTGTCAGGCTTTGGGAAGAAAACGGAACAGCAAATTCTCGATGGAATCGCGATCGCCGCTGCAGCCAATGAACGGATTCTCTGGGCGGAAGCCGATGCGATTGCCAATCGGATCGCGACGCACATGCAAGATTGTGCCAGTGCATCCCGATTCGAATTCGCCGGAAGCTATCGACGCGGCAAGGAAACGGTCGGGGACCTGGACTTGCTGGTCGATTCTGCCGACGCCGAACAAGTCATGAAACACTTTGCCGAGTTTCCCGAGATCACGTCGGTGATCGCTCGCGGCGATACCAAAATGTCAGTCCGGTTGGACAACGAGTTTCAGGTCGATTTGCGGGTTGTGCCCGAGGATTCATTCGGGGCTGCATTGCAGTACTTTACCGGATCCAAAGACCATAACGTGTTGGTTCGAGGGCGAGCCAAACAGATGGGGCTGAAGATTAACGAATGGGGAGTCTACCAGGTCTCCGACGATCAGGAGGATTGGATTGCTGGAAAAACTGAAGTCGATGTTTACGAAACCCTCGAATTGCCCTGGATTGAGCCTGAATTGCGGGAGGCACGCCGCGAGATCGATTGGGCGCTAGCCAGTCAACTGCCAGACTTGATCACGCTGGACGATATCCGCGGTGACCTGCACATGCACACGACGGCCACGGACGGCAAAGGGTCAATTCAGGAGATGGCCGACGCCGCGCGTGACCGTGGTCTGGGATATATCGCGATCACGGACCATTCTCAACGTGTGACCATGGCTAACGGGCTGGACCCATCGCGAGCAATCAAACAGTGGCAGCAGATCGACGAAATCAACCAGCAGGCCGACGACGAGTTTGTCATTCTCAAGGGAATCGAGTGTGACATCCTGGAAAACGGCGAGATGGATCTGGACGATGAAACACTGGCTCGAGCTGATTTCGTGATTGCGAGTATCCACTACGGACAAAACCAGCCTCGCCAACAGATTACCGATCGGATCATTGGGGCGTTGGAAAATCCTTACGTCTCAATGATTGCCCACCCCACCGGTCGACTGCTGAACAAGCGCGAACCCTATGATGTTGATCTGGATGCCGTCTTTCAGGCCGCGGTGGAAAACGGGAAACTTCTGGAGCTCAACGCCAATCCGATGCGGTTGGATTTGAACGACGTCCAGCTGGCGGCAGCCAAGTCACTCAAGATTCCGATCGTGATCAATACCGATGCTCACCGAATCACGGGATTGGACAATATGCAATACGGGATCAAACAAGCCCGACGCGGTGGACTGACTGCCGAAGATGTCGCCAATACCCGTTCGCTGGAACAGTTTCTGGCATTGGTGAGGAAGAGTTGAGGGGGAAGCGGGTGAGGGAAATCGAAATTGAAATGATTTCAAATTTGAGATAGGTGCACTCGTTTCCGCTCATTCGTCGGGAGATTTTGCCGGTGCCTGCCAAGTAGCGAGTGCCGCGTCAAGTATTGATTTTGGGGTTGGCACTTCAATTTAGCGATTGGTTTTTCGAGCAAGATTGACTCGCCAACCCCAATTTTTAAGTTAGACGCTGCACTAGTGTAAGAGCATGCAACTGGCTCATTCGGGTGATGCCTACTTTTTAAGCAACATCTGAAGTTGGCTTTATTCTGGGCCGAAGGCCTGGCCGTTTGCATCTGCTTGGCTTCGCGGACCGAAAGATTTAACCCAGGGCCTGCTTTCTTCTCGACAGCGAGAAGAGCGCTACCCTGGGCTAGGCAAACGGCTTGGCCTTCGGCCCGGGG
>CAZJEK010000218.1:0-5606 GCA_964545005.1 uncultured Pirellulaceae bacterium
CGACCCCGAATTCGCGTTTTTCTACGAGAAGATATCGAGACGTTCAACCCAAGGAACGCCAAGCCGGCCCCATCCGGGGCGGAATGATTTTTTGGGTGGCCTGTCTCGGGGCTCCCGCCCCGAGCTAGAGAAGCCGGCCCCTCCGGGGCGGAAAGGGCAAAACACTCGTCGGACGGGGTTGTCTTGCCCTTTCAGGGCGAGTTCTGGTTGCTCTTTGCGGAAATCACTACATGCAAAACGTTAGAGTCAGCAACTCGCAAATCCCTCTACCAATCCCAATCTACCTCTTCACCATCTTGCGGATCGAGCAGTTTGCGGAGGGTTTCTTTGTCAATCGAGCTATCCATCGTACGGACCGAACCGTCGTACATGGCGACGATGAACTGCTTGCCTTTCGGCATCCCTTCGACCATCTCGAGAATGGCAGCCTGAGTCATCGATGAATTTTCCAGCCAGGGAAACCCCTTGTCCGTTTCAATCAGCGCGATGGTGTTGGACGAACCATCGGTGATCCGTGCAAATCTGTCGGCTTTGGATTGCACCCAGACGACTTTGGCCAGCTTTCCGTCTTCACCATAGACTTCGGGCATTTGATCGGCAAACTGAGCGTTCGGCTCTTCTCCCGGCCCCTTGGATAGATCCATTTGTGAAAACATCGCATTCTCTTCCAAGTACGGCAACACGCGGACTCGCCAGCTCAACTCATTGCTTTGGTTTTCCAGTGCCTGATATGGGAATTGACGATGCACTGATTCGTAATTGAGGGCGGCCAGCATCATCTGTCGGACGTTGTTCATGCGTTGAACTTTCTTTGCCTGCTGCTGAGCCTGCGCGACCCATTCGCCCATGGCGCGAATTAACTTCTCGTCGGCATCGACTGCGACTTTGACGACGGCCCCATCCTGCTCGGCTCGGATGCCGTTAATCAGATTTTGCATCATGGTCGCCGTCTCCAGCATTCCCGGAGGCGGATCGCTCAATTGTTGAGCGGCGGTCATTTTGCCGATCTCCAGCAGGCTGTTGAGTCCTTCTTTCAGCTCTTCGGCATTGGATTCATCGACAGCTTGAATCGCCAGCGTCATCAGATTTTTATTCTTGAGATCCGTCGAAGCAATCAAGTACTTGGCATTGTCCAGCAATCCGATAAACGGAGCTGCCATTGGAGGCGCCTGATCTCGCGCCATTTCCATGACTTCCTTGATCAGCTCAGAGTTGCCTTGCATGTCGATGGCAATTCTGGCGGCTGCATCGGGAGCGGCGTTGAACGCCTCGATCAGTAAAGCGGTTCGGACTTTTCGATCTTTGCGCTTCAGGAACCCTCCGGTGCCGACTTCGATTTCTCGACTATCGGTTTTTTGAGCCATGCTGGAGTTGGGGCTGTTTGAGTTTTCGACCAAAAACCGGGCGCCATCGATTTCCACTTCCTCGCCGGTTTTGGAAAGATGTTCCCAAAGCTGTTCAGCTCCTTCGACGGTCTTAAATCGAATCCGCACAAAGGCATCAACCGGAGGCTCAGCCTGGGGATCGAAGACCATAAAATCCTGAGTAGAAGCTGGCAAATTGACGGCACCGTAAACACGCTCCAAACTGCCAAGGGAAACACCCTCGATGTTCTGCAACGGAAGCTGCATTAACGGATTGGTATCGATACCAATTCCGTCGGCCTCCTCCATCATGCGGGCGACTTGAAAATCGAATGCGATCGTGGCTTTACCGTCTTCGGGTAACTCCTGAGCCCAGGTTGAGCTCGGCAATACGCAGCCGGCAATGAACAACAACATCGCCACGCAATTCGCGGGCTTGGTTAACAAAGAAGAAAACATGGGATCCCCAGGAATATCAAGACGGACAAAACAACTTGGAAAGTAGCACCTAACAGGAGAATCGAAATCGGCGACGATTGCGAGCGTTTCGCTGCAAAAATTCTTGGCAATTCGTGCCCGCAGATCGTGCACCGACCGCCGATTTGCTATCATGCTGTCACCCCATTCGGTTGTGTAGCAGAAATATTGGGAAATCGGTGTTGACCATTTTTTGGCTCGTGTTTTAGGTTACTTTGCTGTGTCATGGAGGGCACGAACTTCATCGCAGCCATCGATCAACGGAACGATCGAGCGAAAAGTCATTCCGAACCTGAAATCCCGGTTTTAGCCGTCGATTTCCTGCTTGCCGAATGCGAACGTGCTGTTCGCGTCCTCCCTGCCACACTGCCGCGACCAGTTGTCCGTCGCCCGACAGCCCCGGAGTGCCAACGTGCCATCCAGTGCCGATTTTGATGTGAAAGACCGTGTCAAACAAGCAACCGATGTGGTTGACTTGATTGGCAGCGCAATTTCGCTGCGACGTCAAGGAAGCGGCTATGTTGGACTATGCCCCTGGCACGAAGACACCCGTCCCAGCTTTCAGGTCAACCCCGCCCGCCAATCCTGGGCGTGCTGGGTCTGTGACCTACGTGGCGATGTCTTCAATTTCATGATGAAATACGAAGGCGTTGAGTTTCGTGAGGCGTTACGGCTGCTGGCCGAGCGTGCTGGAATTCCGCTGAACAATCACTACAAGAAAGTCGCCAAAGGCAGCAAGGACGATAAGGACACGTTATACAAGGCCATGGCCTGGGCGGAAGAAGTCTACCATCAATGCCTGCTCAACTCGGATGCGGCGATTCCGATTCGCGAATACCTGGAAGAACGAGGCATTACCCAGGAGAGCATTGAGACTTTCCGCATCGGCTTTGCACCGCTGTCCTGGTCGTGGCTGGTCGATCAAGCCAGTAAGACTTCGTTTCAACCTGACATCCTGGAAGCCTGCGGCCTGGTATCGCCAAACCGACGAGGCGGGTGGTACGAACGATTCCGGGGACGCGTGCTGTTTCCCATTCGAGACACCTTTGACCGCCCAATTGCGCTTGGTGGCCGAGTCGTCCCCAGCTTGTACGGCGAAGGCGACGAGGTGCCTCCGGCCAAATACGTGAACTCGCCGGAAACGCGATTGTTTTCCAAATCCAAAAACCTGTATGCCTTGAACCTCTGCCGCAGCCACATCCAAAAACAGGATCGCAAACAGCTGACCATCGTCGAAGGCTACACCGATGTGATCGCTGCCTGGCAGGCTGGACTGCGGAATGTCGTGGCAGCGTTGGGAACGGCCATTAACGAACAACACGTCCGGTTGATCAAACGGTTCGCCGACAGCATTACGCTGGTACTGGACGGTGACGAGGCGGGCCAGAAAAAATCAAAATCTGTTCTCGATCTGTTTGTCGCCGAGGACCTGGATTTGAGAATCCTGTCGCTACCCGAAAAGATGGATCCGTTTGACTACTTGATGCAAAACGGTGGCGAGCCATTCCAGCAAATGATCGACAAAGCGCCAGACGCGTTGGGCTACAAGATTCAAACCGAGACCCGCGGAATCGACCTGCTTAATGACACCCATCGTGCCAGCCAGGCGTTGGACAACATTCTTAAAACCATGGCCCGATTTCCAGCCAGCCAATTGACTCGCTCGGCAGCTCGGCGAATGCGATTTGACCAGATCAATTTGCGGCTGGCCCGACAGTTTCAAATCGACCCAGCTCAAATTCAAAGTCGAATTCGTGAACTTCGTTCCAGCCAGCAGCCACTGACGAATGGAACGCAACCCGAACAAGGGGAATCACGAAAGCTGGATTCATCTCGTTTCGTGCGAGCTGAAGCTGAGTTGATTCAGTTGCTGTTCCAGTTGCCCCACTTGCTGGATTTCGCCATCGAAAACGTGGTTCCCGACGAATTTCAACCCGGCCCACTACAGGACCTGTACCGAGAAATTGAAACTTGCTTCCATGAAGGCAAAGACGTGGGCTATGACCAACTGATGCTGCACCTGGAAGACCCAATGTTGAAGAGCCTGACCGAATACCTGTTTGACGACGTGACGGCCAAAACGGAAGCCGCTCAAAAAAACCCATCCGAATTCACCAGCGATCCCGAGACTCAGTTGAACGACGTAGTCAATCAGTTTCGTAATCGACGAGCCGAATCAGCCTACAAAGCCAAAATATCTCAACTGCACACCGGTCAGCTTGACGCTGATGAGGAAGCAGACACCTTGAAGCAGTTGTTCGAATACCAGCAACAGCTTCACAAAAAGAAAAACCCAAGATAGCTGCGAGTGTCCTGAATCCCATGGAAGGGGTTCAACTCGTTGCAAATTCCAGTTGCACGCTTAACCCGTCGATCCAGACAACGCCTGAACCCAACCGCCAACCCGTACCCCCTGGTTAAACCAGTAATGATCGCGGCTTTGGTTTCTGACAGGTCAAGACGGTAAACGTCCAACTTGAATTGATGAACGTCAAGCGCGGAATGGAAACCGCAGGAGGACGACGACGTGAAAGTTTTAGAAAACGACCTGAGTGAATTGCTGTTTAAAGGCCGCCAACAAGGCTTTTTGACTTATGAGCAAGTCACGAATTACTTGCCCGACGAGTCAATGGGGTCCGAGAAACTGGACAACCTGCTGACCGAAATCGAACGCGCAGGAATTGAGCTGATCGAAGGCGAAGATGCCAAACCCGCCGGCCGCCCCGCGAGCGTAAAACCCGTTGCCGAACACGAGCCCGATTTGCTCACCCCGGTCGGCCGGCTGCCACGCCCCAGCGATGATCCGGTTCGCACTTACCTGAGCCAGATGTCGGTCATCCCGTTGCTGAGCCGTGACGAAGAAGTTGCCTTGGCAAAACGAATCGAAATCGCGCGTAAACGTTATCGCCGCGCCGTGATGAGCTGCAACTATGCGTTCGTGGCAACGCTGGAAACGCTGAAGCGAGTTTACGCGGGTGAACTTCCGTTCGATCGAACGATCAAGGTATCGTTGACCGAGAACCTGACCAAGGAACAGATTCAAGGCCGCATGCCACATCACTTTCGCACCATCGATCATCTGCACCGGGAGAACCGCAAGGACTTCCAATTGATGATTCGCAAAAGCGTTTCAGAACAGGACAAAGCTGCCGCGCGACAACGCTTTATCCGTCGCCGTGACAAGCTGGTGATTCTGATCGAAGAACTCAGCCTGAGATCGCGCCGGATCGCACCGATGATCAAGCAGTTGCGTTCTTTCGCCGACCGGATGGTCGAACTCAAGCAGCAGTTGAGTGCGACGGGCGAAGCTGCTTTGGAACCTCAAGTCCGGTTGGCTCGCAAAGAAGAATTGGCTCGCCTGATGCTTCAATGCCAGGCCAGCCCGGAAGGCTTGAGCAAGCGGGCTGCCGAATGCGAACGGTATTTTCAGGAGTTCGAAGAAGCCAAACGGCAGCTATCCAGCTGCAACTTGCGGTTGGTGGTTTCGATCGCCAAAAAGTATCGCAACCGTGGCCTGGGCTTTCTTGACCTGATCCAGGAAGGCAACACGGGGCTGATGCGTGCGGTTGATAAGTACGAATACCGTCGCGGATTCAAGTTCTCAACCTACGCCACCTGGTGGATTCGCCAGGCAATCACTCGAGCGATCTCGGATCAGGCTCGCACGATTCGGATTCCGGTCCACATGATCGACGTGCTGTCCAAACTTCGCAATATCCAGAAAGAGCTGCACCAGGAAACTCGTCGTCCTCCAACCATGGAAGA
>CAZJEK010000218.1:5616-9910 GCA_964545005.1 uncultured Pirellulaceae bacterium
AGAAATCGCCGAGCGTGCTCAACTGGACCTGGAAGAAGTTAAGCGAGTGATGGACATTGGCCAGACGCCAGTGTCCTTGGACCGGCCCGTTGGTGACGGTCAGGATTGCAGCTTTGGTGAGTTCATCGAAGATTCGCAAACGGACAATCCAGTCCGGTCGGCCACCAACTGCATTTTGCGTGACAAGATCGACGAGTTGCTGAAAACGTTGACTTATCGTGAGCGCGAGATCATTCGCCTGCGTTATGGGCTGGGCGATGGCTATACCTACACACTGGAAGAGGTTGGCCGGATCTTCAAAGTCACACGTGAACGCGTGCGTCAAATTGAAGCCAAAGCGGTACGCAAATTGCAGAATCCGGTTCGCAGCCAGAAGCTGGAAGAATTCGTTCCCGATCACCTGTTGTTTGCGACAGAGCGATCGCTGAACGACAAATCCGAATCGGAAGCAGAAGTATCGACCGCACTGCCAGCAGCAGCCTGACCGAGTTCGGTTGGTCAACGCTGACCATCGCTACATTCAAGAACCTGCCGGTGAGCAATCACCGGCAGGTTTTTTTTGGGTCGCAATTTATTGAGCGGACAGCGGCATTCGACCACTAAAAAACGTCTGCTTTTCCGCATATGCGATGTCGACTTTATTTACCGCAGAGACGCAGAGGACGCTGAGTCCCAATCGATCGTTCCATCAATCCTCTGCGGCTCTGCGGTTCTTTCTTTATGCTCACGCTGTCCCGCCGCTAATTGGCTTAGGTCGCTACCCCTTCATCGTCAAAGTGAACGGGATGATCAGGAACAGGGACAACAGGATCCCGATCAGGGCACCGCTTTGACCAGCCAGAACATAGCCCAGCAACCCGAGAAACGTCATCGTGGAAACAGAAAAACCGACCAGCATTGGGTTCACTCGCTGGTCCCAGGGCAACCTGCTGTTCTGGCTGGAATCAAACGCATTCATTGACACCTTGGGCTTGTATTCAATGCCGTGTGCTCGATTTTCCGCTTCACACTGTTCGCATAACAGCTGCGCGTTTTCGACGGGTCGACGACATTGATCACAGGGTCTCATTGCCTGGTCCTACTCGCGCTGCAGTCCATAAACTCGCAACGTCGGTTCTGATTGAGCGTCTTTGCGAAAATAGACCAGGTTGATACTGGGCTGCCGGTCGTTCTCCGGGTTGGGTTGAGGCCTGACAAACGACACCTGCATCCGCCCAGTGTCTTTTTCGCTGAAGGAGAAAACCTCTGCTTCGACCACCGGCTCCAAGGGTAGTTCCTGTTTCTTGATTTCCGCGTTAACAGCATCGAGGATCGGCTTGAGCCGATCGCCCAACCGATGCACTGCGGTCAAGTTGAAACAGCGATGCTGAAGTTGCATCAGGTTTTTCAAGGCGTCCAGTTGGGGATGGTTTTTGACAGCTAGCGACAATGCGTACACGGAAACGTCGTGCTTGCCGCGAGGCAAATCAAGCTTGAACTCGGAGGTCGGCGCATCGGCGATGATTCGGGACGGCAATTGACCGGCTTGCTTCATGGCTTCGACCAGTTGCTCGCTGTTGATTTGATAGATCTGAGTCTCCTCAACGACAAACTTGAGCCACTCCTGGAGCTGCTGTTCGGTCAGTTTGAATTTGAATTCCTCCTTGTCTTTCGTCGCGATCACTCGGCCATCGGCAAAAATCTGAAGATCTGGCGTTGTTTTGGGGACCCTGCGGAAACCGCCAGCCATGTCAAACACGAACACCGGATTTTCCTGCTGTTTCGGGAGTTTGATCGCTTCGGTTGTCGACGATTGAGCCGACTCCTGCCCGAAACCGGGGTTGGAAATCCCCATCGACAAGGCGACCATCGCCGATAACAGCAATGGATATTGGAAAAATCTTGGGATCGAGGCAGCGGTCTGGTGGCGTGTTGCTGTTGATTTCATATTTCCAGGGCAAGCTTTCGCGTTTCTAGATCAAGCAATGAGTATGGCGTGGCCGATTGATTTATATTCTATCCGGCAGTCAGAATCGTCAAAATTGGCTTGACGAAACCAAGCAATTGCTGGTAATTTAGCGAAACTTGGATCGCGTTGCGGACCTTCTTGACCGACTGAGCAAACGAATCGGGTGATTGACAGCAACTTGGCTGTCGTAAATCAACCCCTGTTCATTTTCATCTCTCAATGGTCTCCGACGCGATAGTTCATTTTTTCCCCTGTCGTGCCACTGGCATGCAACCCCAGGTTCTGTCGGGCCTCAGTCGATCCCCCCAGCACCCACATAAAGTTTTTATTCCATGGTAAACCGTAATCTACTACACTCACTCGAAGATCAAGACATCGAAAACGAATTGGTTGATGTCTTTGGCACCGATTCGCTCGACTCGCTGGATGATCTCGACCTCACCGAAATCATCTACCCCGAGGGTGTAGGAACCGAACAAAAGCACGATCTGAATTCGATCGTGGAAGGCACCATTGTCCGCGTCGACACCGACCACGTCGTCGTCGATGTAGGCTTCAAGAGCGAAGGCACGATCGCTCGCAATGAATGGGAAGAATCCGGTGAAGAACCGGAAGTCGGTCAAACCGTTCAGGTATTGATCGAAGATCTGGAAGACGAACAGGGTCGCGCCGACGACCCATCCGGCTTGATTTCGTTAAGCAAATCGAAAGCCGACCAGATCCTGAAATGGAACGGCATCGTTGAGAAAATCGCCGAAGGTGACATCGTCACCGGTACCTGCAACCGAAAAATCAAAGGGGGCTTGTTGGTCGACATCGGCGTTCCCGTCTTCCTGCCGGCGTCGCAAGTTGACATTCGCCGACCAGGCGACATTGGCGACTACATTGGTCGCGTGGTCCAGTGCGAGATTCTGAAAATCGACGACCAACGCCGCAATATCGTGGTCTCACGTCGTTCGCTGATTGAAAAAGAACGCAGCTACGCCCAGCAAAAATTGCTGGCCGAATTGGAAGTCGGTCAAATCCGCAAAGGGGTCGTCAAAAACATTGCCGACTTCGGTGCGTTTGTTGACCTCGGCGGCATCGACGGCCTGTTGCACATCACCGACATGTCGCACACCCGGATTTCTCATCCATCGCAAATGGTATCGATGGACGAAGAACTGGAAGTCATGGTGCTCAACATCGACCGCGAAAAAGGCAAGATCGGGCTGGGCCTGAAACAGCTGCTGCCTAACCCGTGGGACAACGTCGAAGAGAAATACCCGATCGGCACGATCCACAATGGCGAAGTTGTCAACGTGATGAACTACGGTGCCTTCGTCAAACTGGAACCTGGCATCGAAGGCCTGGTCCACATTTCCGAAATGTCGTGGGTCAAGCGGATCAATCACCCGTCCGAACTGGTCAATATCGGTGACGAGATTCCAGTTTCGGTTCTGGGGATCGACAAGTCCGGCGAACAAATGTCGCTGGGTATGAAGCAGACGCAGGAAAACCCATGGGACAAAGTCGAAGACAAGTACCCACCGGGCAAGGAAATCAACGGCAAAGTTCGCAACCTGACCAACTACGGTGCATTCATCGAGTTGGAAGAAGGAATCGATGGTTTGCTGCACGTTTCCGACATGTCCTGGACTCGCAAAATCAGCCATCCCAACGAGGTGCTGGAAAAAGGCCAGGAGCTGTCCTGCAAGATTCTGTCGGTCGACACGGACCGTCGCCGAATCGCGTTGGGTCTGAAACAGATGAACGACGACCCTTGGACAACCGATATTCCGGAACGGTACTCGCCCGGTCAAAAGATCAAGGGCAAGGTCACCAAGATCACCAACTTCGGTGTCTTCGTCGGATTGGAAGACGGCTTGGAAGGCCTGCTGCACATTTCGGAATTGTCTGACGACAAGATCGAAAACCCGGAAGACATTGTCAACGTCGGGGACGAACTGGAAGTCAAAGTCTTGCGAGTCGATACTGACGAGCGAAAAATTGGTCTTTCCCGTCGCCGTGTCGACTGGACGCCGGAAGAAGAAGCCGAAGCTCAAAAGAAAGAAGCTGCCGAAGCCGGTGCTGCCGGTGGCGCTCGATCGAGCAACATTCCAGACTCCGACCTCAAAGGTGGTCTGGGCTCGGCTGGCCCTCTGATTCAAACGCCCGATTCTTCCGACGAAGAATAAGTCGCCGGATCAGGCAATTGATAAATCAAAAACCGCTTTCTCTGGTTACAGGGGAAGTGGTTTTTTTTGTTGGTTGGTCCAGGGTGAATCTCAAATCTCAAATCTCCTGACTCGACCATTTTGCATGTAGTGTTTTCCGCAAAGAGGTGACAGCGGTTTGCAGATCGGA
>CAZJEK010000219.1:0-9902 GCA_964545005.1 uncultured Pirellulaceae bacterium
CAGATATGACAGACAAACCTCCCGCGGTCATCGTCGAGTTGGGGCCGTCAACTGTTACGGTACCAGATGAGTTATTGCTGCCAATTAATACTTTAGAATTATTGTCTACTGTTCCACCCGAAATGACACTGAGGCTACCCGTATGATTGCGCCCAACCCAGATGTTACTGGCGTGCCAACTTGATTCATTACCGGAAACAGTAACAGCGCCACTTGAAGTAAGGCCGATATCGGTGCTGCGAGTGCTAAGTGATGCGCCGGATCCTACGTTCAAGGTTCCTGAAACGTCGAATCCCACTGCGCCATCAATCGTCAGACGAGTACCTTGAGCATGCGAGCCGTCAAGCGTTAACGTTGCACCGTCCAATACTTGCCCCCCTCCCAGGCTACGTACGTGCAATCCTGAGAGAGTCATTTCCGTATTAACCCCAGATATTGAGAAATCTGAGCGAGCACCACTGCCGTTGATCGTGTATTCCCACTGGGAGTCACCGCCATTGTTCAGAAACGTGACGTCCCCCTGGGTGATATCGAGAAATCCGACATTTGGATTCGTATTGGCGGTGGTCTCATTCCACCAAACTTCGTAGGCACCTGTCTGGTTGAAACGTGCTGTCTCAGTGGAGCCCGGCGTTGAACCGCCACTCCAATTGCCACCGTCGTGATACCAGGGAGATGTAGCGCCCGTATTGTTGGTCCAATCCACCAACTGAGCCTGCAGGGGGGCCGTGTGACCAATCGAAATAGCGAGAACCGCGATCGCAAAAACAAGATCGGAAGCGAAGCGGAAGGAGTTTGAATTGCTCATCAAGGTGACTTTAACTTCAGGATTGGAGTAAAAACTTAATGGAACGACAGGCTGATTTGGACGGAAGGAGATCGGAAAAGTCCCATTCATCAGAATCAGAAACCCCTGAACGATTCCAACGCGGCATGACCCGACCGCACCGTTGGAGATCAACCAGCGGATCTCCGATTCCGCCGGATGGTGAACAGGCCAGCCATCAGCGCGAACGATGTCATCGTGGTGGGTTCCGGGACGGTGGTTGCCATCAGATTGGGGCCTACGTAGGCACGGCCACCGGTAATAACGCTTCCGGTGCCCGGGTTGCCATATCCCCCCGCTTGGCCCATCGCTTCAATCGTCGCCCAACTAGGGGCTGCCGCAGCGGCCTCGTTAGCCGGCAAGATTCGCCACAAATCGGCCGAAAAAACATTGCTATTCTGGGTTTGGTAGTATGCCCCCAACCAATACGTTCCCGGTCCGATCTCCACCGCCGTTGCCAACTTCGAAAAACGAAAGCCGTTGATCAACGGATCAACCGTTCCCGCGGATACGGTCGTTTCAACAACTAATGCGCCGGAATCGTCCCAGAGGCCGACCAGGTGGTCCTCGAACAGCCCATTGGAACCGCTGGTATTTTGTGCATCGACATCCAAGATTCCCAAATCAGTCACTCTCAAACGGGAATCGGTGGTAAAACGGAAACCAGAAGTGACATTGTCCCGGCTCCAGACACGCAAGGTATCGGTTCCGCCGGTGCTCAAAAGCAACTCTGCTTGGCACGTCTGTACCGCGCTGTCCACACCGAATATGACGACCAGAATGAAAGTTATTCGGTGGAAAGCCTGTTTAAGGAAGCAATCGTAGCGGGCCATTGGGTTTCCTGACATCGGAAGATTGTCAAGGTTTCAAGGATGGAAATTGGCAATGCAGCGTCAAACTTAAGATCTGCCACGTTGATGCAACGCGATTAATTTTACGTACGCAATCCACCTCCAAATCCCTTGGTCGAAAATTAAAATGTTCTCAATTTACGCAGACCGGTAGACCCACAGGCTGATCGATTGCAGCCAACTCCTGTTTAAATTATCTTGCGTGGAACCATTTCCTATTGAAAAGATCGGGCGATTCAATCTTCCGGATCAATACCCAGTCAACTGCCAGTAGCTCATGATTGCGAACGTCTCCCAACCAGAAGTGGCTCGACCGAGTGCTGAAGGCGCAATAGACTTTGAAGACCTGATTGCACGTTGCCAAACCGGCTGCATTGAATCTCGCAACCGCATGGCCACCATTATTCAGCCGGAAATTTACGAACTCGCCGGTCGAATGAGCAGCCAGCAGTCATTCGCCCGTAGCCTGCATGCCCTTTACGGACGTGGGAGGTGATACGTTTAATGCAGCGGTGACTAACTTTGCGTCGGGTGTCATGGTCGGAAGCTTTGATCCAGATCAAGGTGGGACTGCTCATACGAATGGGAACAGGAACAACCCTGTCTTACTGATGCGCTGTTATTCATCCTGCCGACTACTCCTCTCCTACTGTTTTGAGTCTGCCAGGGTCAAACCGTTGGCGTGCTCGCGCATCCATACAAATTCATGGATTCTCTCAAAAACTGGATCAGTGAATTCTTGCGTGTTTGATCGGTGGTGCTCTTGCAAATGGCTCCTGATCGCCGAGTAAATTGAAAGCGCGGGTGATTTTTCGTTTTCAAGTTCGGCAACTCTGGCTCGCTTGAGGGCATCGCTCAGATCTTTGATTTCTCTAAGCTCGGTTTGCCTGCCTGGGATTTGCTTCAGGCTGCAGAAAGGTGGGCGTGAGCCAGCAGACGTTCTCGATGGAAGAAGAAGTTCGGTGAAACTCGCGTGACAGAGCTTCGGAAGCTGAAGTCTTTGGAGGCAGAGAACAGGCGACGGAAGTCCCTTGTTGCTGATCTGAGTCTGGACAAACAAATCCTGCAGGATGTTTTGTCACCAAGCGGTTTTCAGGCACGAAAAAAGGCCTCAAGCAAAAACTGCTTAAGGCCTGTTTGACTCGGTAAAAACCGTAGTGCGGATGAGAGGACTTGAACCTCCACGCCCGTGAGGGCACTAGAACCTGAAGCTGTCTTTGGCGGTTGGTTTCAAATTGTAAAAGTGTTGGAAACCTCGGTTTTTATCGGGCGAAACTGATTTAGCGTTGCAACGGTAGATCATATCCGTTGCACCAAAATTGGCAACACGATCACCAAAATGTCACCAATAATTGATGCACGATCCGACGCCCGTCGGAAAAGAAAAAAAGAACACCAGCAAATTTGCCAGTGCTCTTTGTTTGAAATAAGTTCATGTTGCGGCAACAGCAATGTTGCCGCTGAGGACCAGCGGCCCACTACTTGGAAAGATTCACAATTCCGATCTCTTCTTCGAGGCTCTCGGCAAAGGCTGCTGCAACGACCGATCGGTGGCACGCTTCATGGGGCCCTTTGCAAGCACACATCAAACAGATGGAGTTTTCCTCAGCGCCAAACAGAGCTTTCAAAAGTTCCAATCCGCGGTGGACAGGCCATCCTCCATCTTGGTCCTGAATATGGTCCCTCAAGATCGCCATTGCCGGGTCTTTTTTCTGTGGGTTGCCAAGTTCGGAAATCCATTGGTATCGAATGCCGTTGGTCGCCAAAATGGGTTTGATCCCGGTTCCGGCCTGAACGTGCCAATCTCGGGGGCCGTATCGGTCATTACCGGAATTCCCTGGGTTTGACGCCGTGGCCGATTGGCGGATGTCCACCAAAAGATTGACCTCGGCCGAATGGAGTGCCGCGATCATTTTTTGCATCCGTACCGGACATCCCCATTTCCCGTAACCAAGCGTGTAGATGATCTTCTTCATTTCAAGTTCCTCTATTTCGTGTTTAAGTAGAAAGCAACCTCCGATAGTTGAAGAAAGGCAGCTCGGAGCCATTTCGCATTCAAGTTATTGGACAATTCCAAGAATGTCTGGTGAGGCGAGGCAGGTCTGAGGCGCTTATTTGTCGAAATCCAGGCCCCTTAGCTGAAGTTGCGGAGTACAGGTTTTTCAAATTGCTTCTCGAGGACTACGCTTCCATCAGGATTAAGATTCTCAGTAGAGTCTCTGGCATACCAACAATCAGATGGGAGCAACTCTGCATATTGCTTCAAAAATGAAAATTGCTCGAGAACAGCCGCACGTGTTTCTAGCTTGTTTACCTGGAATACCCGTTCGAATCTTCTGACCAGGGGTTCAATGACATATGAGCCAAACTTACTGTCAATTAGATGGCTTACCTTTTTTCGCTTGCGGTTTTCTGGAATCTCCTGAATGCTGTAGAGATGAGAAAGATCTCGAATGACAATTCGGTGGGGCAGTCCCGATGGCGACACTTCCAAGAGAATATTTTGAGCATGGGAATCATGCAAATGTCCAATGGACAACATGAATGACAAATAATCTGCCAAAAGTTCAACAATCCCAGCAAACGCATCGAGATGGCTCAATTGAGGGTCATTTTTGACCATGGCATTGATGATCCAGGAAAGAAAGCAGTTTCCTGATTTGTCCGGCACTGGTATCGCAAAAAAAGGAATCAACGCTGATCCGACCAATCCAGTTGCTGGCCAAGGATCAGATTCGCGAAAGATTGCGCCAATTTCAGCGTCGTTGGCTTTCACAGTGTAGCCAAGGCTTTCAGGCAGCACTGCGAAGCGAGAGCGAGCAGGGTGCCTTTGTTGTGCTTCTGAGAACTGGCTCTTCAGGAAGCTGGATGAGTTCACACTTTTATCAATCGTATTTTTAAAAATTCTTCGCGGACAACGTCCAAGCCGATGGGGAAAATCCAGTTTTAGATAGGCAGCATTGCCGTTTTGGGTGACCGCCAGTGTGCGTGACGAGACAGTAATGAAGCCTCCGATATGGCTTCTCGGTTTGGACAAACCAAAAATTTCTTGGGCATCAGGATGAACGGGAATTTCAGCTTGTGAATAGCAGTCGTTAACCATTGCTAACGCGAGTACTTCCCGTGACGGTTGATCACTGCGAATGTGGGAAATTGGGAAGCGGAAACGTGGGATCAGCAGGGCCTCTTTTTGACGCTCATTCCTATAAAACGCTGGATTGAAGAGGTTGGAAAGCCCCTCTCTTCGTGAAGACCACCCACTTGGGGAGCCAGGGTTTAGACTTAACTCAATGCATCCGACTCTGGCGGCCCAATCAGGCTTGGTAGAAACAGGAATGGGGTATGGGGGGGTATTGAACATTGCGACTCCAATAATTGTGATCGAGGGCCAAGTTATTTGCGGGGACGGTAATCCGAGTTTGAGATCCGCCGACTACTTACCCGCCGTTTTTGGGTCAAGTTGCCAGAGGTCATATTTTTCGTCGATCGCACCTCGCATCACCGCAAAGACCGTAATTGCCTCCTCTGGATTCGAAGTTTTTGTCCAGATCATCACACTCATTGCGTACATTTCGTTCGTGGCGAACAACTCCAACTCCGAAAGCGACGCGGCGGTTGCCAACGGGCGGTTCTCAAATCGTTGTTCCAGTTTTGCTCGAACGCGTGCTTGGGTTTCGGGATCAAGAAACATGACTTCACTCCTTCGTAGGGGGACAATCATGTAAAGGCAGGTCGTTTCACCAATTGGCAAAAACGACCTTAATACCGCCTTCAAGCTATTTCCGCCAGAATTTCGACAGCCTGTTTATCGACGCTGGCTTGGCTGGCTTTCTCCGCAGCTTCCTCGGCCAGCATCCGACCTACCATTTCCCACAATCCGATCTCGAAAATCGCGGGACGAGACGACGGAATATCATTGATGTCCTGCTGTGGTTGATTGGAGACCGATGCGTCTACGATCGGTTCGCTGCTCGAGTTTGGAGGGACGATCGGGTTGATGCCGAATTCCGCCGATTGCGCGTTTTTCTGATTGGTCATGAAATTGCTCCATCGATTGTTCGATTTCGACGGGGAACGATCGCCGTCTGTGCGAAGCAATAAAGGCAGGACCAGCATATTTGCAAACAAAACGCCCAAACCAATCGAATTCGCGGGGCCCTTTTCCTCCTTCGCTGACTCTCTTTTCAAGCAGCAGGCTTTGCTAAAATTGAGCTATGAACCAGAACGAACGACTCCCAGCTTCGACTCACATCTTGTTCCGGGGGCAAAGATACAAAGGCCCCTTCATCTCGGACCAACGACTCCGGTTGCTTAAAATGCCGCCAGACGGCTCGGTCCAGGCGATGGAATGTTTCGATCCGGCCAAATTTCGTGCGGCCCGGCGGAGTGTTGAAGAAGAAGGTTTGTCAGGAGAAGTTGAATTGCCAGCAGGCTGTCAGTGGCAAACGATCGAATCCAGCGAAGAACGAGTTGCGCTACTGGCCGATGGAGCCTCGCACCCGCGAATGCTGATCACCATTGAGGCCGGAATCGGTAAAACCACGGCGATCCAGCAAATCATGTACCTGCGCAACTGCTATGCAACCTCGGGTATTGAAGATGCGGAGAATCTCAACGAAAAGCCTCCCATTCCAACACAATTGGCGATTGGAGCGAAACTGGTGGACCTGCCAGACGACCCCGACAGATACTTACGTATCCGCGGCGGGCGTAGCCCTTGGCTGGTTGAACAGATGGCCAATCAAGAGAGCCTGGCGGACGCGGATCGGAATACTCTGTTGCAACTCATTCGGCGGAAGTTGTCACTGGGGCAATTGCATCTTGTCGTAGACGCTTTTGATCAAACAGGTTCAAAAGCATCGGCTGATGTGGAATCCCGAGTTCAGGCCCTGAAAGAGTTCATCAATCGTTATCCGAAAATCCGATTGGTTTGTGCGGGTCGGCCCAACTCAATTCTGGACCATCAACAAGGATTGTTTGACGATGGGCATTGGAGTGTCATTCAGGTCGCTGAATTTGATGAGCCGCAAGTAATTCGCTACATCGATCAGGACCGATTTGACGTGATCAAGGAGACAATGGATGTGGAGATCCAGTCGCAACCGCGGATGCTGGAATCCATCCGTCGGCTTTCGGTAACTTCCTTGCGCGGCTTGCGAACCGGAAGCGCCCTCCAATGGAAAGTAATTGTAGAAACGGTTAAACAATCGCTGAAATTTCAATCGAGTCCGCCTAGGATAACTACCCTTTGGAGGCTTATTTCTGGAATCGCGTTTCAGATGACAAAAGAGCGCAATTTCGATGGGGTTCCTGAAGATGAATTCGAGGATTTTGCGGAACGTCTGATGGTGCAGCGACCCATCCTTGGCGTGAAGTACAATAACGATTTCGACCAACTTGAAAAAGACATTTTCGAAATTGGTCGACTGAACGAAGTGTTGGATTTTGCCGTTCTGGAAGCAGGAAGGCGTGTTCAGATCTACTTTCGCAATCGAAGCCTCCAAGCGTACTTTGCTGCGATGTGGGTGACACGTTTCTCGTCTACCAAAATCGAACGCGTTTGGTTGCAGGATAACCAGTATTTGCGAGGCGGCCACCGCAGCCATTTTCAAAACAGCGATCTGTATGAGTTTTGGAAGTTTGCCGCCGAAATGCCAACTGGTGCCAATGCTGCTGGAAAACCCAATATTTTTTCTGCCTCAATCGCCGGCTTGTATGTTCCGGTCGACGATGACCAACCCGAACCCTGCCTTGTTGGAGTACGTCTCCAACGTTCGACGGAGATGATCTGCCGGAGCTGGTGGCCGCTGTTGGAATTGGCGACCAAACAGCGGTTCGCCAACGAGAAACAAATGATGACCGCCACCACTCAATTTCAAAAAGAAGTTCGACAAGCGTTCGATCAAGGCGAAATTTCACTGGATCACCAAGCGACCATCGAGTTGATCGGCGCGTGCGTCAATTCGACAAACAAATCGGCTGGAGCCGACTTGGCCAAGCGAATTCTGCAACAGTATTTACTTGAGTTTCTCTCACTTGCGGGTGGCAAAGCGGGAGATCCAACGCAACAACAATTGGCAGCTGCATTTGACCGGCATGTTGACAAAGACTTCGAGCCGGAGAGCCATGGTCACGGATTCGTGATCGTCCCCAAGGGAGAGTTTTATTTTGGGGACAAACGAGCCACAAAAATGCAGGTGGAGGATTTTTGGCTGTCGCGGTTTCCGGTAACGAATGAGTTGATCCGACTTTATGATCCTACGCACGTCAACGATCCGAGTGAGGAGAAACCTAAATCAAAACGATTCGACGATTACAGTGTTTACAGCAAGCCACTCCAATGCCCGGCCATCTACTGCGACTGGTACAGCGCTTGGAGCTTCGCAACGTGGGCCCATGGAATGCTACCCGATGAATTCCAATTTGAGAGTGCGAGTCGCGGAACGTTGCGCCCTCCACAGCACAGCGCAACCAAGTTTGGATTCGAAGGCAATGACGACGAACTTGACCGATACGCGTGGTACACCGAAAACTCCGGCCGGAAACTGCACCCCGTTGGTGGTACACAGGAGTGCAAACTTCCCAACGGTTTTGGCCTGTACCACATGCATGGCTCTGTTTGGGAATGGTCGTCAAATTGGGTCGAGCGTAAGTTTTGGTTTGATGGCCAGCCGTCTCGTTGTTTCCGTGGCGGTTCCTTCGACGTTAACGCATCGTTTAGCCGTTGCGCCGCTCGGAACGGGAACCATCCTATCCTTGCCCTCCGAATCATCGGGTTTCGTGTCGCCAGGGCTCGATAACCATCCCTCCCTTTCTTCCTTTTTCCTTTGCCGCCGGAGGCGGCGCGCGAAAATTTTTCGATTAGTCGCATCGATATGGCAACACTGAGCGAACTCTCTTAAAACTGGAACAATTAAACTATCCTCGAACTCTTAGTTGTGTCACAGTTCAATGGGTAGCGGCAGACTGTCTCGTTGTTTGCGTGGCGGTTCCTTCAACAATAACGCAACGAATTGCCGTTGCGCCAATCGGAACAGGAACCAACCTATCAATGCCAACCAAAACAACGGGTTTCGTGTCGCCAGCGCACTTTGACCGTTTTTTTTTTCAGCGAGAAGCTGTTTGTTTACGGACAATCAGACTGCAGAATGACAGAAGGTGGCGGGTTACGAATTCCCAAGGCCGCTGTGCACCGGTTTCGCCGCCGAATGAAGCGGCTTGATCGTCTCTACGAGGTTGGCGCAGTCTCTTTAAATCAAGTACAGCAATCCGTGATGGGCTGGTGGGGATACGGCAAGTTGGCACCCGTCCGCAAGCTCGTTCATTCCATCATCATGGAGACTTCCTTTGGTGAAGACCTAATTGCCGCTGAATATCGAAAGCGAAAGTGGAAGGATCGGTAAGGTATTGTCGACAGCATGGTGCTTGGGGGCGAATATGCCAATTGCCCCATAACATCGCGAGCCACCTCCGGGGGCAAAGAAGCAAGGAAAAAGACAGGATGGTTATTGAGCCCTGGCGACACGAAACCCCGTTGCCATGCCGCGTTGGATAGGCCAGTTCTTAGCCCGAATCGCGCAACCACAACTTCTCGCTTCATTGGAGAAACAACCGCCACGCGTACAACGATGCATTCCGATATATTCCTTCAGGTTTCCGTCGCTGCGTTTTTCGGAATACCAACTCGAGCACCATTCCCAAACATTGCCATGCATGTCGTACAAACCGGCCCATTGGAGACGTTGCTCACCAACCTCCTCACTACAGTGATAATATTCCTGATCATAAACCGCATACTTTACTAAATTGGACTCCTTGTTCCCAAAACACCATTCGTAGGGATTTTTGACTTTACCCGGTCTGCCGCGACAGGCCATTTCCCATTCATCTTCGCTAGGGAGCCTACCATGAAAAAATAGAGCAGCCGACCAGGCATCGTACCAATTGATATTGGCTGCCGCATATCGCCCTCGTGAAACTATACTGTCCCCCATTTGCCCGCGGCGTGCAGGGTAAAAGGTTGCGTAAAGCTCATTGGTAACCTGATACTTGGCCATCTGAAACGGTGCAGGAATTTCAATGTCAATGACCTTGTTCGAATCGTCGGTCGTGGAGAAAACGAGTTCCGCTCCTTCCTTTTCTGGAACGGGAACGAACCCATCGTCAAATTCCTCGGCAATCCGTTGTTTGTCGGTCCCATAAAGACCATGAATCATGGCCGGAAA
>CAZJEK010000220.1:0-2468 GCA_964545005.1 uncultured Pirellulaceae bacterium
GGAAGACAGCACCAAACAGGCTCACTCGCCACCAGCCCCGGCAACGCCCGGCAATTCGGCGGCCGGATCCTTCACAACGGTTTGATCGCCAATCCAACGGCTACCGGTTATCGAAGCCTTCAAACGTCCAGCGAAATTTTGCCGGCGTCCCATTGATTCAGAAAGTCAATCGCGCTGGACAACAGGTTCGGAACCTGCCTCAGTTCCGCCGGTCGATACCAGGCAAACGATTCGACTTCTGCAGGTTCGGGGCACAGAATTTCTCCGGCCTGAATCGCGACATGGAAGAATCTCAGTGGAATGCCGCTGGGAGTTGTTCCGGTCCAGACGTGAGCCAGCGGGTCAACGGCCACGTTCAACTCTTCCTGCATCTCACGGACGATCGCGTCGACGGGCCGTTCCCCAGGTTCGACGCCTCCGCCAGCAAATCCGATCATTCCAGGAGCTTTAACCAACGCGGAACGCTTGATCGTCAACAGTCTGCCTGATTCCCACACGACGGCCACCACGGCGCCGTGAGGATAGTCCCGCGCTCGATGCACGGTCGAACTGGGCGATAATTGATCGGCTGCTGTTTTGCGACCATCAACCTCTGGCGATTCGGAGTTAGACGACTTCATCGATCAGCTCCCGAATCTCTCGAGCGCGGTAAGCCTCCTGGGTCGGAATCCGCAACAGCGGTAAACCGGCTGACTCAAACGCCTGGTTAACGAAAATGTCTCGTTCAACTCGATCGGGACGTTCATGGGACGGATCATCCAGCTCAATGCAGACCAGCGGCTCCAACGTCCCCGGGTCGCATAAAACAAAATCAATATGCTTGGCCAAAATCTTGTTCAGCCACTTGCGCCGTTGCTTGTGATTGGTTTCGACTCGCAGCAGGTCGGCAATCCGCACCATGGCGAAAATCTCCCAATCGTCCTGCACCGCTTTGAGCAGTGATTTGTAAAACCGCAACTCCGATTTGGTAACCAGGCGTCCGCGGGCTACGTAGGGTAGCCGCGCTGGTCCCGCCCAGGTCCGCATCAGCAGAACCAAGGCAATCAAAATTGCCAGCACGACCAGAAACGGCCACCAATCAATGATGATTGTGATCAATGTGTCCACTGCAAGTTTCCCGCCGCTAAAACAAACCGTTTGCTCCGCAAATCCTACCCCATTATCGGCTTGAACATAATATCTCTCCAACAGTTCGTCCTGTCGCAGCAAATGAACCGGACACAAACAATGAAGGCTTTAGTTGATGGCACATTCGGGCTAAACTTGAACGTTCAATTCGAGAATGCCAACTGACTCATTTGGCGCGATTCTGCGCGTGGTCTATGCAAGCTGTCAAGTTAAAACCGCTCTCCATTGGAAACGTCAAGATTGGGTTTCCTGTCGTCCAAGCTGCGCTGTCCGGTTACAGCGATTGGCCGATGCGCGTGATCGCTCGTCGGTTGGGAGCACCGTACACGATTTGTGAGGTGATGCTGGATCAGTTTCTGGTTTCGCTGAAAGAGCGTCAACGGACCAGCCATTTCTTGCACCTTTCGGCCGAAGAGCACCCCGTCGGTGGCCAATTGATGGGGGCGGAGCCTGAGCAATTTGCCGCCGGTGCGATGAAACTGGTCGAAGCTGGATTTGACATCATCGATATCAACTTCGGCTGCCCGGTCAAAAAGGTGCTCGGGCGCTGCCGCGGCGGCTACCACCTCAGCCAGCCGGACGTCGCGTTGGAAATTGTGCGCCGAACGAGAGACAATGTTCCTGCTGAGATTCCGGTTACGGTCAAAATGCGACGTGGAATCGACGATACGCAGGAAAGCCTGGACAACTTTTACCAAATCTTCGATGGCGCTTTCGAGCTGGGGGTGTCGGCGATTACGGTCCACGGGAGAACGGTCAAGCAACGATACATTGGCCCCAGCCGCTGGGAATTCCTGAAACAACTGAAACAACATGCCGGGTCGCGGGTGGTGTTGGGAAGCGGTGATCTGTTCACACCCCAGGACTGTCTGGACATGATCACTCAAACGGGGGTCGACGGCGTTACGGTAGCGCGAGGTGCGATCGGCAATCCCTGGATTTTTCAGCAGGTACGCGCAATCGCTGACGATCAACCGTTGCCTGATCCTCCCAGCCTGTGGGAACAACGCGAAATCATTCGCGAGCACTACGTATTGGCTGAGTCCTTGTACGGCGTGCAGCGAGTCGGCAAGTTGATGCGGAAGTTTGGAATCAAGTATTCCATCCTGCATCCACAATTCAAAGCAGTTCGCAGCGGGTTTGTGAAAGCCAAAAATCGGGATGAATGGGAGGCCGTTTTGGAACAATACTACGCCGAAGATTTGCCTGGCTGCCATCCCGACGGCCGGATGCACAAGGCTCAGGGCAGCTGTGAAAACGGTTGAGTCTGGTGGTTTGCCAGTAAACGGGTCACTTCCGAAAGCAGGGCTTGGCGGTCAATCGGTTTGGTCAAGTAGGCC
>CAZJEK010000220.1:2478-9897 GCA_964545005.1 uncultured Pirellulaceae bacterium
TTTCCCGGTCGCCCCGCAGAGCGCTGGCGGTGAGTGCAATGATCGGCGTTTGGACGCCCATTTCCCGCAACCGACTGGCAACTTCGTAACCGCTGGACCGCGGCATGTGCATGTCCAACAGGATCAAATCGAACTGCCCGATCCCTGGGTGGCCATTTCCATCACCGTGGGGCTGGAATAGCTCGATCGCTTCAACGCCATCGTTGGCGGTGACCACTTCCGCGCCAGCGCTGGTCAAAATCCGTTTCAACAGCATCTGGATACCGCGGGTATCTTCGGCAATCAAAACTCGGGCATCAACTTTGAAGTGATTGACTCGCTTTGGTTGGGAGATCGAATCGGACAAGTCGGGCGAGATCAGGCTTCGATTTTGGAGATCAGGAACGGGCAGCATCAACGAAAACACACTGCCCTGACCTGGCGTAGAATCTGCTTCAATCCGCCCCCCGAGCACATCGGCAATTCGTCGACTGATATACAACCCCAGACCCGTGCCGCCCTGTTTTCGGGCAGGGGTATCATCACCTTGCGAAAACGGTTCAAACAAACGAGCAGCGGTTTCGGAGTCGAATCCGATTCCGGTATCGATCACATCGACTCGCAACGTATCGGGACCCAGGTCATGAGACATCGAGACTCGCAATTTGACGCTGCCCTTGTCCGTGAATTTGACCGCGTTCCCGGCCAGGTTAAACAGGATCTGGCGAAATCGGATGGGATCGGTTTTGATTTTACTGGGCACCTCGGTCGCGAAAGAAACTTCAAATCCCAGGCCTCTGTTTGAGGCGCGATACTGCAACGAAGCAGAAATGTCACGAATGATTTCGACCGGGGAACACTCGATCAAATCGGCTTCCAATCGCCCGGCTTCAATCTTGGAGAGATCCAGTACGTCGTTGATCAAGTTGACCAGATGGTTGCCGCTACGATGAATCATCTGCAACGTCTTGCGTCGTTGCGAGTCTTCCTCCTGCTCAAGCAACATCTCCGTCATGCCCACAACGGTCGTCAGCGGTGTGCGAATTTCGTGGCTGATGTTGGCAACAAAAGCACTTTTGGCAGCGTTCGCTGCTTCGGCATAATCTCGCGCTTCAACCAGTTTTTGTTCGGCTTCCTGAAAGTTGGTCATGTCAAATTGAACCCCGACAAAGTGCGTGATTTCCCCTTGTCGGTCTTTCACCGGCGTAATGACCAGTTGATTGAAGAAGTGTTCGCCTGACTTGCGATAATTCAACAGTCGAACACTGATGTTTTCACCGCGATCGATCGCGTGGTGTACTTTTTCAACGATTGCCTTGTCGGTCGCCGGACCTTGCAAAAACCGGCAATTCTTGCCGATTACTTCTTCGCCCGAGTACCCGGTGAGTTCTTCGAATCCTGGGTTTACGTAGACAATCGGGTTATCCTCCTGGCGGGCGTCGGTGATCACCATCGCGGTCAGCGAAGATTGGAAGGCACGGCGGAAGACCCGCATTTCCGATTCGATTTCCTTGCGATCGGTAATGTCGATGCCGGACGGGATCAAGTGCGTGACATTCCCTTCCGGGTCACGGAGTGGCATCAGCTGGAAATCAATCGTGACATACGATTCGTCTTTCAACCTGACGTCGACATCGTAACGGGATTCTTCGCCTCGAGCTGCTTTGCTGATAGCGTTGCGAAGCTTCTGCTGGACTTCGGGTGAGTAGGACCACCACCAGGTATCTTCAAACGGCTGGTCAACAACATCGGACAGCTCCAAACCGGCCGCCTCCAACGCCGTTCGGTTCGCTTCGATCAGACTGCCATCCACCGTCAGTACTCCCACAAAAGCAAACAACCCATCCAGGGTTCGGCGAAGGAAAAGTTTTTCGCTTTCAAGTTGCTGTTCCAGATTGATATGGGCCGAAATGTCGCGTCCGACGGTTGAGATATATTCGGTTTTGCCATCGCGATCCTTGTGCGCGATGATCACGCTGGACAACGGAATGGCCGGGCCTTTGGACGATTGCAGCAACGTGTTCCCGCGCCACACTCCGTGTTCGATCGCATGGGGAATGGCTTCTTCGAGGAGGTGCCCGGATTCTCCGGCGACGAACCAATCGTCAAACGGTCGGCCTTCCCAATCCTGTTCGGATTCCAGTCCCAGCATTTTCGCGCCCGCGGGATTGATCATCATCGTACTACCATCGGCTTCGCAGGTAGCCACAAAGTCCGAGGTTTGATCGATGATTTCCTGATAGGCCTTGCGACGACGAATCGAGTTGATATCGACCATCGTCAACACAATCCCCCGATTGGTTGTTTCAGTTCGATAGGGGGTAATTTTTAACAGCCAGTGGTTTTTCCTGTTGTCGCGGACCTCACGGGTGATCGCGACGCCAGTTTCAAGAACCTGGCGGGCCGAACTGAAAACGTGGGGGTCATCGATGCTATGTGAAAACGATTCAATGGAACGCCCGATGTCTTGCGGCAACAGGTCGAAGGTTTCGCTGATACGCGGTGTATAGCGGCGAATTTTCAACTCATTGTCCAGGAATATCACGCCGACATCAGTAGCCAGGAACAGATTGTTCAGGTCGTTTGTCATCTGTGTCAATTCGGCGATCTTTTGTTGATGCTCGGCATTGACGGTATACAACTCTTCGTTGACCGATTGCAATTCCTCATTCGTGGATTGCATTTCTTCGTTGGAAGCGACCAGTTCTTCGTTCGTCGCCTGCAGCTCCTCGTTGGATGTTTCCAACTCTTCGACGGTGGCCTGCAGATTTTCCTTGGTGTACCGCAGTTCATCTTCCAGCGATTCGATGTGATCGCGTGACATTTGGGATACGTCGACATCGACCGATGGTTGCCGGTCACTGGTTCTCTGTTCGGCCGGCTCCATGGAGACCAGTCGATGAATCTCCTGCCGTTTGGGATCGCCGAACGGACGAACCACCAGATTGATCGATTCCCGATGACGATCGCGGCCCAGCTGGATCCCGGAGTAGAGAACTTCCCTGTCTTCCTTGGCCGCATGCTGCAAGGCCCCCGACAAAGGCGTCTTCAGATCATCTTGAACCAGCGATAAAACATCCGTCGAGATTCTGCCACCGCGGACCTTCAGGTATCGCTCTCCTCCGGCAAAGACATGTAGCAGCTGGTAGTGTTCGTCGACCAGAAAACTGGGAGGAAGAACCTGATCCAGAATCCTGTCGTAGGTCGACATCAGCTGGGAGTCTCGACGTGGCTCACGGGGTGGGGGCTTGATCGTCGGCGTCCGCGGCATTCCGATTGGAACGCGGGGATTGACGGTCAGCCGGACGTCGCGTCGTTTCCGATAGATGCGCCATTTCTTGTGAATCACATCGAACTCATCGACCAGATCGCCAGGCGTTTCGCTGGGGCCAAGAATCAGATAGCCACCCGAACGCAACGAAAAATGGAATAGAGAAATCGACTTTTTCTGCACCGCCGGTTGAAAGTAGATCAACAGGTTGCGACAACTGACCAAATCCAGCCTGGTAAAGGGCGCATCGGTAATCAGGTTGTGAGGAGCGAACACGATTTTGCGGCGAATGTTGGCTTTCAGTTCGTAGCGATCCCCACGGCGTTCAAAGAACCTCTCCAACCGCGCAGAAGAGAGATTGCCTAATGCATCTTTCGAGTACCGGCCGGTCGATGCAAACGCGAGGGAACTGCGGTGAACATCGGTCGCAAAAATCTTGAATTCCAGAGGCTCGTCCAGCTGTTCGATCGCTTCGGCAAACAAGATCGCGATGCTGACTGCTTCTTCTCCTGAAGCGCAGCCGGCAACCCAAATCCGGATGGACTCGCCTGTGTCCAGCTTCTTCTTGATGATCTCGGGAACAACATGATGCTCCAGTTGGTCAAAGGCTTCCCGATCTCGAAAAAACTGCGTGACCCCTATCAGCAGGTCCATGTACAGCGAATTCAATTCTTCGGGATCGCTGCGAAGTCGATCGACATAGGATTCGACATCCGAGTAACCGCCCAAAGCAAGCCGCCGTTCGATTCGCCTGCGGACGGTTGTCGGCTTGTACAAGCTGAAATCGATCCCGTGGTCACGGCGCAGAAGTTTGACGATTTCGTCCTGATCACCCGCTGCCGGGATGATCAGGTTTCGCTGCGACAGCGTTTCCGGCGTGAGTGATTGTTTCAGATAGGTTGAAATCGCATGAGCCAATTCGACCGGATGCAACACCAGGTGAACGGCATTGGTTTCCTGTGCATTCAACGGCATCCCATCGAACTCGGCCGAGGCCTCGTCCTGGCACAGCACCAGGCCTCCGCCTTGATTTACTTCGATAATCCCCCGCGATCCATCACTGCCAGTCCCCGATAGTACGACACCAATGGCGTGGCTACCGAAGTCGATTGCCAGGGAGTGCAGGAATTGATCGATCGGCAGGTTGGGTGTTTCGTTCTGGTTGCGTTCGGACAACCTGAGCCGTCCCTCGGAAACGATCATCTCCTTATTGGGAGGCATCAAATAGACGGTGTCCGGCTCAAGCTCCATCCCGTCTTCGGCGGAGAAGATCGCCAGCCGGGTGCGGCGTGCCAACAGCTCCGCCATGTGACTTTTAAAGTCCGGTGACAAGTGCTGAATGACGACAAAGGCAGCTCCTGTGTCCGTTGGTACGGCTTCAAAAAACGCCTCGATTGCCTTGAGCCCACCGGCGGAGGCCCCGATCCCAACGACATGCATGCTTTTGCAGGAATGGGGTTGCGGTTGTTTTTCCATATTACTCGTTGAACGGTCTTCCGGGCCGACGTCGCAAATATAAGCAATGTCCGAACGGACGACAGGCCCAGCATGCAAGCTGGACGGACTTTGATCATCGTGGCCGCTGGTTGACCAGTCATTTGCAGGTTTTCTGACATCAGTGCCAATTTTGGCAGTTCACTTGTTCCAAAGAGCAATCTTGGGACCAATCCACAAACAGCTCATATTCGGCGTTTTTGGCAATTTTGAGAAATGTCTCAAGTTTGACCCTCAAATTGCCGGGATGGCCCGGAGATTGCACAGCGAAAGCTATCTGCCGGTTTTCGGATGCCGGCGAATTCAAGGATCGCAACCAAAACAGGGAGTCACAAGGAATGTTAGTTTTGTCACGCCGCAAGGAAGAAGAGATCGTATTGCCCGGTTTGGGCATCACGTTGAAAGTGCTTGACGTAAAAGGAAAGCAGGTCCGACTGGGGGTTTCAGCTCCCCGGGACGTCGCCATTTTGCGAGGCGAGTTGGTTGACGAGGACGACGGAGATCATACGCCCGATGTCAACCAGTTTCCGTCGCTCGAAGCGATCGACTCACAGATTGATTTTGTGACTCGCTGATCGCGGTCTCAATATTTCAGGTGGCCGAGGGCATCATAGAAATCAGCGTTCGAAGATTGGAGTTAACCAACCGTGTTAAAGCAATCGCTCATTCAATGGCTACGCTATAACCGCACAGAAATCCTGATGGCTGCGCTGTTCGCGCTGTTATCGGTCAGTGTGATTGGCTTCAGCGGATAGTCCCGTTCAGGACATCAGGAACTGGTGACAACTGGCAGCCGCGTCGCGGCCCTCACGAATGGCCCACACGACCAATGATTGTCCGCGACGGCAATCTCCGGCTGCAAACACACCCGGAATGCTGGTTTCAAAATCATGATGGTTGGCTGAGATATTGCTGCGGTCAGTTTGTTGAACATCGAATTTTTGCACGAACTCGGGATCGGGCCCCAGAAACCCCAGTGCCAGGAACACCAGGTCGGCTTCGATGGTGGAGCTTGAGCCTTCGACCGGGGAAAAAGGCGCGATGCCAGGCCGTTCCTTCGACCAATCGACCAAGCTGGTCTTAAGTCCAATCAAGTTCCAATCGGTATCGCCGAGAAACTCGTTCGTTTCGATCGAAAATTTCCTCGGATCGTTGCCAAACTTCGCCAACGCTTCGGAGTGTCCGTAATCGGTGCGAAAGATCAACGGCCATTGAGGCCAGGGATTATTGGCAGCCCGGCTGGCAGGCGGTTGCGGCACGATCTCCAGATTGACGACGCTGGTGCAGCCTTGCCGGATTGCGGTGCCGATGCAGTCGTTGCCTGTATCTCCACCGCCAATCACGACGACTTTCTTGCCCGCGGCCGAAATCGGAGGCTCGGTTCCGTCGAGCAACGCCGCTGTAGCTCCGGTCAGATAGTCCATCGCAAAATGAATTCCGTTCAATGTTCGGCCTGGAATTTTCAGATCCCGCGGTGCTGCAGCGCCGACACACAAAATCACGGCGTCGAAAGAACTGCGAAGTTCTTCTGCCGTGACGTCGATTCCGATGTTAACGGAGGTCTTGAAAACGATTCCCTCCTGGGCCAGCAGGTCAAGCCGGCGTTGGACGACGGACTTGTCCAGTTTCATGTTGGGAATGCCATACATCAACAATCCCCCAATGCGGTCATCCTTTTCAAATACCGTCACTTGATGACCCGCTTGATTCAGTTCATCGGCACAAGCCAGCCCGGCAGGCCCTGATCCGACAATCGCAACTGATTTGCCGGTACGCTTCAGCGGGATTCGCGGTTGAATCCAACCCTCGGCGAACCCTCGGTCAACAATGCTGCGTTCAATACTCTTGATCGTCACGGGATCGTCGTTGATACCCAACACGCAGGATCCTTCACAAGGAGCCGGGCAGACGCGGCCTGTGAACTCAGGGAAATTATTGGTCGCATGCAAACGATCGAGCGCTTCCCGCCAGCGGCCGTGGTAAACGAGGTCATTCCATTCCGGAATCAGGTTATTAACAGGGCACCCCATCGTCATCCTGCCAATCGTCTCGCCGGTATGGCAAAACGGTACCCCGCAGTTCATGCAGCGAGCGCCCTGGTTGGCCAACTGCTGGTCATCGACCGGTACCAGAAACTCGTTCCAATCCGCAGTCCGTTGTTGCGGATCACGATCCTGTGTGTTGAATCGTTCGAACTCAATAAATCCTGTTGGCTTGCCCACTTCTATCCTCTCGTGTGTCCGTTTTCGATCAGCCGATGTTCGGTTTAGCTGGTTGTTGAAGGTGAAGCAGCGAAATTCGATGTCGGGACCTTCGCAGCAGAACCACCGGATTGTTCGAGAATCTGGCGGTACATCGTCGGGATGACGCGTTTAAAATTCGCCAGATGCCGATCCCAGTCTTGCAAAATCGCGGTTGCTAATTCCGAACCCGTCGCTTGAGCGTGGTTGTAGACCAACTGCTTGACGGCTGGTCCTTCGTTCAACTGCGACAGCAATTCAACTTCGACCAATTCCGGGTTGATCTGCGACATCAGCCGATCATCCGGATCGAAGACATAGGCGATACCTCCCGACATGCCAGCAGCGAAATTCCGCCCCGTCGGCCCCAGGATCACAACGCGGCCTCCCGTCATGTACTCGCACCCGTGGTCACCGACCCCTTCCACGACTGCG
>CAZJEK010000221.1:0-9896 GCA_964545005.1 uncultured Pirellulaceae bacterium
GTGTAGCCCTCGCTCACGCTTCGGGTTTCCCTTACGACTAAATCAACAGGCCCTTACGCGTCGGGTTTCCATTCCCAAGCAAAAACCGCATTCGTGCAACTTCAAAAGTTTTTCGCCGGCCACAGCAAAAGAAAGACATGGCCCAAGCCACCGGCGCGTGATCACAACAACTCGCTTACCTTGCCGCTGCGGCCTGGTGTGCCGGTTCGCACATTGACTCCATCTCGTATTGGACTTGCTGCTCGCGGCCAAGATCACGCAAAAAATACTCCTCGGCGCGCTGGATTACTTCGCTGCGAAGTTGCCGAAGCAAGTAGAAGTAAAACGATTTCACTGTCAGCGCAGCGGCCACCAACCAAATCACTCCGCCAGCGATCAGAAACGGGAAAAACTCTTTCAGCCAACTCTTGTAGGTCGGGTAATCCCCAGCTACCCCTGCACCTTGATGCCAGTGTTCTAACCGCAACTTGGCAATTTCCTGGGTCTCACCAGCCGAACGTTGCTCGATAACCGCGTCGCCAATCGCCTGGATGCCAACATCGAACGGAAAAACAAACAGATTGACCAAACCAACAACGATGACCGAAAACAGCACGATGAAAAACAGGACAAAGGCCATGTTGTCGCGCAGTTTTCGCAACCCTCGATTCTCAATCGCAACCCGTCGACGGGAAACCGTTCCGTCCATCCGAATGCCATTGGCCTCGATCTGTTCCCGCAAACCGCGGGGAGCGTTAAACGCCAACAAATGTGCCGCTACCAGGCTGAACACCCAACCGGCAGCCAGGGCTAACCAATAGACCGAAGCCTGCATGGCAATCAACGCCACGGTCAGCACCAGGCCCAACATCAGGCCACCCAAAAACAAAACGTTTCGACGGTTCACCAGTCATATCCTGAAAAGTTACGAATGCAGAACAGGCCTGCATGATAACCCATTGGCCAGCCTTTGTCGGGCGTTGATTCCAATTTGTCGACCCTGGCTCAGATATGCGAAAATCCGCAGAGACGCTGAGTTGGCCGAGGACGCGAAAAATACAACTCGAATTTCTCCAAGTTTCCGGATCTCTGCGCCTCTGCGGTTTGTCCTTTTTGATTCAGCTAAAACACAACGGCCACGCTCATCGAGCATGGCCGTTGGAGAAAAAATATTACTGGCGCCGAGCACTAATGCTTCGCTTCAGCTCCGTCGCCTTCGACCGTCATCGAAAATACGATCGGAGCAGTCAGATCCTTACCACGCAACAGTTCGATCGACTCCAGCTTCTCGTCCCGCTTCGGCGTCACGGTTAGATAACGCACTTGCCGACCATCAAGCTCGAACGCTTTCTTGCTCTTGGGTACATCGGGATACCCGAAGTAGTCCGCAATGTGCTGGCCGTTGATCCACTCGTGGGTTTCCGATTCGCCGTCGGCGTAGGTGAGCTTGACGATCATCGATACCGTCTGATTCTGATCAAACGGATGCGACCAACCGCCGACACCACCAAGCACGTGAATCGTCTTGGCTTTCATGGCACATGGAATCTTGACCGAATCGGGCATCCGCTCGGACAGCTCTCCGCGGTGTCCTCGCAGGATAATCGCGTTCTTGCGAACCCCATTCTGCGGATCGATCAACTGGAATGGAACACCGTCGACTTGCTTGACTTTCCAGTCTTCAAATACGATGTGGTCTTCCCGACTGGGACCACCGTAAAACATCGAATCGGTCGAAATCACGGTGGCGACCTTTTCCAGATTCAGCGGAACGAAACGTTGCTTTTGTGTGATGAACGCGAGCAGGTCGGTCATCTGCTTGGGCGTGATCGACGCTTCGAACCCTTCCGGCATCACGGACTTCCGCGACATGACAAACTGGTCGATATCGTCTCGCAGCAAACTCTGCCGCTTGCCTTCGGTGTCAACCAGCTCCACGGTCGTTTTGGATTCCGAAGCCAACATCCCCGACACCATCAGCCCGTCAAGCGTCATCACCGAATAGGTTCGAAAGTTCGCTTCCACATCCCGGTTCGGGTCAAGGATGTGCGTCAACAGCTCTTCTCGCGGATGTACCGCCATGCCGGTCAAGTTGGGCCCAATATCGGCACCTTCTTCGCCATAGACATGGCACTTGGCACACTGCTGTTTAAAGACCTCTTTGCCCATCGCAACATCGCCCGGCTGGGAAATGAACGGCAGGTATTTCTCGATCACCTGCTGACGGTCAGCGCTGGGCAACGAACCGCCTTTGGCCAACAGTTCTTTCGCCTTGGCGGCGATCTCTTGATCTCCATGAGCCAGCAAAAACTGTCGTTGATCGATCGCCAGGTCCGTCAACGAAACCAGGTTGTTTTCGGCTGCCTCCAATAGCGTCTTGGTGCCGGAATTCCGTTTCAGCAGAACACTGAACGTTGCCGACTTCATCTTTGGCGTCATCGTTTTCAGCCGCTCAATCAAGATCTCGCCGACGGAATTGGAACGACTCTCTTCCAAGGCGTTAACCAATCCTTCGGCGGTCTCCGGATCCAGTTGTGGAGTGATCAGGTTGACCACTTCCTCGACAATTTCATCCGATTCCGGTTGGAAAGCAATTAGTTCTCGAGCAGCCGCAATCCGTTGCCGGACCGAAGTTGAGGCGTCCTGGATTCGGCCCAGGTAACCGTCGACAACTTGTGCCGTGAATTGGTCAAACTCTTTCAATTCCAACTTGGTCGCCAGGCGAATGAAGCTGGCCTGCGCCGGAGCGGGCAGATTTTCAAACAGCTCCATCAACTGCTGTTCCTGGCCGGATTCCAATTGGGCGTTTTCCAGGTCGCTACGTGAACTGGCACCTCGCTCCAACCCAGACACGATCGCACCGAGCAACCGTTGATCCGCCTCTCCCAATTGAGTCACCAATCGCAACAGACTGTCCGTTTTTGCACTGCGTCCATGATGTTCGGCGACAACACCGATCGCACCGATGGCAGGATCTCGCAAATCTTGAGCGACTTGCAGTCGCGACAAAAACGCTTCACTGTGAGTCGCTGCTGCTGAGGTCAAGGCATCGGAAATCCACCGATCAGCCATGTCGCCAGGGCTACGAATAACCTCGACCAAGGCGTCGGCAATCTGGGAATTGGACTGATCGCAATCCGCGATCGCCAACAAGGCCATCAGGCGAACCTGGAAATCAGCGTCTCGATGCAGGCCAGCACTGAGAATCTCACCGGCCATTTTGGTGGTTGCTGGCAAGGCCATCGCCGCATTGCGACGGACGCCCGCAGACGGGTGTCGCAGGGCCCCGACAACTGCCTGAGTGGCACCACCGTCGTCCTGCTGAAGGGCTCCCAGACCGTGCAAGGTCCAGATCGCATGAATCGCGCCCACGTTCAATCCGATCGCGTCGGCCGACGTATCCTGCACACGCTTGATCAGTGCATCAACCACATCCTGTTTGCCGCGTTCGACCAGCAAACGTTGTGCGTGCAAACGAACAAGCATGGTGGGGTTGGTCAACGCTTCGACCAACCGCTCGGGCGATGCCTTACTCAGATCCGGATAGTCTTTGCCATCGGTTCCATCGGCGACGATGCGGTAAATTCGTCCGTACTTTTTATCCCGCAAATCTGTTTCGTAAGCAGCTCCTTTACCGGTCTTGAAACCAGCGGGTGTCGGGTTGTGCTGCACGATGTAGTTGTACCAGTCGATGACCCAGACTTGCCCGTCGGGTCCAATTTCGGACATGATCGGAGCCGTCCATTCATCATCACTGGCAACCAGGTTGAACATGTTTTCCGAGCGGAATACGCTGCCGCGGGCATTCAACACAAACGATGCCACCAGGTGACCGGTCGGACCGTTAACAAAGGCGACTCGATTCCAGAACGATTCCGGATACTGCCGCGCCGTATACAGTGCGTGCCCGGCACCGGCGGTGAAGCCACCGTGAAAGTCGACTTGACGAACTTTATCGGTGATCGGTTCAAATTTGTTTGACTTGGCGATCGATTGCAAAGTCAGATTCGAAGTCCAGCCTTTGACCTTTTCGTAATACCGGTTCGGAATCGGCATGTGCACACTGGGACAACCATTGGCGGTCGAGCCAAAGACAATTCCCTCTTCGCTGAAGCCCAAGCCCCAGGTGTTGTTGTTCGTTGACCGAATGAACTCGATATCTTCGCCATCGGGCGTGAACCGAAAGAATCCTTGCCGAAACCGCTGTTTGGCTTCACCATCTTCCGGCCGGGGGGCGGAGCGATTGTAACCCTGCATGCCCCAGATCCAGTTATCCAATCCATAATGGAAGTTGCTCACGCCGCCGTGCGTGTCCCCCAACTGCCAACCTTCCATCAACACCGTTCGCGTATCCGACACGTCATCGCCGTTGGTATCTTTAAGGTACAGCGTTTGTTCGGCGTTCTGCACGATCACGCCGCCTTTCCAGAACGTCAGCGACGTTGGAATACTTAGCTCTTCGGCGAAGACCGTGAACTTGTCGGCTTTCCCATCTCGGTCCGTGTCTTCGCAAATTCGGATTCGGTCGCGGCCTTTTCCTGAGTTTTTCAGTTCGTTTGGATAGTCGACCGTTTCGCAAATCCACAACCGACCGCGCTCATCCCAGTTCATGGCAATTGGCTTGCCTTGAATCTGTGGTTCTGAAACAAACAACTCAGCGTGGAAGCCTTCGGGAATCGCCAGGTGTTTGATCGACTCATCAGCCGGCAATGGCTTTTGCATCAGGCTGAAGTTGTCACCTTGTTTGCCCCAGGTATCCGAAGGGGTGTAGTTTGGAATTTTGCTGCCTACGTCAACATAGTCAAAAGGCTTCAAGCCTTCGGGAACTGGCTTGATCGTGGGCACCTCGAAAGGAGCATCGCGTCGATAGTCAGCCGCATCTTGCGGGTTCCGCTTGGCAGCCCAGCGAATCCCACGCTCAACCAGGTTGTGAAATCCAGGGTGCGTCCAGGTCCGGGCGTCATGTCCCCAGGCGGTGTAAAACACGCGGCCCTTGCCTTGGGTGCGAACCCAGGTCCACGGTTCCGGATCCGCTTGGCCTTTTTCAAATCGATAGGCCAACACGGTTCGGTTTTCTTCATTATGCAGGTGGTGAACGTACGTTTCGTCCCAGGTTTCAAATCCTTCAAACCCCTCCAGAATTCCGTCCGGCGTTTCCTGTTGTTGCTGGGTCCGAAAAACCCCCGTTCCATGCCGTTGAAATTGAGCCCCCATCAAGGCGACCACTTCATCCGAATTACGGAAACAGAAACTGGCACAGTGCAACGGCACAAAACCACCTCCCTGATCGACGTAATCGAGCAAAGCCTGAGCCTGCGATTGGCTGATCTGGTCAATGTTGGCATACAGGACGAGTGCATCGTACTGCTTTAGATTTTCCAGATTCAGCTGGCCGACATCTTCGGTGTAAGTTAACTCAATCCCGCGGGGTTTCAATTGAGGTTGCAGCTCCTCAAATCGCTCTGGCGGTCGGTGCCCGCCCTGGTCGCCCAGGAACAGACACTTGATCGTCTCTGGCGTCTGCGCCAAGGCTGACAATGGAATGGTAAGAGCAACGATCGCCCAGAGAATCATCGTGATTGGATTTGCCATTTTCATGGTTGTTCAATTCGCGGGAAAAATATTGTTTCGGGTTTGGGCGGAAGACCAGTTGTCGGCGGTTAGGAAAACTGCCCGCCGGTCAGGAATACCGAGGCCAACGGGAGTTGTTTCCGTCAGTTGCGACACCAGGTAACCGTCGACTGATTAAGAGATCAGGAAACGGCGCCAGCCGGCTGTTTCAATGTGAATTCGGGCAAATGAACCAGCTCGCCGCCCTTGACAGCCGATTGATGAGCACAGATTCCGACACATGTCCAGTTGGCCGAAGTCACGGCGTTGGGCCAAGGATCTCGGTCTTCCAAAATGGACATGATCATCTCGTGAGCGAGGTGCGGATGTGATCCACCATGCCCACCTCCCTGAACAAAGCTCAGATGTTCGGCGTCGTGAATCTCCTGCGGCATCGTGAAGCGGCGAATTTCTTCGGGCAACAGATGCGCGAAGTCGGGAACTTCGATTTTCTCGGGAATCTCGTGTTCGGGTTTTTTCGCGGTATGCAGGACATGAGGTTCGTTTTCAATTAATGTCCATTCGAAACTTTTCTTGGTCCCGTACACATCGAAACTTTCCCGGTACTGACGAGCAACGTCGTACAGGAACCTCCAGATATGGGCGGTGACATCGCTGTCTTTCAGCTTGATGTGACAGGTCTCGACGGCAAACTTGTTGCCCGACTTTTGAGCGATGTCGTCGCGAACAGTCCCGGAGCCGAAACAGCTGACCGTTTCAGCCAACTTGTCCATCAAGCCCAGACAGGGGCTGACCACATGGGTCGCATAATGCATCGGGATCATTTCTTCCCAATAGCTGGGCCAGCCGTCCATGTCCTGCGGATGGGACGCAGCCAGATGCTGGATCTTGCCCAACTCACCTTTTTCGTACAGATCCTTGATGTACAAAAACTCGCGGCTGTAAACCACGGTTTCGGCCATCATGTATTTCAAACCCGTCTGCTGAACCTTTTCTACAATCTGACGGCATTCCTCAATGGTGGTCGCCATGGGAACGGTGCACATTACGTGCTTGCCAGCATCGAGTGCCTGAAGCGACATGCGGGCATGGTCTGGGATCGGGCTGTTAATGTGCACGAAATCGACATCTGGGTCAGCCAGTACATCTTCGTAACGCGTATGTCGCCGCTCAATTCCAAATTGATCCCCGCACTTGTTCAATTCGGTTTCATTGCGGCGACAAATCGAAATCACTTCGGCGTTTGGATGGGCCTGATAAATCGGGATAAACTCAGCACCGAACCCCAATCCGACCATCGCAATTTTGACTGTCCCCATGTTTTACTCCGTATCGCTGTTTCAGACGTCGTCTGTTTCAAAAAAGGAAGGCCACTTGGGAGTGACCGGTAAATCAAATAGCATTGCCCCGCTGGCAAACCGTTGAGAAATTTTTCAAGTCGTAAAACCAGGATTATCATGGGTCAACAAGCTCATTCAATCGGGCCTCTCAAGCTTTTCCGAAAAAAGCGTTTGCTCGAACCAAGCTGTTTTCATCACAAATCTGAAAGCCAAAACCGTCGACGCCTCCCGCGCCAATCGAAGTAACTGGAGACTCAGGCAACGCATTCGACCACTTGGGTGTCCGGCCAAGATCAACAACTTGAGTCCCGCTCGGTCTGGAACCCCTCAACAGCTGAGAAATTTACCACCTAAAGCACTATTATTGTGGGTCTTTTTCTTGCGTAAAGGAGTTTTCCGGAAAATAATCATCGGTCCAGGCATCTCCGATGCCGCTTAATACCGCAAGCTGGGGTACCATTAGAGTATGTCGAATAGAAAAAAGGTGGCCCTTCTTGTCGAAACGTCCAACGCTTACGCGCGAGGCATTTTGAAGGGTATCAATCGCTACCAACAAGTCCATCAGGACTGGGCTATCTTCTTCCCGGAGCAAGTTCGTGGCGCCGTTCCCCCCTCCTGGCTGAAAGACTGGAATTGCCAAGGCGTCATCGCCCGGATCGAAAACGCGGAAATCGCCGAGTTCATTGAAGACTTTGGCGTCCCCACAGTGGACGTCAGTTCGGCCCGTCAAATTGAGAAATTGCCCTGGGTCGAAACCAATGATGAGGTAATTGGGCAAATGGGTGCCCAACACCTGATCAACCGTGGTTTTCGTAACCTGGCCTTCATTCACGAACCCAGCTTTAACTGGTCCAAATGGCGACTCGAAGCATTCCGAGAACGCGTCCGCGAACACGGACTCAGCTGTGAGGTCTTCGAAGCCACATCTGTCTACAGCAAAGACTTTTCCTGGTCACGCGACTTTGAACGCTTAGGCGTCTGGCTGAAGCAACTCCCGAAACCTGCTGGCATCATGGCCTGCTACGACATTAAAGGCCGACAAGTTCTCGAAGCCTGCAACGAAGTCGACATCGCGGTACCGGAAGAATTGGCCGTACTGGGAGTCGATAACGATCCTCTGATCTGTGAAGCCAGCCACCCTCCTTTAACCAGCATTTCATTGAATTCATTCCAAGCCGGTTACGTGGCTGCGTCCATCCTCGATCAACTGATGAATGGAATCGAGGTCACTCAAAAAACGATTCGCATCGACCCCATCGATTTGGTGGAACGACTCTCCACCGACACCATCGCCGTCGATGACAAAATCGTTGCCGATGCGTTGAAATACATTCGCGAACATGCGACACGTAATATTCGCGTTGTGGACATCATCCGGGAGCTCGACGTCAGCCGACGCAAACTGGAAAACCGGTTCAAGAAAATCGTCGGACACACGCCTCACGAAGAAATCCAGCGGCGGCGAATGGAACAAGTCAAACGCCTGCTTCGATTTTCCGATTTCTCGATTTCCAAAATCGCGAAACTGACCGGCTACGATCATGCCGAATATTTGTCAGTCGCGTTCCAACGCGAAACCGGAATGCGACTGACCGAGTTCCGGGAAGCCGACGAACATTCCCAATTCGAAGACCTCGCGTTACAGACCCTGACCGAACCAGTTTAATGTAAACCTGGCTTTGGTTTTTCATTGGCGAAATTGAATGCCCCCGGCTTGCCCGGGTGATCGTTACCGTCTTGCTACATCGGACGTTCACTGGCAAAAAATAATGCCCCCGAAAAAATAATGCCCCCGGCTTGCCCGGGGGATACTTACCTTACTTGCTATACCTCACCAATGCTTTATTTGGAGCAGTGCCAATTGGATGCCCTCGCCGGGATGGCAACTCCCAACATTTCAACCCTCTCCTCGCCATGGCTCGACCCTCCCGCTACCCGCCGCGCTTGACCTCGCCCCCAAAATGATCGCAATCGACTAACCCTGGGGCTGTCTCTATCTGCAGCGTGGCGTGGTGAATTTGAAACTGATGGAATAGCGTTTCCGTAATCTCTTTCAACAACTTGTCGGTATCGACTGAGCGATCACAAACCAGATGCGATGTCATCGCTGTCCGAGTCGTGCTCAGCGCCCATACATGCAAATCATGCACGCTGTCGATCCCTTCGACTGACTCGAGATACTCCTGCACTCGCAACAAATCAATTTCGCGCGGCACGCCTTGCCCCAGCAGCAACATGGAATCTCGAAACAGGCCCCAGGTTCCATAAAAGATGACAGCAGCAATTACCAGACTGACCGCCGGATCAATCCACAACCAATCCGTCCACCAGATTGCCAACCCCGCCACGACTACACCTACCGACACGATGGCATCAGCCAGCATGTGCAAGTAGGCGCCTTTGACATTCAAGTCATGTGATCGGCCACGAAAGAACAAGGCTGCCGTGGCCGCGTTAATCAACACACCCACTGCCGCCACACCGACCACCCCCAGGCCCTGAACCGCTGCCGGCTGATAAAAACGTTGGATCGCTTCCCAACTGATCATCCCGACGGCAACCAACAGGATCGCGCCATTAACAGTCGACGCCATGATCGTCGAACTCCCCAGCCCATAGGTAAACCGCTGAGTCGGTTTTAGTTCGGCCAATCGAAAGGCAGCGTAGGCAATCAACAAACCAAACACGTCACTCAGGTTGTGCCCGGCGTCGGCCAGCAAACTGACGGAGGAAAACCACAATCCGCACAAAAACTCGACCACGACGAAGCCAATATTCAGCACAATGCCAATCTGGAATGCCGCCCCAAAATCCTGCGGTTCAACATGATGGTGATGATTGTGAGAATGCATGAATCGAACTTTGATGTTTCAGTAAACTCAATCCTTGGGGCAAGAGGCGTCAACCTAGTGCAGCGTCTAGCTTAAGAATTGGGATCGGCGAGTCAATCTTGCTCGAAAAACCAATCGCTAAATTGAAGTGCCAACCCTAAAATCAACACTTGAC
>CAZJEK010000222.1:0-9862 GCA_964545005.1 uncultured Pirellulaceae bacterium
CAGCGAGGTTTATCGCTGTTGGTGTTGCTCGTATCGTTTGGCGCGGGGGCACCGTGTGAAGTCTGGGTTTGCCAGTTCCACTGATCCCGCTTGGGTTCAACTCTTTCGGTCCCCAACGCTCTGTCGCCCTGTACTCGGCGATGTTCCAAGCTGGCGGTTGACTCTCGCCAATCCTGCCGCGCCCAAGCCACAATAGCGGGATGCTGAGCCGAATAACTGGCCGGCGGTGGCTCAATTCTCAGGTCAGAAGATGTTCGAAAGATGTTTCCTGCCGGTCCGACATACCGTACATGAACGATCAACCGTGACCGCTGAGGCGTGGCGTGCTCCCAAGGCAAATGCAACAGAATCCCCTGGCTGCCGAGTTCGTCGTTGACAAAAAACAATTCGGTTTCTTCTGGCAAAAACTTCCACAACCCGATCCGCTGACTTCCAGCCGGTTGCTGCGGGTCCACGATACTGATAGTCATCTCTCCGGGCTCCAAAGAAACCCGACCACCGACCGTTCGCGGTTGAATCAACAAACGAACCCCATCATCGCCTGCAACGCCATCGATGTTTTGTGGTCGCGTTGCGGTGCGGTGAACCAGCACTTCGGTCAACGGACGCCTGGTTCTTCGATAACCTGCCGACGTCGTTGGAATGGATTGGCGCGATTGACCGGGAGACTCCAGCTGCAGGTTAAAGGCACCATCATCGCCCTCTCCGGGCAACGGCAAGTCATCAGAACCGGCAGGTGGCGGCGTGGCTTGCGGCAGGCGGGGACTGGACGCCCGAGGCGCCGGCTCGACACCCGATCCAATCACGTTCGACGGATCAGCCGGGGCGATCAGTGTCGGTGAAGATTGATAGCCAGGAGCGGAATCGTAGATCACTTCCCCCGGTGCAGCCCCCTCGTAATACGTTTCGCCATCGATCACCACAGGATCGCCCAAATACAGGCCATCGTCGTTGATAGCCGGATCGTCGATAAACGTCATGTCGACCGGTTGCCCGGTGTATCCCGACAACTCCGCTGCCGTGCTTTCGTACTTTGACTGCAGCTCAGCGTATTTGTTCTCCACGTCAATGATCTCGGCCCGCATCAGCGCGAGTGCGCGTTCGCATTGGTCACTGGGGGTTCGGCAGCCGCTGGCAACCAGGCAGATTGCCAGCACCAGCGGAATCAAGGCAGTTCTAAATGAATGAAAAACAACCGGCATGATTGATCTGTCAAATGAGGTGGTCCGCATCGACCGTGTGCGGACATTGGTTGACGGATCTTTAGGATATTTTCCGGTTCAAAAGCAATGTCAATCTGGATGCTAGCGTAGCCTGAGCGTCGGTTTTTGCCCTGGCAAGGTAGCATGGCTGATCCGGCCGTGATCGCAGGGGATATTGAATTTAAAACGAAACCTTCCCGACTCGGGCCATTGGCTTGGGCAAACCAAGTTCGTTTAGTCGTGCTACTCCCAAAACACCGAATTCCCCGTGAATGCCCGGAAACACTGACGTGTAACAGAAAAAATGTGTGTAAGGACAAGCCAAGCTACTTTCGGCCCGATTTCGATTCCAGTCGTTTTCGATTTTCGGTCAACGACTGGGCCATGAACTTCAGCTGTTGCAGTTCAAACCGATCCGTCTGCTGGAGCATCTTGATGAACTCGGCAATTTCATCTTCGGTATAAGGAAACCCCAGATTGCCGGCGCTGACGGTGCTGTCGACGATCGCTTCGCCATCTTCAGTCAGAAACACAAACCAGGGGATTCCGCCTTGCTCTTTGCAATAGAATTCGTAGACCGATTCGGCGTTGGTCATCCGGTCCAGATCGACTTTGACATCGACGAACACAGGCGCCAACACGCGATGAACCTCGGGGCGGGCCATCCAATCTTCCATCCGGTGGCACCAACCGCACCAGGGAGCACCGAAATGCAACAACACCAGTTTGCCATCGGATTTGGCCTGATCAATCCCGGCAGTCACCACCTTCTTCGCATCATTGGGCAACGCTTCGTGATCGGTCAAGAACTTCAGGATCGCTGATTGTTGCAACGACTTTTTTCCGTCTTCATCGATGCCCAATGCCAACACATCCTGGTTGGCGACCAGCTGGCCGTCGGCAGTTAACACGGTGGCAAACGGAATCTCATTTTGATCCAAATCAACTCCGTATTTTTTCCACAGCGTCTGGTTGTTGTCTCGCCTGCCAACATCGACGTAAACGACATCGTATTCATATTGCAGTTTTCGCCCCAGCTCGCGATCCGTTTTCATCATTCGATGCAGTGCCTGGCAAGACGGGCACCAATCGCCACCCCACTGAATCAGCACCCGACGATTCTCGGCCTTGGCCCGTTTCAGTGCCGCAGCGATTTCCTGACTGGCATCGGCCGCGGGGTCATAGATTTTTTGCTTCGGAACCTGATCCTGCTTGGCGTGGGAATTTTGTGATTGTTCGGCTTGCCCGGTGTCGTCCGTTTGTCCAAGACTACTCGCAGTGGCGAACAAACAAGCGACCAGCATCAACAAACCAATTTGGAACCATCGCATAAGACACCTGGGATTGGAGGAAAAAATCTGAAACCCGTTTGCTGGCCCGATTGTACCCGAAAACGGACCATTCATTGACACTACGAACAAAGTCTGTGGGTTGTCTACGGGTTAATGAATTCCGTGAATTCGTTATCATTGGCAGTCGATGATTGCGGGCACAACCGGTCGTTGAACGCCTGGTGGCGTTGGCGATGCCCCCACGATTACAGAATTTTCATTAAGGATAAACATCGCATGCTTACGTTCGCAGTTATCGGAGCTGGCAATGCTGGTTGTGCCTTCGCCGCGCACCTGAAACAACTCGGGCACGAAACTCGTTTGTACGATGTCTTCGAAACACAATTGGCTGATCCGATTGCAGCCGGGAATGTTTTGACCATCGGCGGCAATATCGACTTACCGGGCACTGAAAATTCTCGGCAAGTCGAATCAAGAATCGATTACATCGGAACCGATTTGGAGGCCGCGGTGTCCGGCGCAGACATTTTGCTCTGCACCGCCCCGGCACACGCTCACCGCAAGATGGCGGAAGACTTGTCAGCGCATCTGAAACCGGGTCAGGTGGTGGTGCTGAATCCAGGCCGCACTTGTGGTGCGATTGAAGTCTCGCAGGTATTTCGCGATCGGAATGTTTCCTCCGACGTGACGGTCGTCGAAGCCCAGACATTGTTGTACGCCTGTCGTCGTTCAGCCAATTCGGTTCATGTGTTTGGCGTCAAGGAACGCGTCAGTTGTGCGGCGCGACCGGCCGATCAGCTGAACCGATTTCTGGACTTGATCCAGCCGGTGTTGCCACAGTTCCAGGCCGCCGAGGAGGGGATCTGGCAAACGTCGCTGGACAATATCGGCATGCTGTTCCACCCAACCCCGACGCTATTTAACCTGGGCCGAATGGAAACCGGTGAACCGTTTGACTATTACCATGACGGCATGTCCCCCACGATCGCTGCCATGGTGGAAAAACTGGATGCCGAGCGTTGTGCTGTTGCCGAAGCAATGGGTGTTACCATCCCCAATGTCATCCAATGGCTGGAAATCACTTACGGTGCCCAGGGAAGCAATTTGTTTGAAGCCATCCAAAACAATGACTCCTACACCGGCATCGTCGCGCCACAACTGGACGGTGTCGATGCTAAACGCAACCTGAGATACGTCGTCGAAGATGTCCCCACGGGGCTGGTGCCGGTGTCGGAACTGGGTCGTCGAATCGGTGTTGCCACGCCACATATCGACCTGATCATTTCCTTGGCCGACAAAGTCTATGAACGAGACTTCCGCCGCGAAGGCCGAAATCTGGAACGGCTCGGGTTGGCAGAATTGTCAGTCGAAGAATTGCAGGGGTTGTAGATTGAATGTGGTCTGAAATATGAAATTTGAGATGGTTGCAACTCGGATACCGCTCGTGCTTGCGAGCAAGACTTGATCGATTTTATCGAGATAATGGGAGCTTCTTTATTAGGTAGGCACCGTCCCGCTCGCTCGCGGGGAGGGTCGAGCCAAGTCGAGGGGAGGGGAGGGATTACGAATCCCCTCTCCGGCCCTGATAGGCCGACTCGGCCGAGGGAGAGTATCACCTTCAACTCTGCTGGCGGCACATCAGCAATAGATAGGCCGATGGGGCGAGGTAGAGCGCCAGGATCGTCGCGCCGCCAACGCCCCCGGCGATAGCGACTGCCAGCGGTGGCCAGAATCCTCCTCCGCCGAGAATCAGAGGCGCGAACCCGGCCATCGTCGTCAACGATGTCGAAATAATATGTCGTGTCGATGTTGCGACGGTTTCCTGCAATGCAGTCAGATCGCCAGCAGCGGCCGCTTCATCACCTTGAATGGCCGCCAAGACGACGATCGTATCGTTGATCGAAACGCCCATCAGGCCCATGGCACCGACTATCGCCATGAAACCGAACGGATAGCCAAAGATCCACAACGCTCCCAATCCCAAACCAATGGACATCACGCCGACCACACCGACAATCGCAGCGATCCGAAATGAACGGAACGATAACACGAGGGTCGCGATCATCAGAATCACCAGGATCCCGACGTTGGCCATCAGGTTACCGACGGCCTCGTCGCGTTTGGCGGCTTCTCCACCAAACTTGAGCGAGTAACCGGCTGGCATTTCGAATCCCGATGCCGCCAACCGTTGCTCGAACTTTTCCAGCACCGTCGAAGGCAATACTCCTGCGGGAATAAACGCCTGCAGCTCGTTCATCCGCAAACCAGCCAGATGATTGATACTGCCATACTCCGGTTTCAAATCAAATTTACCCAACGCTGAAACCGGAACTCCTTGAAACACACCATCGGCCATCGCCGGTCCCTGCGGATCGACGATATTTAACGAGGCCAGATTTTGAAAACTTTGTCTTGTCGAATCAGCTAATCGAACCCGGACCGGCAGTTCTTCCGTCGCTTCGATAATACTGCCTCCGGTTTGTCCTTCGGTGGCGGCGTTTAATTGATAAGCAACCTCGGTCAGATTCAGCCCAGCCGCTCGGACACTGGGCTCATCAATGTCCAGCGTCAACTTGGGAAGCACCTCGTCCATTTCGGCGCGGGTATGAATCACCCCCGGCGTTGATGCCAGCATTGCCCTGACAGTGCCCCCCAACTGTTGCAGCCGTTCCAAATCCGGCCCAAACAACCGGACCTCGACCGGCGCATCAAACGGGGGACCTTGCTCCAATTGTCGAACCAGCGCGCGGGCGTGTGCAAACCGCTGATCCAGCAACGATTGCAGGTGATGAATTTTCGCGGCCTGGTTTTCCGACGAACTCAGCTGCACCATCGCCTGAGCATACTGCGAAACCGCGGCCCGGCGAGGAATCAAGTTGTAGTAAAAGGTCGGTGCACTTTCGCCCACAAACCAATCGACTCGCAAGATATCGGGATCCTCCAACAGCAGGCTGCGAATTTGCCCGGTGGTGGCCAGCGTATTGTTGATCGAACTGGTGGGCTCCAACTCCAGCTCAATCTGCAGTTGATCGCGATCTGCCGGAGGGAAAAACTGTTCTTTCAATTGAGTCGAAACAAGGAATCCGAGGATCGGTAGCGCAGACCCGAGCGCGACACCGGTGATCGGATGCCGGAACACAAACCTTAACGACCGCCGGTACCATTGGGCCATCATCGGGATCTGCAATCCGTGATGCCACCAGCTGTTGTCGTTCGCTGAATGCTGACTGGTCCAACGATTGATGCGAGCAGAAATTGCCGGGATGACTGTCATCGCCAGAAAGAAGGAACTGAAGATGGCCACCATCACATTGATCGCAATCGCGCCTACGAACTCGCCGGCAGGCCCCGGCATCAATGCGATCGGGGCAAAAGCAAAGGCAGTCGTCAGCGTCGATCCCAACAGCGGCAGAAACAGATGCCCGACACTTTTTCCAACCGCTTGCTCCGCCGTTGCCCCCCGACGGAATCGAATGGTCATCTCCTCGACAATCACGATGGCGTTATCAATCAGCAATCCCAACGCGATAATCAATCCGGTGATCGACATCTGGTGGATCGGGATCTCCATCAGTCGCATGCCGAACAGCACCATCATGGCGGACAGGGGCAGGGCAATCGAAACGACCACGGCGCTGCGCCAGCCCATCAGCAGGAATACGACCAGGAACACCGCCAACGCTCCGGCCAGCAAGTTGGAAGTCAACGTCGTTAACCGGGAGGACACGTATGCGTTTTGATCAAACATCCGATCAAGCAGCAATCCGGCTGGCAACTGCGATTCAAACTTGTCCAGCTTGGTCGCCAAATCGCGGGCCCAGATATCGATCCGCGAACTGGGACGCACGAAGCCGCCCACGACGATCGCCGGCTGACCTTCCACAATGGCCATGCTGTCGGGTGGATCGGCGATCGTCCGCTGAACGCTGCCCAGGTCGCCCAGCCGCACGAAGCCGGACCTGCCGGCGAACCGGATCGGGATCTCTTCGATTCGCTCAATCGAATCCAATTCACCTGCCACTTCCAGTAACAGATCCTCCTGGCCATTACGGACCTGACCGGCGGCGACCTTGGCATCAGCGGCAGCGATTTGCCGAGACACTTCGGCAACCGTCAAATTCAGCGACGTGAGCTGATTGGAATCCAGGGTCACCAGCACTTCCTCGGCGGGCTGACCAAAAACCTCGGTTTTTTCAGTACCACTGACCAGCTTGACCTGGTCTTCCAGCTCTTTGGCCCAGCGTCGCAGAACCGCATAATTGACCGGAGCCGGGCTGTTCCATCGAAGAGCGACCAGATGCGCGTAGGCTTTGAAGTCCATCTCTTCGAACTGCGGCTTGGACGCGCCAACGGGCAATTCGGCAATCACATCATCCAATCGATCCCGAATCTTGGACCAGACTTCTTCCGAGTTCATCACATCATCGCGCAGTTCAATCGCGATCGTGGAAATGGATTCCCGCGAGGTGGATCGCAGTTCCTTGATCTCGTCGATCTCGCTTAACGAGTCTTCAATTTTTTCCGAAACCAGCGATTCCACTCGCTCGGGTTCCGCTCCCGGAAACAGGGTGTGCACGAAAGCGCCCCGCTCAACCAGCTGAGGATCTTCCATGCGAGGAATCATCTGAAACGACGTTAGCCCGCTGACCAGGATCAAGCTGATCGTCAGATAGAGCAAACGCGGATTTTGATGGAAAAAACTGGAGATCACGGTTTCGCTTCAGCAATGAATGCTTCGTTATTGAATCGCGACGACTTGCTGACCAGCGGTCACTCGGTGGATGCCGTCAGCCACGATCTGGTCGCCATCGGCGATCGTGCCTTGAGCCAACACGCGCTGGTCATCAACCTGGATGACCTCGATGTCGCGTTTTTGGATTCGCAGTATCCCCTGATCGTCAGGCTCAACGGCCATCACTGACCACAAGCCCCGCACGCCTTTGCTGAGCGCGGTATTGGGAACCCAGACCCCTCGAGCGTTGGTTTGATAAGTGAGTTCCAGTTGGCATAATTGGCCTGGAACCAGCCGCTGGCATTCGTGAGTCGGGATTGACAGCAACACACTTTGCGTACGTGTTTGTGTATTCAGTTCGCGAACTTTCGCGGTCACGGTAGCCTGAAAAGACTGGTCGTCGACAATCAATTTCTGTAGGGAATCAAGTTCGAGGTGCCGCGCCAACTGGACGGGTAACCCAACGCGAGCTTCCAGCCGATCCTGTTCCACCAATCGCACGATTGCCTGGCCGGGTTGGGCAATTCCGCCGGGATCCAAATAGCGTCGAGTGACAGTTGCTGAAAAGGGCGCACGCAAGTGGCTTTTACCGATCGAGACTTCGATTTCGTCCAGCCTCGCCTCCAACTGTTCGACGCTGGCGCGTTGAGCGAGAATTTTTTCGCTGCGCGTGCCCGCTTCCAGCTCGGCCAGACGCTGTTGGGCCGCTTCAACAGTTGCCTGGGCGGCATCGAAAGCATGCTGGGCCTGTTGATATTCCTCGCGAGGAATCGCTTGCGACTCAATCAGCTTCCGTCGCCGTTCAGCACGTTGCCTGGCATCTGCCAGCTGGGACTTAGCCGCCGCCAAGTCGGCTCGAGCTGCATTGATTTTTTCCTGTCGGGGACCGGCTTCAAGTTCATCCAGTATCGATCGAGCCTGATTGAGCTCGGCCTGGATCGCGTTTCGGCGGGCAGTTAACAGATCCGTATCCAGCGTCGCGATTGGTTGACCGGCTGCGACGAGGTCCCCTTCCTCGACATCAATCTGGGTGATTGTTCCGGCCAGCTCAAACGCCAATTCGCTTTCGCGCTTGGGGACAATGGTTCCGGTAAATGTCCGTGTTTGCTGAGCGCCATCAACCCACTGAACCGTCAACAAATTGACGGGCAGCGGTTGCGACTGCTGGTCGGTACGATCTTCGGCAGAAACCAACCCGGTGAACCCCAGATTGGCAAAACTGGCTACCAACGCGGTCGTGATCAACAGCACCGCCAAAGTCGCCAGCACAAAAATCTGACGTCGCGTCATTTTCAGGACTGGCCTGGCTGCGATTTCATTCATCACCAAACACCTCGGTTCGTATTCGCTGCAGGATTTCGGCGCGATCGTACTCCGGACTGAGCGGCTTCCAGCCAAACCCATCCAGCAAAGCCGAAGTATGTTCATTGACCAGACGGTAAGGATTCTCGAGGCCGATATGAGCCAGAGATTCGGAAGCGGCTGCGATTGCGTAGCCACCGGACGTCAATGCCCAGAGCCCAAACACCAACATTTCAGGGGTGAAGCCGGTCGGCAACACCAGGTCTTCGGCGGCAACGGCATCACGAGCGACACCGGCGACGACCGTCATGCATTGGACATCACAATTTTCGACAGCATTTTGCCGTTTTTCCGAGACTTTCTGGCGAACGGTGGGAAGCTGCAAGATCTGCTCAAACACGAAATGATCCGGATACTTGAGCACAAATTGCTCGGCAGCCTCTCCGATCGCCATCATGCGAAACCGGGAGCAACCTTTGAATTGAGCCGCTTTGCGGAACATCTGCACACGCACCTCAACGGTCTGAATCGCCAACGCGACAATGATTTCTTCTTTGCAGGCAAAGTGGTTGTAAATCGTGCCTTTGGAGTAATCCAACTGCTGCGCAATGCGATCCATGGACAGACCGTGGTAGCCCTCATCACGGACCATCTCGCGGGCCAATTCAAGAATCCGGCTTTCGCGATTACGGATCTCCAGTTGCTTGGGCGACAGGTCATGCATTCCCTTATTTTTGACACTTCGTCAAAAAAGTCAATTCAGATTCAGCAAATTGCAAAAAAGAACCATTCAAACCAAGGAAACAGTGAAAACGCCCCAGGCGATGGCTGGAAACCCAGCTGACGAATCGTCAAAACACGCGAGGCTGTACAGGATCAACAAGATTGACGAGACGTTCCCTGGTGATGGATCCCTGAGACGAGGAATCGGGCGAACAAAAAAACTTTCGCGGAGAGGCTGACATTTTTTTATCCAGCCGATTGGGCACTCACCCCGGACGAAAAGCCATGTGAAGCCCCGATTTCTGAAAGTCGGTGGCTAGCGCCAACACCGCTGGATGTTGTCGCCTTTCGATACATCGCTTCCTGAGAGCGAAAGGCAGCGATGAGGCCGGACCAGCCCCGATGACAGATGCCGGGAAAATGTTAGGGTGAACCGATATTTCGACTGTGGGTCAATCCCTCTATACTGCGAAAACTATCCCGGTTACCGTTCAACGCCGCAACAACATGATCACTGTAAAACTTCCTGACGGAAGCGAAAAAGAATTTGATTCGGCCGCGGTATCAATCAACTCTTGACCCTGACGTTCGGGCCTCAGTCTTTTCGGGTG
>CAZJEK010000223.1:0-9858 GCA_964545005.1 uncultured Pirellulaceae bacterium
AGGGAAAAACACGGATCGGTGTAGCCCTCGCTCACGCGTCGGGTTTCCATTCCCACGCAAAAACCACAATAGTGCAACTTCTAAACTTGCGCGTCGGGCTTGCATGGTGACGTCAGGCACAGTCAATTTCCAACGCCGCTGACAACGGTTATATTGGTTGGCTAACTGCTGTACCAATGTCGTCCTAACTTTTGCTCAAAGGCGAGTTTGTCCAGCGGATTTGGCGCTAGCCACCGACTCCCAAGAGTGAGACGTTGACTTTCGTTTTTGTCCAGGGCTAGCGCCCAGCTGGCTGGACAAGATTGTTGGCCTCGTTGGGAAAACATCGGGAAGGTAACTTTCGCATTGCGAAAATCGACTACATAAAAAATTGTTTCGTTCAACAGGAACATCAACATGCATTCTGATACATCACCACGCCAACCTTTGGCGAGACTCAAGTTTTGCTGTGGGGCACTTTCACTGGTGCTCACCTTAGCTTTGGTTAACTCGGTTCCGGCCCAACAGGAAACTGAGAACACACCGACTCGGATGACACCTGAATTGTTGTTGAAGCTGGGGCGCGTCGGGGAATCGGTGGTTTCACCCAGCGGATCGCTGATTGCATTTACGGTTCGTCGTTACGATTTGGCAGCCGACAAAGGCCGCTCGATTTTGCACGTGATTAATCGAGCCGACGGAAAAGACACCGAGGTACTCAAAGATTGGCCATCGATCGGTTCGTTGGCCTGGATCACGACCGCCGATGGCGACCGTTTGTTCTTCGAAGGTACTCCACCGGCCAAAGAAGGTTCTGACGAAGATCCTTCCAATCAGGCGTACTCGTTGAACGTGCCCACTGGGGAAGTCACCAAGCTGACTGACATTGAAGGCGGCATTGCCAATTTCAAGGTTGGTCCGGGGGGGACTCAGTTGGCGTTTACGTTGGACATCAAACTGGATCAAACGGCGGCTGAAATGTATGAGGATCTGCCCAACACCAAGGGGCGAATCATCGACAAGTTGATGTATCGTCATTGGAACGCGTGGCATGATTACAAGTACAGTCATCTGCATGTAGCGGCGATTGGACCCGATGGCGTTGCCGGAGAAGCTAAAGACTTGATGCAGGGAATCAAAGCCGATTGCCCTGTTCCACCCTTTGGCGGTACCGAGCAATTCGATTGGTCGCCTGATGGTAGCGAGATTGCATTCACAATGAAAAATGTGGAGGACTGGGCGCAGTCTACCAATAGTGACGTCTACCTGGTGCCAGTCGATGGCTCGACCGAACCCAGAAACATCAGTGAGAATGGAGTTGGCTATGACAATAATCCCGTGTACTCCCCTGATGGCAGGTACCTGGCATACAACTCGATGCAGCGGGCCAGCTTTGAGTCGGATCGAAATCGAATCATCCTGTTTGATCGCGAGTCGGGTGCATCCCGGGAATTGACCGTCGGATTGGATCAAAATGCCAACAGTATTCATTGGGCACCCGATTCAAAATCGATCGTGTTTGAGTCCGAGCGGGACGGCACGAACCAGTTGTTTCGGATGCCTCTGTCCGATGGCAGCCCGCAACCGGTAACCAAAGGTCGGTTCAACTGGCATTTGTCCAGTTTCTTAGATGATGGCAAGACCATGCTGACGACTCAAACCAGCATGATTCGGCCGGCCGAGTTAACGACCGTATCGCTGGTCGACGGTGCCGTCGCCAAAATTTCCGGCGTCAATGATGACATCTATGAAAATCTGGAACTCCCAACGATCGAGGAACGCTACGTTGAGGCCACTGATGGCGAGAAAATTCATTGCTGGGTGATTCACCCACCCGGTTTCGATCCTGAATCGGACAAGCAGTGGCCGATGTTGACCTATTGCCAGGGCGGACCGCAAGGTCAAATTGGTCAGTGGTTTTCGTATCGCTGGAACTTTCATTTGATGGCAGCGCAAGGATACGTCGTCGTGGCTCCCAACCGACGTGGGTTGCCCGGATTCGGCCGCGCCTGGAATGATCAGATTAGCGGTGACTGGGGTGGCCAGGCGATGAAGGATATCCTCTCGGCGACGGACAATATGATCGCCGAACCCTACATCGATGGCGATCGTGTGGGGGCTGTCGGGGCCAGTTTCGGTGGCTATACCGTTTACTGGTTGATGGGCAATGCCGAGCAACGTTTCAAAGCGATGATCGCGCACTGCGGTGTATTCAACCTGGAATCAATGTACGGTTCCACGGAAGAGTTGTTTTTCGTGAACTGGGATCTGGGCGGTCCGTACTGGAAAAACGGAACCGTGTTCGACAAGTACCAACAGTTTTCGCCTCACCGGTTTGTCAACAACTGGGATACGCCGCTGCTGGTGATCCACAATGAAAAAGACTTTCGTGTCCCCGTGACTCAAGGGATGGAAGCGTTTACGGCGGCTCAAGTTGAAGGTGTCCCGTCGCGATTCCTGTATTTCCCGGACGAAGGGCACTGGGTCCAGAAACCTCAAAACAGCGTGTTGTGGCATCGCGTGTTTTTTGAGTGGTTGGACCGATTCGTCAAGTCGCCGCAACCGGCGACCAAGCAACCGTCACCGGCCGATGGAGAGTAGGTACTCTCCCTTGGGAGAGTCGGCCTGTCAGGGCCGGAGAGGGGAGCGTCAACCCTCCCCTCGCCTTGGCTCGACCCTCCCGGCGGGAGGGTGTCTTGGCTGTGCGTCAACGAAGTTGGAAACACGACGCGTGAGCCAGGGCTATTATTTTTAGCCACGGAGTGGCGACAGCGTCCCTACCGGAGTATCACCATCGATCCGGCTCACGCACAAATGTTATTGCTCAAATGCAACGGCGACGAAATCTGGGATGTCGATACGTGCCGAAGTTTGGGCGTCCCCGAGTCCTGGATTGAAGAATTGCAGGATTGTTTTGAGTCGGGGTTCGATAGCGATGCCAACACGATCTACCATCAAGATCGTTTGGTCAATCAGTACGAAGGCGTGCACGATCTGCAGTTGGCCTGTAAACTGGCGGACTACCTTGGGATCGATCATCGCCGGGTGACCGCTGCAGCGTTCAGCCGACAGGCACAGGTACGTGCTCTCCAAGCCGAATTAGACGAACTGTAACGTCCGGTTTGGCACTTGATTCGTTCCATCGATTTGCAAAATCACTCAACCAATTTCGAGAATAATGAGCTCAAATAAGATTTGCCGCTGGGGATTTCTCAGCACCGCACTAATTGGCCGTAAGAACTGGCTGGCAATCCATCATTCTGGAAACGCACGCGTCGCTGCGGTCGCCAGCCGATCTAACGAGAAGGCTCAGCAGTTTATCGATGAGTGCCAGCAGACGGTGCCCTTTGATGAGATTCCGCAAGCCTTTGGCAGTTATGACGAGTTGTTGGCCAGCGATCAAATTGATGCCGTCTACATTCCGTTGCCGACTGGGTTGCGCAAGGAATGGGTCATCAAAGCCGCGGAAGCGGGCAAGCATGTAATGTGCGAGAAGCCCTGCGCACGTGACCTGGATGAATTGCAGCAAATGGTGGACGCCTGCCAAGCGAATAACGTCCAGTTCATGGACGGCATCATGTATATGCACAGCGATCGGTTGCCGAAAATGCGGGAGGCAATGGAGGGTCCCAATGGCATCGGTAGATTAAAGCGAATCGCGATGCAATTCAGCTTTTGTGCGGACCAGAATTTTCACGAGGGAAACATCCGTACCAACAGTGATCTGGAGCCTCAGGGGTGCCTTGGCGATCTGGGCTGGTATACCATTCGGTTTGCGTTGTGGGTCATGAATTACCAGCTGCCGCGACGCGTCACGTCGGTGATGATCAACTCGTTTCAACGTCCGGACAGTCCCAACCCGGTGCCGATGGAAGTTGAGACTCGGCTGGAATTCGACGGCGACGTGACGGCGACGTTTTACAACAGTTTTTTGACTGGCCACCAGCAATGGGCGCACCTGGCGGGTACCGAAGGGCATCTGAAAGTGAAAGATTTCGTACTGCCCTATGTTGGCAAAGAGTTAACGTTCTATACCGCTCGCCCTGAATTTGCTGAAGTTGGGTGCGAATTCACAATGACGGAAAATCGGCACGACTTCACGGTCGCTGAATCCGGCAATGGCGCCCCGGATGCGCAGGAAACCAAGCTGTTTCGCAAATTCAGTTCGCTGGTCAATGAAGGCCGGCTAGAATCTTGCTGGCCAGAATACTCGCTGAAAACGCAGCGGATTCTCGATGCCTGCATGCAGTCGGCGAAGTCAGGTGAACCGGTTGAACTGGACTGACAGCGGTTTTTCAATTCGTTTGTAAGGGACGACGGTAACCGGCGTCGTAGTGGGCGTTCGTTACCGTTTTTCAATGCAAAAGGAATTGCAGATGAACCGCAACAGATATGCTATCACCTCTGTATTGCGACCGGCCGTTTCAGCAACGATGCTGACGGCGATGGTCTTGGCGGCCGGTTGTGCCACTGATTCCGGAATGATGTCAGCGAAAACTACGCTGGGGTTTGACCGGGAATTGTCGGCCGAAAAAGGCAACTCCCAACCAACGACTCAGCTGGTTGGCTACCAGCGGCCGGCGGCTGCTACCGCTGGAATCTCGATACTGCAGTCGGATGAAGTTTTGGAGGACCGGTTGCGGCAGGCCGAAGGCAATGTGATAGTCGATTTTTATGCCGACTGGTGCGGCCCCTGTAAGGCGTTGGGGGCCCGTTTGAAGAAACTGGAGCCGACAGCTAAACAGCATGGCGTGTCAGTTATCAAGGTCAATATCGATCACCATCCCCAATTGGCTCGTCAATACAAAGTCAATGGAGTTCCAACCTTGTTGCGCGTTCGCGATGGATCAGTGGTTGAACGCCAAAGTGGCGTCATGGCCGAAGACGAACTCAAGCTGTGGATGCTTCGGTAACGCGGGAAGCGTTTCGAAATTCTGGTTCAGAAGACTGGCCGCCGATGTTTTCCCGCAATCCCGAGTCGCGACCGGGCATCACAATCAGGTGAACGCGATTACAGCAGTAGATTGAGGGTAGTTGGAGGAAATGCTGGTGGTCGGCAGATCAGATTGACCGTTCTGGGACTAATCGAGATTGGAATCTGATCGGCTAACAGGTTAAACTCAAACCAACGCTATTAATCTTGAATGGTCCGTGGGTGTTCAGTCGGGAGGCGATTCGTTGAGGTTTTCGCGCTGCCGAAACGGATTCAAGATTCGCAAGCACCATTCATTCCAAACAGCAGTTTTTGAGAACAATTCCTGTGCCAACCATGCGATCGTTGTTGCTTCGTCGAACTGGAACAAGTTTGGCTGCCTCCATCTTTTTAATGTTAGTTGCACCGGCTCTCGGCTCGCGGGCCCAAGCAGCGACTCAACAGTCCGCCGAATCGGCGGCCATAAGTTTTGCCCGAGACGTACGCCCGATCCTTTCCGATCAATGTTTTCACTGCCACGGACCTGATCCCAACACGCGCGAGGCTGGGCTGCGACTTGATACCGAAGCCGGATTGCTCGGTGGTGGCCTGGTCGTGGTGCCTGGCAATCCAGACGAAAGTGAGCTGTACCAGCGAATCAGCAGCGAAGACAAAGAACTGCGGATGCCACCGGGAACGTCGCACAAGTCGTTAACGGTCCAGCAGGTGAGAATCATTCATGACTGGATCAATGGCGGTGCCGAGTACCAGGGGCACTGGTCATTTGAGCCGATCGATTCGCGTCGAGATGAGCTTCCAGCTTCGGTTCGCAAGGATTCATCAGCGGTGGTCGACTACTTGATCGATCAACAATTGGAGGAACATCATCTGGAAGCCAATGATCGTGCTGACCCCCGAACCCTGATTCGCAGGCTGCACCTTGACTTGACTGGCCTGCCCCCATCGCCTGAAGTGTTGCAACAGTTTTTGGCGGATCCGTCACCCCAGGCGTACCGCGATCAAGTCGCACAACTATTGGAATCGCCGCATTTCGGTGAACGAATGGCCATGAAATGGCTGGACCTGGTACGCTACGCTGACACCGTCGGCTATCACGGTGACCAGGACGTGAGTATTTCTCCGTATCGAGACTACGTGATCGAATCGTTCAATGCGAACAAGCCTTTCGATCAATTTACGATGGAACAGCTGGCGGGCGATCTGCTGCCAGAACCAGATCGAGAACAGAAAATCGCTTCCGGCTATAACCGGTTGGGCATGATGAGCGCTGAGGGTGGCGTGCAGCCCAAAGAATATCTGGCGAAATATATCGCTGAGCGGGTTCGCAATGTCAGCGGTACGTGGATGGGGATCACGATGGGGTGTTGCGAGTGCCACGATCATAAATACGATCCGATCTCAACTCGCGAATTTTACCAGATGGAGGCATTTTTCGCCGACATCAAGGAGCGAGGTTTGTATGCCGGGGCCAATCGGGATGGGCGGTGGGGACCAACAATGATGGTGCCCACCCCAAGTCAAGCCTCGCAACTGCGGGAGGTCAAAGACCAGCTCCAGCAAGCTCGCAACGAGTTGACCGCTTCAACGCCCGAGCTGCAGCAGGCCCAATCTGAGTGGGAACGAGGGCAGGTGAAGTGGGATGTATTGAGACCTGAGAGTGCTGCTTCATCCAGTCAGGCGACGTTAACGGTGGAAGAAACCGGCAGCATTCTGGTGTCGGGGGAGAAACCGGCCACGGATGTTTACTCGGTTCAGTTTTCTCAGATTCCCAGCGGCACAACGGCCATTCGACTGGAGGCGTTGACTCATTCTTCGTTGCCAAAGCAAGGGCCGGGGCGGGCCGGAAACGGGAACTTTGTGCTGAGCGAATTCAAGCTGAATCTGGTTCGTGGCGAAGAGAGGATTCCAGTCAAACTGGATCGCGCGGTGGCGACGTTTGAGCAATCCGAAAGTATCGGTGACAACCCCTACGGCCGCTGGGTCGTTGAAGCGGCGATTGATAACGACGCTCAAGGCGAGCAATGGGGGTGGGCGATCGCGGGCGGAACTGGCAAGCCGCAGACGGCGGCGTTCATGTTGTCCATGCCATTGAAGCTGGAATCGAACGAACGTCTTGAAATCCAATTGCTGCAGCAGCTACAGAATCCCCACCACACCTTGGGCCATTTTCGTTTAAGCGCCACCACGGGTGAGTTGGCAGCGGAACAGCCGCTAGTGATACCCGATCAAATTCAGAATTGGATCGCGATTGAGCCCGAGCAACGTACCGAAGAGCAGCAGCAGGAAGTGACCGACTATTTTCGATCGCAGACGCCACTGCTGGAGCCGGTTCGTGCGCGAATCAAAGCTGGGGAGAAAACACTTCGTGAACTCGAAGCACAGGTCACGACGACGCTGGTTACTGAATCAGTGGCTCCGCGCGAGATACGTGTGCTGGGGCGTGGCAACTGGATGGATGATACCGGCGAGATTGTCCAACCAGGTTTTCCTCAAGCATTCAACGTCGCCTACTCACAAGAGGATTCAGAGCAGCGTTTAACGCGAATGGATTTGGCCAAATGGTTGGTGTCAGGCAACAATCCGTTGACCGCCCGCGTATTCGCCAATCGATTGTGGAGTCAGTTTTTCGGACGCGGGTTGGCCAGGAACCTCGACGATTTAGGTGCACAGGGGGCTCCGCCGACGCACCCTTGGCTATTGGACTATTTGGCACAACACTTCATCGAATCCGGTTGGAATGTCAAGCAACTGGTGCGGACAATTGTCTTGTCGGATGCTTACCAGCGTTCCAGCGTCGCCACGGAATCGATTGAAAAACTCGATCCGGAAAACTTGTGGTTCGCGCGTCAAAACCAGTTTCGCTTACCCGCCGAAACAGTTCGAGACAATGCGTTGGCGATCAGCGGATTGCTGGTCGATCGAATCGGCGGGAAGAGTGTCAAGCCCTATCAACCACCCGGATATTACGCGTATTTGAATTTTCCTCCTCGGAAGTATCAAGCTGATCGTGGAGACGCGTTGTATCGACGCGGTTTGTACGTTCATTGGCAACGGCAATACTTGCATCCCAGTTTACTGGCGTTTGACGCACCAAACCGAGAGGAGTGTACGGCTCAACGTCCGATTTCCAACACGCCACTCCAGTCATTGGTGTTGCTGAATGATCCAACTTACGTAGAAGCGGCTCGTGCATTCGGAGAACGGATTATCAAAGCCGAAGCAGAATTCGAAGCTCGCGTAAATTTTGCTTACCGCGTCGCACTGTCACGATCTGCGACGCCAGCCGAAATCGACGTTTTAAAATCGTTGTATCAGCGGGCATTGAAGATGTACCAGGATGATCCGCAATTGGCTGTCCAGGCTTTGGGGGTTGGAGAGCATGCGGCGGATCCAGGACTGGATCAATCGGAGCTGGCTGCCTGGGCGACCTTGGGCCGCGCAATTTTGAATCTGCACGAAACCATTACCCGGTATTGAGTAACCAAGTGAATCCACTACAAACCGCGATCGCTCGCAGGACGTTTTTATATCGATCTGGGATCAGCCTGGGTTCGATGGCGCTGACTTCGTTGTTGAATGGTCGGCAACAGGAACAGCCGCTGGGCGTGCTGGACAAGTTCCACCATCCACCCAAAGCCAAGCGAATCATCTGGCTGTACATGGCTGGCGGGATGACTCATTTGGATACATTTGATTACAAGCAAAAGCTGGTGGAGATGGATGGTCAGCCGATGCCCAAATCCGTCACCGAAGGCCAGCAAATCGCTCAGCTTCAAGGGCAGCCGTTGAAATGTCTGGCGCCGCAGCACAAGTTTCGCCAATGGGGTCAGGCCGGCCATTCCATTTCCGAAATCTGGCCGCAATTGGCTGAAAAATGTGCTGACGATTTGTGTATTGTTCGCTCGATGCACACCGACGCGATCAACCACGATCCAGCCCACACGTTCATGAATACGGGATCGATGATCACCGGGCGGCCGGCAATGGGGTCGTGGTTGTTGTATGGATTGGGAGCCGAAACGCAAAATCTGCCTGGCTTTGTGGTGATGGTTTCGACCGGTAAGTTTGGTCAAAAGCAACCGATCGCATCCCGGCAATGGCATTCAGGTTTCCTGCCAGGGCAACATCAGGGCGTTGAGTTTCGAAGCACCGGCGATCCCGTGCTGTACGTCGGACGCCCGCCGGGAGTGACATCCGGAATGCAACGCGACCTGGTTGATTCGCTTGGGAAACTGAATCGATTGGCTCAACCCATTCGACGCGATCCGGAAATCGAAACGCGGATGAACCAGTATGAATTAGCCTTCCGCATGCAGGCCAGTGTGCCTGAACTGATGAATTTGAAAGATGAGTCAAAGTCCGTGCTTGATCTGTACGGAGCGCAGCCGGGAGATGGGTCATTCGCTTCGAATTGTTTGCTGGCCCGCCGGATGGCCGAACGCGGGGTACGGTTCATTCAGCTGTACCATCGCGATTGGGACCATCACGGGTCAGTCAAGTCACATTCGAAGGGTTCGGCGGCGGAAGTTGATCAGGGCGTCGCGGCCTTGCTGACCGATCTCAAGCAACGCGACATGTTGAAAGACACGATCGTCGTGTTTGGTTCGGAATTTGGTCGGACACCGATGGCTCAGGGGAATGGGCGAGATCACCATTTGGCGGGATTCACGATGTGGTTTGCCGGGGGTGGCTTCAAGCCCGGATTCAGTTATGGCGAGACCGACGAGTTTGGTTATCACGCAGCTGTGGATCGTGTTTCGGTGCACGATATCCATGCGACCTTGCTGCATCAGATGGGGATCGACCACGAGCGATTCGTGTTTCGGAATCAAGGTTTGGATATGAAGTTGACCGGGGTCGAACCGTGCCGGGTAGTTAAGGAAGTGCTGGGGTGAGATTTGAGATTTGCTGACTCTACCGGAATGTATGTAGGGTAGTTGTCTCGC
>CAZJEK010000224.1:0-9818 GCA_964545005.1 uncultured Pirellulaceae bacterium
CATCTGGCTCGCCGCTCTGATCACCGACATGATCTGAATGTCCGTACGACCTAATCCGCCCCATCGTTCATGGGGACAAATTTGGCTGAGGAATTGCAACAGCAGTTGGGGCCGGCGCTGGCCCAGTTGGGAATCGTGTTGTCGCTACAAACCAGCCGCTCCGCGAAAAATCGTAAACACGTTCGAACGCGTTTTGCAGCAGTTGAGTGCGGAGGGTAGTTGATTGCTTTTTAATCTGCCTGCTCGCTCCGGTTGGTCGGAAAAACTCTGCTTCGGGCTTGAGTGCCCTGAGACGGCAGAACTTGCTGCCCGCAAGCACTTCGCGGAGAGCCTGACATTTTTTAAAGTGGTACGACTCTCCGAGTCGTATCCGTGCATGGCTACGACTCGGAGAGTCGATCTACGTGGCTTTTGCGGAGAGGCTGAAATTAGTTGGCGGTCGGCAGGAGGCAGGTGCTCTCCCTCGGGCCCTCGGGAGAGTCGGCCTATCAGGGCCGGAGAGGGGACTCAGAAACCCTCCCTTCGCGGTGGCTCGACCCTCCCGCGAGCGGGAGGGTGTCGACAAAACTCTCGTGGAGCGAACGACGGCAATGAATTGCCGATGTGGTTAAACGTGGCCATCGGATTCTCGAGCAGCTAAACTGGCATTCAAAGTCCTGCTCACTCTTCCAAACAACTGCCATGAAGATTCCGATTTCCTGTCCCGGTTGCGGTGCGAAGTACCAGATCGACCAATCAAAAGCCGGCGCAAAACTCAAGTGCCGCAAGTGTGAAACCGTGTTCGCAGCCCAACCGCGAACTGCTCAATCTGGTCAACCGAGTCGAACGGCGGTTCAGGCCGCTGCGGGTCCAGCGAGTCGCCCACCGTCGCAGGCCGACTCGCCAACTCGATCGGCAACGAGTCAGCCAGCAGCCCCAGCAGGACATACTCGCTGCCCAGAATGCTTTGAGTTCATTCCGACCGAGCAGCTGCAGAGCCATCGCGAACAGCATCGCGGGAAAGCGGAAGATGGCCAATACAATCACTACCCGACTTTGCCACCGGAGAAACAGTTTCAGGGACCGCTGACGGATGTTCCCAGAAACTATTTGCATCGCAAGTGCGGAGCTGTCACCGGGATGCCCGAGCCGATTATTCGAACCTACCTGGTCAATCCATTTTTCTATGGTTACTCGTCGTTCTGCTGTGGTTGCAATAAGCATGTCCCGGTCAAGGAACTGGTCTGGACTGAGACCAAGCAAAACGTGATGGAGTACTACCGCGAACTGCAGAAGCCGTTTTCTTTTTTCTGCAAAGAGCGAATGGGAGTCGTCGGAACGATGTTGGGCGTTGCGGCAGTCGGAGGATTGTTGCTGGCGGGCGCTGTGTTTGTGATTGCGAAGTTTGTTCTTGCGTTGGAATCGGGCCTGCTTCTGGCGGGAATCGTGTTCCTGGTAGCGACCCTGGTGTTCATCGGGCTGTTGCTTTCGATGCGCGGCGGGCTGTGAGTTTGGCTCCGCCAACGGATTCGCGATTGGAAGTTGGACGTGGCGGAGCAAAGGCGATATCGGCCGAGCGAAAGATGGCGAGCAGTAGACCAGACCAGGCCAGCTTCTGCTATTGATCCAATCGCCGCTTTTTTGTATTCACACCTGTCGCGATGCGATGCTGCGCGATAATTGCGCCCCAGTTTTCGTTCCAGGTAATCCATGTCGAGTAGTCCTCGTCGTTTGATTCGATCATCCGTGTGGTTGTCCGCCGCACTGTTGGTGGTTGCTGGCTGCGCTCACTGGAAAACGGATGTGCCGACATTCTGTACGATCGATCCGCCACCATTCTCGACCACCGGACCGATACAAACGCCAGATCGTTGGTGGCTAACGCTTGACGATCCACGGCTGGACGACAAAGTCAATCTGGCATTGGCCAATAACTGCACTCTGGCCGCGGCCATCGAACGTTTGCGGGCCTTTCGAGCATTGGCTTGCCGCGAAGCGTCCGACCTGTTTCCTGACTTGAACGGTGTCTCCGGGGTGGGCACCAACTTTGGACCCGGCGAAAATCGGTCCAATTTTCAGTGGGGACTGGATGCCTCCTATCAAGTCGACTTGTGGGGACAAATTCAATCCCGCGTCGACGCAGAGAACCTCCGTGCCGACGCAACGGAAGCCGATTATTACGCCGTTGCCTTAACGCTGTCTGGGGAAGTCGCCCGTACCTGGTTTGCACTCATCGAAGCTCACGCTCAACTCGAATTGCTGGATGAGCAAATCCAGTCGAACCGGGTTGGGTTGGAACTCCAGGAGTCCCGGTTCGCCGAAGGCTTGATTCGGAGCCCCGATGTGTTGCGTCAACGACAATTGTTGGAGTCAACCCTCGAACAGTCCGTTGTTGTGCGAGCGAGGATCGAGATCCTTGAACATCAGCTGGCCATCCTGTTGGGTGAGATGCCTCAAACAGCCAGTTATCAACCGGGCGCCGATTTGCCTGAGTTACCGCCACTACCGGAAACCGGCGTCTCTTCCGAACTGCTCAATCGTCGCCCCGATGTGCTGCGTGACTACCTGGTGTTTGAAGCCGCTGATCGAGACTTGGCGGCTGCCATCAGTTCGCAGTATCCGCGTCTCAATCTGACCGGTTCGCTGGTCAATGCGACCGAAAAGCCAGAAGATTTATTGCGTGACTGGTTTGGTTCGATCGCCTCCCAGCTAATCGCGCCACTGTTCGATGGCGGCCAGCGGCGGGCGGAAGTGAATCGAACGACTGCGGTGCTGAGCCAACGATTTAACGAATATGCGCAAACCGTCCTGTTGGCGTTTGGTGAAGTCGAAGACAGTCTGGCTCAAGAACGGTATCAACGGGAACGGATCAAGCATTTGCAGGAGCAGGTCAAGCTGGCTGGGCAGGCTTCAGAGCAACTGCGGGAACAATACATTACCCAGGATGCGGAATATCTGGATGTTTTGAGCGCAATCCAAGCTCAGCAAGGTTTGCAGCGCCGATTGCTGTCGGCCCGATTAGAATTGATTCTGAATCGGATCTCGTTGTATCTGGCATTGGCTGGCGGTTTTGATCCTCAGCCACAACTTTCCGGGGCACTGCCGCTGGCAATTGACCCGCTGGATACCCAGACTGGAAACGAGGCCGATCTGGAACAATCAGGCAACGACCGCGACGGGCCCGGAAGTGAGGATCTTCCGGAAATCGAAAACAATGACTTCGAACAATGAGCAAACCAAAGCGATCTGGATTTGGTTAAAAGGGTTGGCTTCGTTACTCGTCTGCGCGGCGATCATTGGCGGTTCGATCTACGCTGTGATCCTGATCAATCGTACCGAACCGACAGCGCAAAAAATTGATCGAGTGCGCAAATCTTCGGCATTGGTAGAAACCGAGATTGTCTCGCGGGGTGATTATTCGCCAAAACTTGTCGTATTGGGCAACGTCCAACCTGCTCAGGACATTACGCTTTCACCCCGGGTCAGTGGACAGGTGATCGAGGTTTCTCCCGGATTTGTCCCGGGCGGAATGGTCCGCAAAGGCGAATTGCTGTTGCGAATCGATCCCGCTGATTTTGAGAATGCGGTATCGATTCGTGAAAGCGAACTGGAGCAAGCCCAAGCATCTCGCGAGATCGAGCAGGCCCGCCAACGCCTGGCAAAAAAAGAATTGAAAATGCTGGAGGGATCCATCGGCGAAACCAATCGTTCTCTGGTCATGCGAGAGCCGCAAATCGCATCCATCGAAGCCGAAGTATCGGCCGCCGAAGCCAGTGTCGAACGCGCCAAGCTGGACCTGCAGCGAACCCAGGTGTACGCTCCGTTTGATGCTCAGGTGTTGAGTCGTGCAGTCAATATTGGCTCTCAAGTTGGCTCCAATGATGAGCTCGGGCGACTGGTAGGGACGCAGCAGTATTGGGTGATTGCATCGGTTCCGGTCCGCAATCTTCGCTGGATTGAGTTTCCGGGAGACGACGCGACCGAAAACGATGCTGCTGCCGAATCTGGGCCAGAAGAAGCTTCCGGTGGTTCTCAAGTCTGGTTGCGAAACCGGGAAATCTGGGGCCCGGATGTCAAACGGTCGGCCAGTGTTTCCAAGTTGATTGGAACGCTGGACCAACGGACTCGAATGGCGAGAGTGTTGATTACAGTCGACGATCCTTTAGGCCGACAGTCGGATGCCCCGGCGATGATTCTGGAGACGCTGGTGGAAACAGAGATCAGCGGCAAATCGATCAACGACGTGTTTCGTATCAGTCGAGACCACGTGCGTGATCAGGATACGGTGTGGGTCATGAAGGACAACCAACTGGAGATTCGCGAAGTCGATATCGTGTTTCGTGACGAACGATTCGCCTACATCCGCAGCGGTTTGGATGACGGAGACGAAGTCGTGACGACGACGCTGGCGACCGTTGCTGAAGGCGTGGGGCTGAGGAAAGTCGATCCTGAAGATGGGTCGGATGCTCCGGATTCGATGGCTGACGAGGAGGCCGAACAATGAATCAGCCTGCTTCCAGTGACGAAGGATCTACTCGTAGATTCCGAGGGCCGATTGCCTGGATGACCCGGAATGCAATCGCCGCCAACTTGCTGATGCTGTTGTTGCTGGGTGGCGGAGTCTGGTCGGCGTTCACGATTCAGAAGGAAGTATTTCCTCAGTTTCAACTGGATGTTGTCGATGTCACCGTCGGTTACCCCGGCGCCGCTCCCGAAGAAGTTGAGCAGGGGATTCTGCGGCCGATCGAAGAAGCCGTTCGCGGTGTCGAAGGCATTCGCGAAATCACCAGTTCGGCTCGCGAAGGACGAGGCTCGGTGTCGATCGAGCTGGTGGCTGGCCAGCAACGGATGAAAATCTATCAGGACATTGACCAGGCCATCAATCGGATTCGGACTTTTCCAGACCAGATCGAACAACCCGAAGTCCGGCTGCAAGCCCGCCAGCAGGAGGTCATGCAAGTTGCCCTGTACGGACCGATCGATATCTGGGCATTGCGGAAGCTGGCCGAACAATTGCGGGACCAATTGCAGTCCCATGAACAGATTACCCAGGTCGAGTTGCGAAGGGTGCCAGCCTATGTCACGCATGTAGAAATTCCTCGACAGCTGCTGCGTGAATACGGTTTGACGCTGCCCGATGTCGCCGACATCATTCGCACCAACAGCCGTGATGTCGCTGCGGGTTCGGTCCAAACTAACGCCGGCGAAATTCTGCTGCGTGTCAAAGCGCGCAAACAGTGGGCCGAAGAGTTCGCCGGAATCGAAATTGTGACCGGGCGTGATGGTCAGATGGTGACCTTGGGCGATATCGCCAAAATTCGCGACGGGTTTGAGGAAGTCGGTTTCCATTCCCAGTTTAGTCAGACACCATCGGTTGAGTTGGACATCTATCGCGTTGGCTCTCAATCACCAATTGACGTGGCTGCGGCGGTGGAGCAAACGATGGCCGAGTTTGAGTCGGTGCTGCCGCCGGGCGTCAACTGGCGAGTTGACCGGAACAACGCCGAAGAGTTCAAACGCCGATTGGGACTGGTGATGAAGAACGCCGTCATGGCGATCTTTATCGTGCTGGGGATTCTGGCCATCTTCCTGGAATTCCGTTTGGCGTTCTGGGTCATGATGGGAATGGCCGTTTCGTTTATCGGCGGGCTACTGGTCCTGCCTGTCGCGTCGGTCAGCATCAACATGATTTCGCTGTTCGGATTCCTGGTGGTGCTGGGAATTGTTGTCGACGATGCAGTGGTCGTGGGTGAGAATGTTTATGAAAAACGTCAATCGGGAACCGATCACGAATTGGCTGCGATCGAGGGTACGCGTGAGGTTGCCGGGCCGGTCACGTTCAGCATTCTGACCAATATTGTGGCGTTCGTACCGCTGATGTTCATTCCCGGGGAGACTGGGAAGTTTTGGAGCCCGCTGCCGGTCGTCGTGATCATCGTGTTAGCGTTGTCGCTAATTGAATCGCTGTTCATCTTGCCCGCACACCTTGCGCATACTCGTTCGACTTCGGAGTCCCGGCGAGGAATGGGCGGTTGGTTGCACCGATTGCAGCAGCAGTTCAGTCGCGGTTTCAACCGGTTGGTCGAGTTGATTTACGGGCCAATCCTGCGGCTGTGTTTGCGATTCCGGTATATCACGGCATCGATTGCGCTGGGGTCGTTATTGATTATTGGTGGATACGCGACCAGTTCACATATGGGCATGATCTTGATGCCGGAGGTATCGGCTGACGAAATCGAGGCGGGGGTGCGAATGCCAGTCGGAACGACTCCGGATCAAGCCGCTCGAATTGCCAACACGGTCACCGAGGCCAGCTTGCGGATGTTCGAAGAACATAACTTGCACGAGGTTGCTGAGGGAATCAAAACCAATGTGCGGGGGCAGAGCTTTATCGATGTTGAAATCGTCATGAAGCCACCGGATCAGCGCGACATGTCGGCCAATGAAGTGATTGAGTTGTGGCGAGATTCGATCGGCGATTTGCCGGGCGTCAACCAGGTGACGTTCCGCGCCGAGCGGGGCCCGGGAGGATACCGCCGAGATATCAGTGTTGATTTAAGTCATAGCGATATCAATGTGCTGGAACAAGCCGCCGCAGCATTTCTCGAACGGGTTGAGCAGTATTCCAATGTTCGCGACGTCAACGACAACTACAACCGGGGAAAATCGCAATACGATTTTCGCTTGTTACCCAAAGGGCGGGCGCTGGGGCTGACCGACCAGGAATTGGGCAACCAGTTGCGCGGTGCTTTCTTCGGATCACTGGCGTTGCGATTGTTGCGTGGAACCAATGAAATCGAGGTGCGAGTTAAACTGCCTGAAGATCAACGCGAAGACATCTATCACTTGGAAGAACTGGTGGTCCGCACGCCCAGTGGAGCCGAAGTACCCTTGCTGGACGTGGCTGCCGTTGAGGAATCATTGGCCTTCAATTCGATCAATCGCCGGGACGGTCGCCGCGTGATCAGCATTTCGATGGACGCTGAACCAAAGGGCGCCGTGACCCAGGTGATTGAAGCGCTCAAGTCCGAAGAGCTGCCTCGATTGCGAGAAGACTTTCCCGGGATCACCTGGTCCTTTGAAGGTAGCGATGCCGAGATGCGGACGGCAACGGCATCATTGTGGGGATACTTTGGGCTGGCGTTGGCGGTGATTTATAGCTTGCTGGCGGTGGCGTTTCGCGGTTACGTGCAGCCGCTAATTGTATTGGTGGCAATTCCATTTGGAATCGTCGGTGCCGTGATTGGTCACATCGTGCTCGGGTACGATCTGTCGTTGGTCAGCTTGATGGGGGTGATTGCATTGTCTGGGGTCGTGATCAATGATTCGCTGATCATGATCGACTATGCCAACCGTCATCGGATGGGGCAATCGGCGTATGAGGCGATTTCACAAGCTGGCTTGCGCCGTTTCCGGCCGATCATGTTGACCACGTTGACGACGGCCGGTGGATTGTTGCCGTTGATCTTCGAAGATTCCTTGCAGGCTCAGTACATCATCCCGATGGCCATTTCATTGGGCTGCGGAATCCTGTTTGCAACCGCCATCATCCTGGTGCTGGTTCCCTGTTTGTACTTGATTCAGGACGACGTGGTTTCGCTGTGGCGAAAAGCTTGATGGCCGTTGTTGCTGCCGAGGGGGGCGTTTGACGCTGGTTTCTCAGGAGTAAAACCGCTGAGACGCAGAACGCAGATGCCGCGCGAACGGAATTTCAAAAATTGCTCCAAAAACTTCCGCACTCTGCGTCTCTGCGGTTTGCCCAACATCTAGGCATTAAAAAAGAATTTTTGTTGTCCCAATTTCCATGTTCGAATCGTCATCCTGCCAGCGTCGGAGATTTGTTGCTCGGCAGCCGAGCGGTTTCCGACCAAAAACGCCAGTTTTACGAGGTTTTTGATGGCCAAGTTCATGTTTATCTACCGCGATCCAGTTACGAAAGAAGCCCCGGAAATTTCTCCAGAAGAAATGCAGGCCAGTATTCAAAAGTGGTGGGACTGGTTGGGAAAGGGTCAGCAGGATGGCTGGTGCGTGGCGATGGGAGACGCTTTGGGGCCCGACGGAAAAGTGGTTCAGGCTGATAAAACGATCACGGACGGTCCCTATCTTGAATCGAAAGAGATGATTGGTGGGTATTCGGTCATCGAAGCGGCGGATTACGATGCGGCCTGTCAACATGCCATGGGCTGCCCCATTTATGAAGTTGGCGGCGTTGTCGAAGTCCGGGCAATTGTCGACATTCCCGAGCAACCGTAATCTGATGCGATGAGCGACGAACCCCGTAAGCTGGTCGAACATCTTTTTCGGCACGAGTCAGCCAACTTGATTGCGGTGCTGACTCGGGCTTTCGGGTTTGCGCTGATGGATGTTGTGGAGGATATGGTTCAAGAGTCCATGCTGCAGGCGTTGCGAACGTGGCGGCTAAAAGGGATACCGGACAACCCGGCCGGATGGATTCACAGGGTGGCTCGAAATCGGATCATCGACGCGTTGCGTCGCGAGCGAGGTGTCGACGACGCCGACCAGATCCTTGCTCAGCTGCCAAGCCAGCGGCAGGAGCTGATCCGTTTTCATCCGGCGGATTTGAACGACAGCCTGTTGCGGATGATCATCGCCTGTTGCCATCCAGCTTTGGAACGCGCTTCCCAGTTGGCATTGACGCTGAAGGTAGCTTGTGGGTTGGGCGATCACGAAATCGCCCGCGGCTTGTTGATGAAGCCGGAGGCAGTCCGCAAACGGGTGACTCGTGCCAAGCGATTTTTGCGGCTTAACCAGGTCTCGCTGGAACTGCCCGCTGCCGATCAACTGGCGTCACGACTGGATTCGGTGCACGAAGTTCTGTATCTGTTATTTAGCGAAGGGCACTCGGCGACGCGAGGCGATCAGCCGGTGTCCATCGATCTCTGCGAGGAGGCAGCAAGACTGTGCCACCTGTTGTGCGAAAGCGAAATTGGGCTGCCTGCCAGTTATGGATTGTTGGCATTGATGTTATTCCACGCTGCCAGGTTGGAGTCGAGGACCGATGAAGCAGGCAGAGTCATTCTGCTCGGCGATCAGGATCGCAGCCGTTGGGACCAGGACATGATGCGAGTTGCCGAATACTGGTTGGTGCGGTCCGCGTCGGGTGAAGTCAGTCGGTACCAGATTGAGGCTCGAATCGCGCAGCTGCATTGCCAGGCGGCTTCGGTCGATCAGACCGATTGGAATCAGGTTGTGAAATTGTATGACTTGCTGGAGGCTCAGTTTTCCTCTCCAGTGATTCGATTGAATCGCGCGTTAGCGTTGGGACAACTTGGCCAGCATGCCGCGGCACGGAAACAGTTGGAGCAGCTTTGTCAGGAGAACTCCTTGGCAAGCTATCCGTTGTTGTACTGTGCCCTGGCAGATACCTGCCAGCAGATGGGGCACCTATCGAAAGCCATCGATTCATGGAATCGCGCGTTGCCCATGATTTCGTCTTCGCATGACCGGGAATTGGTTGAGCAGAAGATTAGAGATGCCTTGGCAGCGGTTACGGCAAGCTGAAAATCAAACCGTTGGTTGGTCCAGCCGATTTGGGCGCTAGCCCCGGACGAAAGCCAGTTGACGCGTAAAACTTCGGAAGTTCGGTGGCTAGCGCCAAAACCGCTGGTGGCAGACACTCTCCCGTGGGCCCTTGGGAGAGTCGCCTGTCAGGGCCGGAGAGGGGGTTCCTAAACCCTCCCCTCGCCTTGGCTCGCCCCTCCCGCGAGCGGGATTTTGTCGACATAAATTTCGCGGAGAGGAAGGCGACGATGTCGAACTCCAGAGTGTCAATGGATGCTAAAACTGCAGGACGCAGAGAACGACGAGTCAACGCTTTT
>CAZJEK010000225.1:0-2972 GCA_964545005.1 uncultured Pirellulaceae bacterium
CTCCATACCCCAATCGCCGGATTCGGTTCGTTCAAGGCCTGCCGCCTGTTCGGATCGTCGTTCTGTTTGCCAATCGCCGCCTTCCGATTGTTCGGTGTCTGGTTGGCCGGTCTGATTCGGACCTGGTCGACCACCGCCGTTCTGATTGAACATGATCATGGCGGCAACGACGATCAGGATCACGAACATCAGCCCGCCTCCACCTTTCTTGCGGGGGCCAGGATTCGAGCTGGAGAATGAGGTACTCATGTTTTCAAATCGGGTTAAACGTGTCAGTTGGTTAAGGCCATCTGGGCAGTCGCTGCTACGCGGGATTCAATTCGATGTCGCCCAGATCTGCATGTTCCGGTGCACCGGGACCAATCCGCAGTGCGCCTTCCACCGTCAACGGTTCGTAGCCGCGGGCGGCGACCACCAATCCGTAGGCCTGACCTTTGGGAAGTTGTTCCGGCAACGTGAACTTGCCATCCCGATCGGTTTCTGCTGACGACTGCACATCATCTTCTTTTCGATGACTTAAAAATGACCGCATGGAAACCGATGGCCGCAGCGCAATCACCAGGCCACCGGATATCGGACGGCCACTGCGTGCATCGATCAGTCGTCCGGAAACTTCGCTGTCGCTTTCATCGACGCGATTTCCCACGGCGACTTTGCCCTGCAGGTTGACTTCCTCGCCAATGCCCAGCGTCAACAGGTATTCGCCGTCAGGTATGCCACGCCGGTTAGTCAGCTTGACGGTTTTTCTACCCGCTTCACCATCATCCCAGGGATCGCTTTGTTCAATGATGACGTTGCCGTTGGTCGTCCAAATAGCACTCCACGGTGTTCCGTTGCGAAAGTTGTCGAAATCAAATGAGGCAAAGATTTCCCCCACACCGCTGGGAACGACGTGAGTCGGATGCACGGGTCGACCATCGTCCGTCACGTGAGTCGAAAACAGCAGATTGGAAAAAGCAGGTTTTTCTCGAATCCGGTCGAAATCAAAGCCGCGGATTGGTTCGGGTTTGACTTCCGGAACATCGTCGTCGTCGGCGCTGCGTTGAGCCGAAACTCGCATGCCAGCTTTTTCCAACAACGGGATCGCCAGGTTGATTGGTCGGAGTCCATTAATAAATCCGCCGATCGCCATCGGCGTATCACGTTGGTCGATCCGACCATCCCGGTTAGTATCCAGAACCGGGCGCGCATCGACTGGCGTCACTCCGGCTCCTGCCGAAGCTTGCGTCGGGACACCTACCAGTCGTCCGTGCGGGTTGACGGCGGTTCCGCCACTGTTGCCACCAGCGATCGTGGCGTCGGTTTTGATCCAGGCGCGGGGCGAGCGAACGCCTTGTTCTGCCGAGAACCCGGAAACGTTGCCGGACGTAAAGGTCACCGTTTCGCCGCCGATTCCAGGATAGCCAAAAATCGAAATCCGATCTCCCAGGTCAAGGTCGTTGGAATCACCCAACGTGACGCTGGGTAACTTCAGTCGTTTGACTGGTCGACCTTTCACATCGTGAGTGATTCGAATCACTGCCAGATCAAGATCGGAATCGTAAGTCACGACCTGGCCAAAATAGGACAGGGCAGGGGCGCGGTCCGAAGCTTCGGTAATCGCGATGCCCAACCGATCTGCTGGAGGCGATGACATCCCCATCGCTCGGGGGTTGGCAACATGGCAATTGGTCAGGATGATTCCCTGCGGATGAACGATGGTTCCGGAGCCAGTCCAGGCCGACGTCATCCCGCCCATGAACCCTTCCCGCATGGCCACAATCTGGACCACCGACTGCATGACTTCGCCAATTCCGCCGCTGCCCGGTTCCGGCAACGGTTCGAGTGAAGGCAGTCGAGTACTGCGTCGTGATGAATCGTCTCGATCCCGCGAACCGGAAGATTTTGGGGGAGACAAGATGGCTTCAAACAGATCCATTAATCCTGGCATCGATCGACTCTTAAAAGAACTACAAACAGGAGTGTTTACGGCAACGTGTGCAGAATCGATTCATTGTCTCCGATTTACAATCCGTTGCCAGCTTTGGGATAAGATTTTTTTGCGACTCGCAAGTTGGACCAACGCAACAGTATCACTCAGAAGTCTGCTAATTACGGCCCAATCGGCCATGCTACATTCGGAAAACGGAACGTGCTTGTCGCCGCACTGGCGAATTTTCCGTCTAAAATGGACAGCCCACTTCCATGCTAAACAGGTGACTCGTGACACATAACTGGCCTGAGTTCCGTAACTATCGCATCATCCGGGAAATTGCTCGCGGCGGGATGGGGATCGTTTATGAGGCCGATCAACTTTCTTTACGTCGTCGAGTCGCATTGAAAACGCTGGCCAATGATCGTGACATTGGTGAGGGGGCTGAACTGCGTTTTCAACGTGAAGCACGGGCTGCGGCTCGCTTGCATCACTCCAACATCGTACCGGTCTATGAAGTCGGTTGCGAAGAGAACTGCTACTTTTACGCAATGCAGTTTATCGATGGCCTGGGCTTGAACGATGTCGCGAGGCACGTTACTCAGCTGTTTCGGACCACAGAAAAAGCCAAAACTGACCCGGCGGATACGCGACGATCGGATTCCCAGCCGACACCTCAAATTCGTTCCGGCAGGGATTCGACCGAAAACGAAACGCTGGCTGAGTCGTTGGCCTGTTCCTTGATCATTGCGTCGGAAAATCGGGCCAGCGAAACGACAGCGCGAGCGACTCCAGATGAATCCTCTGGTTTCGAAGTCGATCAACAACCTGATAGTTCCGAAAGCAATTCTAGCTCGTCCCACCTACCATCCGTAACTACTCCGATTCCAGCAGACGGGACGGATGCTCGTTCCTTGAATGCGAAGAGGTTTCGCACCTACTGTCGGCAAATTGCGGACATTGGCAAACAGGTTGCGTCCGGTTTGGCGTACGCGCACGAGCGAGGCGTCATTCATCGCGACATCAAGCCTGCAAACCTGTTGCTAGATACTCAGGGGAC
>CAZJEK010000225.1:2982-3965 GCA_964545005.1 uncultured Pirellulaceae bacterium
ATTTTGGGTTGGCCAAGGAGGGTGATTCGGATCTGACAAAGACGGGTGGCGTGGTGGGGACGCTGCGTTTCCTGGCTCCAGAGCGATTTAGTGGGATCTGTTTGCCAAGCAGCGACATTTATGCGTTAGGTCTGACATTGTACGAAATGCTGGCCCTGCGACCGGCATTTCGTTCCGGCGATCGCGCAGATCTGATCAGGCAGATCCTGGCTGGCCGAACGATTCCTTTGCGAACCATTGACCCTCGAATTCCTGGCGACCTGGCAACAATCGTAGAAAAGGCGATTGAGGTTGACCCACAGCAACGTTATCAATCGGCCGATGATTTGCACGATGATTTGGAGCGGTTTCTGGAAGATCGGCCAATTCTCGCGAGGCGGATTTCTTCCGTCGGTAAACTTGTTCGTTGGGCCAAACGCAATCGGGCGATTGCGACACTGACCGCCGGGTTGGCCGTTGGCCTGATCGCGCTAACCTCGGTTTCGCTAGTCGCAGCCAACTCATTTCGCCAACAAGCGAAAATCGAAAAGTCGCGGGCTGATGCCCAAGCTGCACTCCGCGAGAATGAAACTCAATCGCGGCTGATGGCTGAAAACGTCCGAGATTTTATTGTTAACTCGTATGGCAGTCCCAATCGGGATGAGAGCGGCAAATCCATCACGGTGTATGAGGTTTTAAAACGGGAAGTGGAAAACATTCCGGAAAGTTACGCCGATGACCCGTTGACTCAGGCAGTGCTGTACCAAGCCGTCGGTGACTCATTCGAATCGCTCAGCGAATTCTCGGACGCGATCGATGCATTGACCAGGTCAATCGAACTTTACGAACAAGAGTTGGGGAATTCGGATCGTCGGACAGTGGACGCATTGGTCAGCTTGACCAACGCCTACGTTTCGAACCAGGACGGAGAAGCTGCTGTTGGCACCGCTTTGAGAGCGTTGTCGCTGATCTCCCAGCATCACGCTGATGATGTGGAATTCAAG
>CAZJEK010000225.1:3975-9809 GCA_964545005.1 uncultured Pirellulaceae bacterium
TCTGCCAACAACAATCTTGCCGCAGCCTATTTTGCGAATGGTCAAGATTTGGAAGCCGTTGAAATTTTTGAATCGGTGCTGCAACAAATGTCAGAACTGTATGGGCAGGAGGATGCGAATACGTTGGATGCGATGTACAACCTGATCCAGTCCTATCATTGGTTGTCTCGTCAGTCAGATGAATTTGAATTGGCCTCCAGGTTCCTGGCAATGAGTCAACAACGGTTTCCGGCCGATTCACTGGAAGTTGCCAAAGCAAAAGAGGCGTTCGCCAGCGCTTTACCCGATGACCAATTGGAACAGGAACATGAACTTCGATCGCATGTTTTCGAAATCCGAAGCAATCGATTGGGTGATACTCATGCTGACACGCTCGGTTCGATGAACGAATTGGCAGCGGCCAAGCTTAAGCTGGGCGAAACACAAGCCGGTTTGCAAATGATGGAAGATCACTACCAAAAAACGGTTGCCAAGTATGGTCAAAAACATCGTTCGACCGTTGCCTCGGCAACTGGATTGGGTAGCGCGTTTGCCCAAGCAGGGGATGAGGCGAAAGCAATCCAATGGCTGGAAAAGGCGCTCGAAGTTGGCCGTCAGATTGACCCTGAGGATGACCCTAACCTGTTAAACACCAAACAGGGATTGGCTTATTACACGTACAAGAACGGCGACAAGCAACGGGCACTCGAGCTGAACCGCGATATCTTTCGACATGGCTTCGCAGCCACTGGATTCCAGACGTCGCGAGTCAAGAATGCGTTGCAAGTCGTGGTCACGATTGAGGAAGAGCTGAAGCAACACGATCGGGCGCTGGACTCAGCGAGACAATTTCATCAATTGGTCATTCAGCTCGATAATCCTCAGGCCTATTGCGTGGTCGGAGCCAATGCTGCACTTGCCGTGGCACTTTACGAAAACGGTGAACTTGAAGAAGCCATGGAATACGCCCAGGCGACGGTGGACGTTCCACTCGCTGGCGATGGCTTTCCTCGCGGTGTCGTTCGAGCCCGTGCGATCAAGGCCTTAATCGAATTGGAACAACCAGATTTAGCCGACGAAGCCGAACGTCAGTTGCAACAAGCGTTCAGCGAATTTGAACAGCAATTATCGGAAGTCAATCCGATGGCCCGTTGGATGATCCCTCGGATTTGCGAACAGGCCATTGCCCGCCACGGTGAATTGGGTAACGCGAGCCAGGTTGCCCAGTGGCAGGAACGTTTGAGCCGAGTGGAATCAAAGCTGGCTGATCTGGAGGCAACGATCGACTGACTTTTGGGTTGAATGAGTTTGTTTAGTCAGCACAAAGGAAAAATTCACCTTGCACGAAACCATAGTCACGTCCATGTTTGCCTGTAATGGAGGCGGAACTGCGATATAATCGACAGTCGTTGAAAGCGGTGTCCGTTCAACTCCGCGTTCTTCAATTCACAGCGTTGCACCTAACGCCAACGCAACGATTACCCGCTGAGTCGATTCAACCAGAAAGCCATTCATGTCTGATCCTTCGGTCGGTCAAGATGCCGTCGAGTTATTGAACCGTTCCCGACAAAAAATTCTGGACGAATTGTCTCAGGTCATCGTCGGTCAGCAGGACGTGGTTGAACAAATCTTGATTGCCATGTTCAGTCGCGGCCACTGCCTGCTCGAAGGTGTGCCCGGGTTGGCCAAGACGCTGATGATCAGCACCATCGCCCAATCGCTCAGTCTGTCGTTTTCCCGGATTCAGTTTACGCCCGACTTGATGCCTGCCGATATCACCGGCACCGAAGTGCTGGAGGAAAACAAATCCACCGGTGCCCGGGAACGCAGATTCATGGAAGGACCGTTGTTTTCGAACATCGTATTGGCCGACGAAATTAATCGGACTCCTCCCAAGACTCAAGCGGCACTGCTGGAAGCAATGCAGGAACGGACCGTGACCGTGGGCCGGGTCAGGCATGCGTTGGCGAACCCGTTCTTCGTGCTCGCGACGCAGAACCCGATTGAACAGGAAGGCACCTATCCGTTGCCTGAAGCCCAGCAAGACCGGTTCATGTTCAAAGTTTACGTCGATTATCCAACGTTCAACGATGAACTGGAAATCGCCCGTCGCACGACCAGTCGAACCAGCTACGAAGTCCAACCGGTCCTCGGGGCTGAAGAAATGTTGCAGCTGCAGGATGTGATCCGCGACGTCCCCGTTTCCGACCACGTGCTGCGGTATGCGTTGTCGCTGGTGCGGCAAACCCGAGTCGGACGCGACGGCACTCCCAATTTTATCGATCAGCAAATTGGATGGGGGGCAGGACCGCGTGCCGTGCAGTACCTGATCCTGGGCAGCAAAACGCGGGCGTTGATGTATGGTCGAACTCATGTTTCAACCGACGACATCGATGCCTTGGCCAAGCCAGTTTTGCGACATCGAGTCGCTGTCAATTTTGCTGCCCAATCCGATGGAATTACATCCGACCAGATTATCGATCGACTGATTGATTCGACTCCGGCTAAAGAAGACGAACTGACCAACGATGCCCGATTCCAGAAACTTTTTGCATCCTGAAGCGATCAAACGGATCGCGCGACTGGACTTGCGGGCCGAACATATCGTCGAAGGTTTCCTGGCGGGAATGCATCGCAGTCCCTATTTTGGCCAGTCCGTCGAGTTTCTGCAGCACCGGCAATACGTCCCCGGTGATGACCTGAGACATGTCGACTGGCAAGTCTGGGCTCGGCAAGACCGACTGTACGTCAAGCAATTTGAAGAAGACACCAACATGCGGGTCAATCTGCTGGTGGATGTCTCACGCAGCATGGAATACGGTCGTGGACCGTTAAACAAGTTCGAATATGGCGCCACGATTGCAACTTCGTTGGCTTACCTGATATTGAAAAACCAGGACGCCGTGGGGTGTCTGACATTCGATCAACAGGTCCGCGACCGCCTGCCGACTCGAAGTAAACGGACTCAACTTCAAGCAATCATGCGGTCCTTGGAGTCGTCCACCACGGCAGATAAAACCGACTTGCAGGCGATCTTTCAGCAAGCGGCCGAAACGTATCCTCGTCGGGGGATGATGATTGTGGTTTCCGATCTTTTCGGTGACGTTCAACAAACGCTCACAGGTTTGCGCCTGTTGCGGCAGCGAGGCCACGACGTACTGGTGTTCCAGCTGCTCGATGACGATGAGCTTGATTTTCCGTTTGAGGGTTCGATGCGGTTTGAGGACCTGGAATCAACGGTAACGTTGAATTGCAATCCGAAAGCGTTGCGTGATGGATATCTGGAGGAACTGAATCAGTTTCTGGCCGACCTGCGGCATGGCTGTGCCCAGGCATCGATCGACTACCTGCAGGTGCGAACCAGCGATCCGGTTGACGCGGTGTTGGCCGAGTTTCTCAGCCGGCGGATGGCGAGATCGCGGGGAGGCGGCTAATGTTCCCCAATCTGTTCTCTGGCTCTCCCGCAATCTGGGCTGGGATGGCCGCAACGATGATCGCATTGCCGATTTTGATCCATTTGATTCAGCGACTGCGGCATCGGACGGTGCAATGGGCGGCAATGGATTTTTTGCTCCGCAGCCACAAACGCAATCGCAACTGGATTCGACTGAAGCAGTTCCTGCTGCTGCTTTCCCGGATCGCAGCGTTGCTGTTGGCACTAGCGGTGCTGGGGCAAATCGGCTGCCGCGATGACGGCGTCCAACGTTGGCTGGGAGCGCCCGCGACCCACCACTATATCCTGCTCGATGACAGCTATTCCATGCAGGATCAAAGCGTCGATGGAGTTCGGGCTTTCGACCGGGCCAAAGCCACCCTGAACAAGATTGTCAATCGAGCCAAGGGCCGTCAAAACCAGTCGTTGACCCTGATCCGATACTCAGCTGCCCTTGGGCAGGAGTCAGACACTGGCCAAGGCATGGACCAGCTGGCAGACATTTCCGACCAACCGATTGATACGAATTACGATCAGCAAATCGAAGCGTTAAAGGGTCAGTTGAATGTTTCCGCCTCCAACGCTGGTCCGTTGCCAGCCCTACAACATGTCGCCGAGCAAATTCAACAACAACCCGACCAGCATTCGGTTGTCTATCTGTTGTCTGATTTTCGGGCTCAGGATTGGGATGATGCGAACCAGGTGAAGTCGATTGTAAAATCGCTGGCTCAGGAGAATTGTTCGTTTGAGTTGATTGATTGCGCCGTCGAGACAGGCGTCAACTTGACGATCGAGCAATTGATGCCAGTGGGGAATGTACGCGTTGCCGAAACACCGCTGATGGTCGAAGTGTCTGTCAAAAACCAATCTGCGTTGCCGGCGACGAAGGTCAAGATTAACGTGTCCTCGATGGAATTCCCGCAGGCTGACCAGCGAGCCCGGCCCGCAGATTTGCAGCCGGACGTGCGCGAGCTTCCTTCGGTTTTTATTGATCGAATTGAGCCTGGCGAACGAGTCCTGCGGCAGCTACCAGTTTTCTTTAACACCGCTGGATCACACGCGCTGTTGGCATCCTTGCCGGATGATTCAATCGCGATGGATAACCAGCGGATGGTCGATCTGAGAATTGTCCAACAGTCCCAAGTTTTGATTGTCGACCAAAGTCAGGCTGGCGATGGTCAGTTTTTGTCGCTGGTGCTCAATCCAGGCGGAACCACGGGGTTGGCGCCTATGATCAAGCAAAAGGACTATCTGCGTACCGCCAGCCCGGAACAACTCGACCAGTTCGACACGCTGTTTTTGCTGGACGTCGATTCGCTGGAAGCATCCACGATTAACAAACTCGAGACCTATGTGCAGCGAGGAGGCGGGATCGCTTTCTTCGCCGGGCCGAATGTCAATCGCCAGTTTTACACCGAGCAGTTGTATCGCGACGGAGCCGGAATCTATCCACTGCCAATCGATGCGGTTCAGGAGGTCCCGGCCGAGACGGATCAAGCATTGGTTGATATTCAACCTGACGACCATCCGATTTTCGCGCCCGCGTTGTCGGTGAAAAACTCGTTGCTGGATCTGGTTGAAGTCAACACCATCCTTCGTCCTCCGTTGCAATGGCGTCCTGCGGATGATAGCGATGCACGGGTGTTGGCAACGGTTCGAGGTCTGGATCAATGGCCGTTGGTCGTTGAAAAACAGCGGGGCTCGGGGCGCGTTATCGCGGTACTCACGACCGCCGGGGCAGGTTGGAATAACTGGATGCGAAATGCGACCTTTGTGCCGATCGTATTGTTGATGCAGGACCACCTGGCGGACGGACGATATCGGCAAGTCGACAACCTGGTCGGCGAACGTGTTCAGTTGAACGTCCCCAGTGATCAGTATCAACGTGCGGCAATCAGAGTAAACCGGCGACCCGATGGGCAGCTGGAAGTCGAAGAGCTGGAATTGAATCTTGACCCGGAATCGGGACAGTTGACCAGTTCGGAAATCCTGGTCAATGATCCCGGATTATTGGAAACCTGGTTGGAAACGAGAGACAATCAGGTCAGCATTCAACGAGCGGCGTTTAATGTTGCCAGCCAGGAAGGCAACTTGTTGCGAGCAGACTCAGGTGCCTTGGCTTCGTCGCTGGGGGATGCGAATGTCGCGTTGGTAGGATCGGATCAATTCAATCCCAACCCGGATTCGCAATCGGCATCCCCGCTTAGTCGCTGGTTGCTGGTAATTTTGGCGCTCGTGTTAATGGTAGAACAGGGCTTGGCCTGGGCGACGAATTATCACCGGTAAAAGCGCAGGAAGATACTCTCCCACTGGGAGAGTCGGCCGAGTCGGCCTCTCAGGGCCGGAGAGGGTGGCAAAATGATGCATTTGCGTAGCCAGTGCTGAACCGTTTCCCGTCCCCTCGCTGGGGCTCGACCCTCCC
>CAZJEK010000226.1:0-8440 GCA_964545005.1 uncultured Pirellulaceae bacterium
ATCGTGGGTGGCTTGACCCGCAAACGTCTGGCGGAAGACCTCATTGGAATACCGTTTATCGAGAACATTCCACTGCTAAAAAAGCTTGGCAGCCGTGAGACAAACGGTTGGGAAAATCAGCGCTTGTTCGTTTTCATCAAGCCTATCATCTTGCGCGACGACAAGTTTCGCGACTTGCAATATTTGTCGGAATCAGAACGTCGCAATGCCTGCATCCCAGGCGATTTACCGCAGAGCTCGCCAATATTGCTTCGGTAGTCGCATCATTCGGACCGAAGCCATTGAGTTGCTGATTCTGGAATTTGGTTTAATCTAACAGAACGTTTTTAGTGCCAGCATTGTTGTCTTACTTTTTTGCAGTGCATTTTTCTCATCATTAGTGCGGACATCTGACTTGTACGCTAGTGGACTGTCAGGTTTGAATTGTAAGCGCCTATAGAACTGCATGTTGACGTGGTTTCTAGACTTTCAGATTTCTGGAGGTTTGAGATGGCGGTGCGGTATCCTGCGTGGCAGTGGTTCGATGAGTTCGAACGAAGTGGCTTGACGGTGACTGAGTTCTGTCAGTCCATTCCCGTCTGTGCCCAGACCTTCTACCGGTGGCGGAACAAGCTCGGACGCAATCCTGGCCTCACGGAGGTGAGCTCGGCGGAATCCACCGAGATGCCAACCTTCGTGTCGGTTCATTGCCCGGCCTCAACGGTCGAGTTCAAGTTTCCCGGCAACGTTGTCGCCAAGGTTCCCAGCGACCAGGGTGCGCTGCGCGCTATCGTCGAAGTCCTGGTCGACATCGGAGCATCGTCATGATTGGGTTGGCGCACGGAATCCAGATTCATCTTTGCACCGAACCGACTGACATGCGGCGTGGGTTTGATGGCTTGAGCGGAATGATCGTCACGCTGCTCGAACAGGATCCATTGTCGGGTCACTTGTTCGTATTTCGAAATCGCAACCGTGACAAACTGAAAATCCTCTACTGGGACAATGATGGATTGGCGATCTGGTACAAACGATTGGAGCAAGGAACATTTCAGTTTCCGACCGATGGCAAGAGCCGAGATCAACTAACGGCGGGCGTCGCCATTACGACCAACGAACTGTCGTTACTGCTGGGTGGAATCGATCTTCACAGCGCCCGAAAACGACAGTCGCTCGACGCCAAAGAGCAAACGATCCGTGAGTTGCTTCAAGCACTCCGCGGCAAAACGCGTGAACGAATTGATCCGGATCAATTGTTGCTGTTTGACATTGGCGAATTGGAAACGCTGATCGAGGAAGAACTCCAAGCGGAACAGGAATCGAGGCGTCCCAAGCGTAAACGCAAACGTGGTCGGCGATTGATTCCGGACAACATTCCCACCGAAGTCATCGAGCATACCGTTGCTGAAGAAGATCGTCTCTGTCCGGTTGACGGTCAACCGATGCCGTTGATTCGCTGGGAAGAGAACACACAGTTGGATTACGTTCCGGCCAAGGTGACCAAGCTGGTTCATCGCCGTGCGGTTTATGCTTGTCCGGAAAAGCACGATGAAGCTAAGCTGATTACTGCCCCGAAACCACCGCAACCGATTGAAAAAGGCTTGCCGACAGCCGGCTTGCTGTCGCAGGTCGTGGTCAGCAAGTTCGGTGATCACCTTCCCGGTTATCGTCAGGAAGACATCTTCGCGCGGCACGGCATTGAGATTCGTCGCAATACGATTTACGGTTGGTTGGCGCAAGTGGCGGATCTGTGCCAGCCGCTTTACGAGTTGATGGTCGAACTGGTTCTGGCTTCCAAAGTCATCCACACCGACGACACTCAGGTGAAGCTGATCGACCATTCGATTCAAGGAACGCGGTTGGCGCGATTCTGGGGCTACCTGGGAGACATCAATCATCCTTATGCAGTCTACGACTTTACGACGGATCGGAGTCGTGCGGGTCCGCAAAAGTTCCTCTCAGGATTTACAGGTTATCTTCAGGCCGACGCCTATCCTCGCGGACGCTTACAGTAGTTTACCAAACGCTCAAGTATTTCCGAACACACGGATCGAGTACACCTATTCACTTGGCATTAAGCAATTTTTCTGCAAGCTCTCGTGTTCTTTCTTCACCATTGCTAGCCAAAGCTGATATTTCTTTTCGGAGTTCATCGGCCAGAGCTGGAGCATGTAGCAAAACTCTTAACGTGTCCATGCGAAAAGAAGGCCTACCAGAAAGTAACCTTTCTCGAAAAATAGGAACAAATATCACTTTTTCTTGTTCCGCGTATTCGGCAATATCTTGGTTTACTAAATCTTGCTGTCGAACAACTCTAGCTCTCTCGTTTGAAAAGTGCGTAACCGCTTGCTTGGAAAGCGACATTCGGCTGAGCACGTTTTGAAAATCCGAATCGTTGACACTTAGCGAAATTGTGAGCAAAAGTTGATTGGCCAGATCGGATTTCATTGGACCAGATTTTTGATACTCATCCACAAGGATCTCAGTGACTCCGACGGAATTGTCAACGATGCAATAAAGCATGCCTAGTGCGCACGCCTTTTCAGTTTCCGAGTCACTGCGCCGAACTAGCTGTGCTAGGTGTATTGCTTCAAGCTGATTGTGCCCAGAAGCTCGGAGAATGTTGCCATACATCTCGCTCACCAAAGCGCTGCCTGCTAAGTTCTCGTCATGCATTTGCTCGCATTCTGGGTCGGAACATTCCGCTAAAAATGGAAGGTCGCTAATCCGATTGGGCAATACTTGTACATTCGGCGGTGACAGCATGCAATATGCTTTAAAGGCGTCAATTCGTAGTGATTCGCTCCGCGACGCATCCTTGTAGACTGCGACGGCGGCCTCTTGAAAAGCTGGGGTGTCTTGGCCGCGGCAAGCAAGGGCAAGGCCAAATCTCACTTTTTCGTCATCACCGCTATAAATCGATTGAAGGATCTCAGCTTTCCGATTCGAGACAATTCTAGCTACTTCTTGACGAGTCTTGCGATCGACCAAATACCAGCTTTCAATTGGTGAACGAACAATCTCTCGGAATTTATCTGAGTTAAAGTGATCAACGACTTCACCATCCTCTTGCATTTGCTTAGTGCCAAGGCAATTCATTGGACAAACTCGTTCCACAAATGCAACTACTTGAAAGACCATCAAAACGGCTACAAAGGCTTCACGAGAGCGGATGCAAAGCCGCCCAAAGATGTCTTTTGAATATTCGTTTCTCATATTATTTTTCCTCATCCTTGCACGAATCGCATCCAGTGTAGATTTTCCTTGACTCATTGCCTACATAACTCTGCATCAACGCCGACCACTCCGTTTGAATGTCTTGCCGATATGGTAGATAGACGTGCCCTTGCGTAGATGCATTTTGCCCACCCACAAAGGCTGCGCCAGAGCCCGGAAAGTTCAAGTACGTTCCGGATTGCAATGCGGCGTCATCAAAAAATGTATTATTTGCCCATGATAACTTGTCTCCGAGAAAAGGTGGTTTTTTAGCCGACGATTGATAATAGTTGTTCCACTTGCAAAAATTCGAGGGCGTTACTGTTTTAGGGAGCCGAGGGGGCAATACCACGGTAATTCCCGTAAGTGTATTGGTTGAGTTTGGCAAGGTGCCGAACACAGGGTCAATTGTAAATACTGCATCTAGCTTTACTTCAGGATCAATTAGTTGAATTGTCGCAGCTATTTTGGTTGCAGTTGCCCCGCCCCAGCTATACCCGATTAATACAACTCTTGGGTAACAAGGACAATCCTCATCTCCTTCAGCCTCTTTTGCCCTCTTGATAATTTTTTTTGCCGTAGCAATTATTGCGATTCCATTGAGGTTTTTTTGTCCAGTCACTGTGACGTCAACTTCATCACCTAAAATCGATTCAGATATGACTTTGTACACGTGTTCGATTGGCTTATAGGCCAGGCCAATGTTGGCACCAGCACCTTCCCATCCAAATATTAAAACTTTATTGCCCAAAGGATCCACGGCCCCCGGCACGAAATACGCCCTGTATAATGACATTCCATCAACGTATTCGAGCGGATCTTTGCTTGCAAATTCGCCTGTCGACGTATCGTAACATCTGGCTCGGAAGTACATCAACCCGGATTCGTCATCGTGCCTCCTGGCGGTATATCCGTAGGGATTATCGTAACTGCTGGTGGTCCGGACAGTCGAACCGTCGGCGGCCAGAACGGTACGGCTTCCCAACACATCGTAAGTATACCTCTCCAGCACCGTCCCGTCCGAGCTATCCGCTAGAGCCGAGATGCTCCATTGTTGGTTGCGGGTGACAGTTAGCTCCTGAGCCCCCGAATTACGAACAATCATCACCAACGAGTCGATCGCATCAGCGTACACGTACTCCTGATTGGGGGCTGTTGCTGCTGTGCCCGAATCGTATTCTGCGATACAGTTGGGGCCAGCGTAAACAAATACTGTGTGCTCGGCCACTGAACTATTGCGTGTGATCTTCTTCCAGACACGTTTCCGCTCCGCATCGTAACCATACTCGTTAGTGCCTTCGATGCCGGAGGTATCACCAGCTGAGACCACGGTTTGCTTGAGCATTCCGCCTTCATCCCAATCGAGCTCGATGCCGGTATGGGTATCGGTTAAATTGCCATCGGCATCGAAGGTCTGCGAAGTGCCATCAACAGTTGTCAGCTCGTGAATGTTTGAATAGCTGCGGTAAGCGTTGGTGCTTCCCAGCTTGTAATTGGTGATGTTGCCAATATCGGATCGGTCGAGATAGAGATCAACACTCTTGGTGGGTTGCTTGAAGTTCCTCAAGCGATCTTCGGCATCATAGCCATCGGTGTAGGTGCCGGTGTTCACAGTCGTGAAGCTCCAGCCGGACATATTGCCGGTCCAGGTTTCACTTTGCTTGTTGCCGTTCTCGTCATAGGTGTAGCTGGCATTGCCGACATTGTTGTTGTTAACCGCCGTCAACCTGCCAGCATCATCGTAGGTGCGTGACTCATCAATGTAGGGTCGGTCGACATTGGTCAGTTGTCCCAAGTCGGAGTAACTGCGATCTTCAATTTGGGAACTTTCCCAAGCGATTGTGTCCAGCATATTGCGGTCATCGTAAGTGTATTCCGCTTCATGGCCTGAAGGATACGTCACTTTAGTGCGACGCCCGCGATCGTCGTAATCGTAATCGACCACGTAGGACTGGCTGCTGTACGTCGTGGTGTCGGTGTCCAGTTCACCACGGTCGGTGTAGGCCAGGGATCGGGTCACGCCGTATTGACTCGTCGAACCTGACTTTCGAAGCACAGAATCGTAGCTGAAGTCATCCGTTCCCGTAAGCGTATCGCTGGCATCATAATACTGATGCTTGTCAACCACCCCCGAGAACTCGTATGTGGTCGTTAGGTACTTTCCAGACGGGGCTTCGGTCTTGATCAGTCGTCCAGCAGCATCATACGTCATCGCGCGGCTGCTGCTGTCGGCGAGTGTCACCGATATTCGCTGACCAATGTCATCATACCCGTAGGTTGTGGTCTTGCTTTGGGCGTCGGTGATTGTTAGCAATCTACCGAGATCATCATAAGTTCGATCCGTATCGTTGCCGAATCGATCGGTGACGGTAATGACCCGTCCGAGGTCATCGTAGATATTGGTGGTGGTGTTACCTTTGGCATCCTCCGTTGAAGTCACTCGCCCCGTGGTTGAGCTGTAAACGGTCTCAGTGGTGTTGCTTAGTGGATCAGTAACCGAAGTGTTTCGGTTAAGATCGTCGTAGGCATAAACGGTTTCGTTGCTCAACGCATCGATCACCTTTTTGACATTTCCAGCAGAGTCATACTCTCGTTTGGTCACGTTGCCCAACTGATCAATTGTACCAACTTGGCGCCCGAAACCATCAGCAAGCGTGGCGACCGCGTTGCCATCAGGATCAACCACCAAAGTCTTCTTGGTATCAAAGCTGAAGGTTGTCGTATCGATCTGGTCATGCTTCGTGCAACTCCAATTGACCAACTGATTTGGTGACGTCGCTGCCGGACCAGTCATAGAAGCCGTCATCACGGTTCGGCCGGCACCATCCATGATTGAGACCTGCATCATCTTCTCGTCAGGCGAAATCACAACGGTGGCCGAACCACCGCCTCGACCGCTGGAAGCCGAGGAGAAGTCCACGCCAGCCCCACCACTGGCTATCGCATCATCCAGCTTAGCCAGCGCGGCATTGATGTTAACGCTACCGGTTCCCCCACTGAGCAGATTGACCGTCAAGCCGGTCGAATGATCCAACTCTTCACCATCGTGAATGTGGTCATCATAGAGGTATTGCGTCGTCACACCATCAGCCAATGAAACGCTGCCGACACCGGCGATTGGTGGATCATCGCGATCAATCGCTCCTCGTGCGGACTTCCACTTGGTTTGATACTGGACCCGTCCGTCATCACGATATTTGGTTGTGGACTCCGACAATGTCTTGGTATCAGTCGGATTGAGCAAATTGGTGTGCGTGTCGAAATCTACGAGCACGGCTGTGTGGACAACGCGCCCGGCAGCATCCATATTTCGAACCAAACCATGGCCCAACGCGTTTCTAGTCCCTACGGTCAGCGCACAGCAGGTCTCGTACTCGGTGGTTGTGACATTGCTAAGCGGATCAGTCACCGTTGCCTGTTTGGAATCAGCGGTGTAGGTATAGCTCCAAGTCGCTGCCAGAGACGTACCATAGCCAATCGTATGCGTTTTCAGGTTGCCCGCATCATCATAGGTCATTTGGGTGACGACACCGTCCTCAGCCGTTGATTCCGTGATGTTACCATCAGCGTCGTATTCGGTTTCAGTGCCGAGTGACAGTGAGTTCTTGCTACGGGTTACGCTTTCCGATCGCCCTAAGGCATCGTAAACCGTCAGCGTTTCCACGCCATTGGGTCCGATCAGCTGCACGATGTTGCCGCGTTTATCCCGAATCGCATCATTGATCACATGGGTTGGATTGGATGATGTCGATCGGGTTGCATTGAGCACCGCCGCGTTGTTGGCGAGTGTCACCGACGGATCACGAGTTTGACAGGTCCGCACCGTCAGGCCATCGGCAGAATAACCGAAATAGGTTCTAACCTGAGGCCCGCCCTTGATGACTTGCGTCATGAACAATTGGTTAGCGACGTAGGTTTTGTCGGTTTGCAAATAGTTCGTCGTATGCGGACTCGATACGTATTTGACGGTTGATGTTTGATTATTCGACGAAGAACAAGGCAAGCCAGAAAGCAAATGAACTTTGGCGGTTAATGGAGTTGGAACCTGGGGATGTCGTGGTCGCCAATTGGGGGATCTCACACATTCTTGCGGTCGGCACCGTCAACGACGATGGCTATAAGTACCGAGAGGAATTCGAGGAATACCAGCATACGCTTGGGGTAGACTGGGACACGTCGTTCGAGAAGGAAATTACGCCGCAGCGGAGTTGGGCGTTTCTCACAGTTGCCAAAGTTAAGCCTGCTGTCTTCAAGGAGATTTCGAGCGGGGAAGCGACGGTGATTCCTGACGATGATTTTGTGGATGACATCTACCAAGAGTTAGACGAGGCAATCGAGGCCAAAGGCCAAGTGATTCTCTACGGCCCACCTGGAACCGGAAAGACGTATCACGCTCGACGATTTGCGGTGTGGTGGCTGTTGAATTGCAATGGCGAGAATGGTGCGAAAGCCATTAACGCCTACGATCGATTTCGGCTGGAAGAGGAAAAGCTCTCCACAGCTCAAACATCGAACAAGGTGTGGTGGGCAGTTGCGAACCCCAAAGAATGGTCGTGGGGGCAGCTGGAGAAAGAAAAGGTGATTGACTTCCGCTATGGCCGCCTCAAGCGCAACTATCCGAAAGCCAAAGTGGGGGACTTGGTCGTTGGTTACCAGGCGACACCGGACAAAAAAATCGTCGCTCTGGCCAAAGTGTGCCACGAGCTAGAAACCAACGATGATGGCGATCCCAAAATCGGTTTTGAATTCGTTTGTCACATTGAAAACGGTCTAGCCTACACTGAGTTGAAGGAGGATCCCGTCTTGGCCAATGCAGAGCACTTCGGCGACGGTTTTCGTTTATCGAAATGATGCCCGAGTCGACGTTGCTGGAAGGGGATGTGGTCGGCCCATTGGCGCTTGATCTGTTTCTGTCGGAATTGAACAGGCGAGTCGCACTCAAGTTTGGTCCTGAAAAGCAGGTGGGCCATTCTTTTCTGATGCAGGGGGACGAAGGAATCAGCGAGCCGGACGAGTTTGCACGCCGCTTTCGCCAAGAAATCCTTCCCTTGCTGCAAGAGTATTGTTTTGACGATTTCACCACGCTGTCCAGCATCATCGGAGAGAACCTGGTAGACACGGAAAATTTGGAGCTCAACAAGGACGTTTTGAACGATACCGAACAACTTCTTGCAACATTGAACAAGGAGTTTTCGGCGGAGGCTGAAGGTGAATAAGCCAATTCTCAAGTTGGCACGGCCACCTG
>CAZJEK010000226.1:8450-9794 GCA_964545005.1 uncultured Pirellulaceae bacterium
ATTGACGAATGGGACTCAACGGTGCTCGATGGAGTGGTCCTCAACACCGATGATCTCCAATTGCAGCGAGGTAACGATCGATCGTCTTTTCCAAGTCATGCCGCACAGCGATCTCGCGGCTCTTTCCGCCTTTCTCTTGAAAGCGAAGCTTCCGCTCACCAGTTGTACCGCTGTAATCGACTAGGTTGAGTCTCGACACGGCACCTGCTCGAGCCGCGGTGTAGATCATGATCGAGATCGCTGTCTTATCTCGAAGACCGATAGGGGAGTCAGTAGGGATGCTGCCGAGCAGTTGATTGATTTGTCGCGCCGAAATCTTCGGAGTCTTCCCCTCAACAACTTGATATCGCTCTGTTTCGGCAACTAAAGCGGGATTCACCAGGCAAATATGGCGTTCAACCAGCAAGTTGAAGAATCGTCGAATCGCAGAAAGATGCTGCTTTTTGGTTGGCAACGACCCATGGTGCTGTGCCAGGTACCGTCCCACGTCCCCGGCCATGATTTGGTGAATAGCCAAGTCGTGGTCAGAGCACCACGACAAGAATTGTCGAACTGCCGTGACGTAAGCCCGTCTCGTCTTTGGATTCGCGATACGACCTTCGAAGAAATCGTACCAGGCGTTTTGCGTCGGCTTGCCTCCCTCGACAATCAACGCAGGAAGGCAAACCGGTTTCTGGTGCGGATTTTGACTGGCGGCAACCAGCGATTTTTCGGTCATTCCCCCTCTTGGTTTCGTCGATGATAAAAGACGTTATCATTCACTAACCGGAGAGGGAATATCCCATTTTGCAAACGACGTTTCTATAGTGTTTGACCCCGATCAGTCACGAAGTGCCAAGCTCCTTCGCGAGATTTCCTTCGGTCGATGTGACCGAAGCAGTCGAGCCGACCGATGCGGATTCGGCCCATCGTTTGGTTACTGGTGTTGGCCCATCCTCGGCACACAACCAGAGTTGCAGCGTGGATGACAGGGAATTGCAGGTCATCGCACGTTCAGAAACCGCCAGGCTCGGCTCGGATCGCCACCGCTGTGCCTTTCACTATGATCCCTCCAGCGGCAGGGATTTCCACGGTCAACCTGCTCGGCCGTCCCATATCGTCGCCTTGCTTGATAAGAATCTTGGCGGGTGCGGTTACTTGGCCTATCCCACGCAGATACCCGCCGAGAGCAGCCGCAGCTGCCCCAGTGGCGGGGTCTTCTATCACTCCACCCACGGGAAACGGATTGCGGGATCGAAACGTGTCCGCGTCTTCACGCCAGACTAGTTGTAGTGTGGTCAAGCCTTCCTGAAGCATAAGCGACTTCAAGCCATCAAAGTCGTACCGCAAATCTGCCAAACGTTT
>CAZJEK010000227.1:0-9717 GCA_964545005.1 uncultured Pirellulaceae bacterium
CTGCACGTAGCGGGAATCACTACATACAAAACGTTAGAGTCAGGAGATTTGAGATTTCGAATTCCACCACTCCAGACTCACCCGCCGCGGGCGCCAAGTTTGAACAGCAGATCGTAAACACGATCGTGAACCTCTTGCGAGGCCCGGATCACCAGCACTCCTGAGGGGGCGTAGTAGTGAATCGTCCCTGGCCCGCCATTGCTTCGCCAAAACTGTGGATCAATCGTTTTTTCAATCAGTGCGACCAAGTCCGCTCCGTTGTCCCATGGTGGTCCGAATGCTGCGTTGAGTTCGCCGAACAGGTTGGACCAGCCTCCTGTTGAGCCTTCGGGTTGATCATCGGCACCATATTGAACGGAACTTGCGGCCAGCAAATCTCCAGTTTCTCGTTCAGCCTCGGTTTTTATCTCTTCGACCAGATCCCGTTTCAAGTCGAGCAATCGCAACGCCACCATGCTCCGGTTGGCCTGCAATCGGGAGTAAGTCGGAAACCGATCATCGGTCACAATGAACTTGTGAAGTCGGCAGAGATTGTAGGTTGCGATTGTCCGCGTCGTTGGGTTTTTGCTTTTGGAAAGCTTGATGAACGAACGGGTCAATTCGCGGTATTGGCGAACCGAAAACAAGGGGGCGACGTCTTGCGTTTGGTTGGATTGAGCGTTGCAGGTGTTTACGCTGATCAGGGATGCGAACACGCACAGCAGCACCGTCAGGGTTGGCAAACGCATCCGTTTTGCCAGGAAATCGAACCTGGGAACGCTCGCAAGAATGGTACTTCCAGGCTGAAGTACCGTGGTCCGTAAGCTTGAGTGAAACGGGCAGCAGTTGCAGAATGAATTGGTGCGAAGCATTGAAAACCTCCGGTTCAAGTTCGCCTTGCCGACGTCAACTGTATCGCGATTGTCGGTTTTAATCAAGCAGCAACACGGTCTTGTTCCGGCTGGCAATCCATTGGCGTTGATGGCTGGCGTGATGCAGCCCAGGCTTCGAAACGGTTCAACCATTTTCCCAGGCCCCAATCGTGCAGCAACGCGGCACCGAAACAGACGCCAATCGAGGCGCCAATCAACACATCGCTGGGCCAATGAGCAAACGAAGTCACTCGTTGGATGGATGCCAGGATGGCCAGACTGAAAAACAACCATTTACCTCGCGGAAACACCCAGCTTAACCCGATCGCCAACCCCCAGGCCGTTGCCGCATGCGCCGACGGAAATGATTGCACCGGGTGGTCGGTGTTGAGTTGGTTGGCTGGCAGCCAACCCAACCAGGAGCCATCCATTGTCGTGGGAAAATGAGGTTGTGAATGCTGGTCAAAAAACGTCAGCGGGCGGCGGCGGCCAATGCCCAGTTTTAAAACGTTGACGATCAAAGCAGGCCAAAAAGCACAGGCCGCAATCCGGGGCAGGAACCGCCGAAACTGGGGAGCCAGGGTCCAGATTCCGATTGCGACCACCAACACCCCAAACCCATGAGCAAAACACTCGGAAAGGGTGATGAACCTTCCCAGGTCGCCTGGGATCGAGTCCAGGTGCACCGGGTGAGCCAGGGTCGAATCGTAGGGCAGCACCGCCAGGGCTGAAATCAGCAGAATCGCTGACAGCAGGTAGATTCGTTTACGCACACGCGGGTCGTTGACCTGGTTTTGTTCAACCGGGTCATGGATCGAGATGACATCCTTGTCTGTCCCGCGATGGTGCTTCATTAAACCAGTACCAGGCTCTCCAGCAGCAAACGCAGTTTTCGCAGCTCGCCGTCGTGGTCGATGTCAGGATCGTTGGTGGGTTGGATGTCGACGCACAAGGCGCGATCATAATTGCATTTGCGTAGCAGGTTGATCAACTTGCCAAATTCGATGATTCCCTGCCCGACGCGAACCTGCAACTCATCCGGAGTCGAGTCACGCAGGTAGACGTTGTAGACGTAGTCCATCAGGTTTTCGTAAACCATCGTTTCGGGGGGATGCCCGATATGATAGTGGCTGGGATCGAGTGACAAACCCAGTCCCTGAACATGCCGGCAGATGACTGAAACGGTATCGGGATCGGCGGAAATTCGACCCTGCATGCTCCGCATTGCGACCCGGACGCCATGCCGTTCCGAGATTTTGACCAGTCTTTTGTAGCGTTCGACTTCTTCGTTAAACGGCGTACCGTGCTCGCTGGAAGGGACGGTCAAGGTAACAATTTTGGCCAATTTGGCCAGTTCGCAGCATTTGGTGAAGGTGTCAAAGTACTCTTCCCCTTCGCCTTCAATATCCAGACTCAACCCGACAACGGTCAAGCGTCGCGTCGAGCAGACAAGGTCGTAGCAGGCCCGGACATCGGCGACGACGTCGGACGGTTTCAGGTGATTTCCAGATTCGTGGATGCCGATTTCAATATGCGAGAATTCAAGATCGGCGAGTTTTTCGATCGCCTGGTCGAGCGGGCGATCGGGAAAACATTGGGTCGTCGCGGCAACAAACACGCGCAACTCCTTACAGGATGTGGGGTCTTTGGCAAATTTCTGAAAACACGGATCCAGCGGCGAAGCGGAGTCGTCCCGCGATTTCCAATTCGTACTTTAGAGATACCCGGCAACTCAAGCAACACCAAGTCTGGGGGATAAAAGGGGAGCATGATTGGACTTGCACGGGCGGAGATTCAACCATATCTCCGTTGACCGCAGAGACGAAAAGGACACGGAGTTTCGTGCGATGACTCTCCATGGACTCTGTGACTCTGCGGTTTTTCTTGATGAACCTGCAGGGTACCCTCGCTCAAACCAGCTCCAAGCACATTGGACAAAAACTCCGCCAGCGGCCAAAATCATCGGATATCAAATCAACCGGAGAAAGTCCCATGCTCAATTACCGATTTCCTCGTTTGGCCGCTTTGGCGGCTATCCTGACACTTGGCATTTTTGCACTCCCCTGCCCTGCCCAGACAGCTGACACCGCCGCAGCGGCGTCCTCCAGATCCAGCCAGCCCCAGGAAGCTGACCAGGAGACGAAAGAGCTGCATGACAAACTGGCCAAGTATCTGACGGGAACCAAATGGACGGGCAAGTTTACGCTGGACGGAAAACCGGGGACCAACGAGGAGTACTACGAGATTCTGTCGGCGGAAAAAGGAGAAACGGGTGACACCTGGAATTTGATTGCCAGGATCAAATACGGTGGCAAGGACATGACGTTGCCGCTGCCTCCGCTGGATATCAAGTTTGCCGGGCGGACTCCGGTGATTACCATCGACCGCTTATTCGTGCCTGGATTCGGAACTTTTGATGCCCGCGTTGTCATTCGCCAAGGCAAGTACGCCGGCACCTGGGCTCATCGAGGTGAAGGGATGAATGTCGGTGGGCACTTGTTTGGTTCGATCGAAAAAATGACCGCAGAAGAGTTGCAGCAGGCTCAAGGTAAAGGCGAAACAAAATCGGACCAGGACCAGTGAGTGATAATAGCGAATTGATGACTACCACGGGGCTGTCGGATCACCGCGACTACGTAGCCGACTTTCTTCTCGACCCTGAAACAACCTATTTGAATCATGGTTCGTTCAGTCCTGCGCTGCATTGCGTTCGAGACTTACGCCGCCAATGGATCGATCGCCTGGATTGCCAGCCGATGGATTTCTATCTGCGTCAGTTCGAGCCGGCGTTAGCTACCGCCAGAAAATGCCTGGCTGATTTTGTTGGTACCGACGCGTCGAATCTGGCATTGATTGATAATGCGACCTACGGGATGAACATTGTTGCTGACAGCGTGCGACTGAATCCCGGTGATCAGGTGTTGCTCAACGATCACGAGTATGGGGCCGTGGTTCGAATCTGGCAGCGAGCGTGCGACCGGCAAGGCGCGACATTGGTGACAGCTAAATTACCGGCGCGGATCGAAGACGACGAAGCCGTGGTTAATGCGCTGGTGGCAGCAACGACGGATCGGACACGGCTGGTCGTCTGTAGCCACATTACTTCCGCGACCGCGATCGTCTTACCAGTAGAAAAGATTTGTCAGCAATTTCGGAGCCGCGGGATTGCGGTGTGCATTGATGGACCGCATGCACCAGTTCAGGTGGATTTGAATCTGGATCAATTGAACTGTGACTATTACACCGCCAGTTGCCACAAGTGGCTGTGCGGATCGCTGGGGACCGGATTTTTGTACGTCGCTCCCGATCGACAGGATTCGATTGAGCCACCGATCAAGAGCTGGGGCCGATTGTTACCAGCAGTTCCCCAACGTTGGGACGAGGAGTTCGGCTGGATCGGGACCCGTGACCCGAGTCCTTTTTTGTCGCTCCCGGCGGCGATCGAATACATGACCGAAACCATCGGTATCGACACGTTCCGGCAGCACTCACGCTCGTTGGCCAAGTTCACCGAAAATCTGCTGGCTGATGCCTGGAAAACAACTCCCCTGGCGTCGCGAGAGCGAGGATTTTACGGTTCGATGGTCCATGTTCCGCTGCCGCCGGGAGACTGGACGGGTTTGCAGCAACGGTTGTGGGAGCAGCACCGGATTGAGGTCATGGTGCCAGAATTCAATGCTCAGTGGTACATTCGCGTGTCCTGCCATCTGTACAACAGCCAGCAGCAGATTGAGGAATTGTTGGCAGCGCTGCAGCTGGAGGGAGTGGGTTAGCAGTTTTGGGGTCGGGCGAATAAATTCGATCAGGCCCGGAGTCGGTTTGCAGACATGGGGCAGACGAATAAATCGATCAGGCCCGGAGTGGGTTTGCAGACATGGGGCAGACGAATAAATCGATCAGGCCCCGAGTGGGTTAGCAGTTTTTGCGCAGGCGAAATAATTCGATCAGGCCCGGAGGGCCGGCAGAGCCATTGCCGGGGGTGGCAACCCCCGGTTTCCGGAAAACTAAATCAGCAGGCCCGCAGGGCCGACAGAATTTCTCGAATCAACCCGTGGAACGGGCATCAAAAAGAACACCAAGCCCTGAAAGCGCATAAAAAAACGCAGGCGTGAAGCCTGCGTTTTTGTTTTCAAATCTCAAACCAATTTGTCTATTCCAGTGACTCAGGTTCACCACCGTTCATGGACATGATTGCCCAGACGACGGAAGTATCGGTGTCTTCGCTGATGAACTTGGAAGACCCATCGGCCATGCCGATGTTTGCTCCGCCTGGGTGGTTGCTGCCAATTGGTTGCTCACTCTGAGCATTTGTTGGAGCTCCGTTAATCCTGTGGACATTCGGTGTTGCGATGTCATCAATGTCCAAGCCATTGCAGGAATACACGACATCGACATTCCCAGAGCTATCAATCCCGTGGCCATACTGCCAACCGGGACGATAACAAGTAAAGGTGTCGGATTCGCTTCGCGACAGCTCGGTAATCATCACTGTATTGGAGGTACCGTCCTTAATATCTGGGGACTTTGTGGAGGTTTTGAAGCCGTATTCGTAGCCATTAGCCGCATAGCCACCAGACGACGGGTTTAGCCCGGGTGACATGACACCTTGCAGGGCGATCCATCCATCACTGGTACTTGCGAAATCTAAATACATATCAGAAGCATCACCTGCGGCAATGTGATCGGTAGGTCCCATGCAGCCATAATAATGGGTGGTGTATCCCGAATGTCCACCAACGTTAGCTAGCTCGTCTTCCTGTGTCGCAGACGCACAAAGAAACATGGGAACTCGTTTGCTTGACAAGTCCGCAAACGCAATGTTCCCGCCGCGATAGTCATCAGCTAAGTTCTTCTCGTCCATGAATCCCAATAGCTTCACCAAAAAGCTCTCGCCTTGCATCATCCCAGCTTGGTAAGTCGATCCGGGCGGCAAACGAAGATTTGAGGACTGATAGTTTTGCGCTGCAAGGACAACTTGGCGCAGGTTGTTCAAGCAGGCAGTTCGTCGAGCTGCTTCGCGAACTGCTTGTACCGCTGGCAGCAACATGCCAACCAGGATTCCGATGATCGCGATCACGACCAGCAATTCGACCAACGTGAATCCGCGGAAACCGCGGGGAAGGCGGGAAGGTTTCCGAGCCATAAAGAATTCCTCCAAAAATGATTATAAGTGCAGTGGATGAGGATTTTGGATTGAGATCGCAATCGCGATTCTAGTCGGCAGGCTTCATCCAGATACTCTATGCTATCTGCGAATAACGGTTAATTCCAGTACATTCTACGGGCAGATTTTCTTCGCCAGTCGTTTTTATCATATCCTGCGTTGATTATGACCGAAAATCTGATCCTGTGGAGTTTGATTTCACCGATAATTAACGGATTTCCAGCCACCAGCGGGCACTTGGTCCGGTGGACCGGTGTAATCAGACGGCCGCTAAATTTGAAAAGTTCCCTGGACACTTGATGCCCGACCCGGTTCGACACGTCTTGATTTCGAAAAACCCCCGCTCGGGGGCGAGCGATCAATCCGCCAAAGTGGATGCGCTGGCGGTGGCCCTGGAAAACAGGGGCTTGAACGCCACGATACTGACGGACATCGAGGAATTGCTGCAACAGGTCCAGCAATTCGGGGGATCTAACGAGTCTGAGCTGGTTTGTGTGGTGGCTGCGGGAGGGGATGGGACGGTGTCTTTGCTGGCCAATTCGCTGCCTGCCAACACGCCGCTGGCCATTTTTCCTTTGGGAACCGAAAATCTGCTGGCCAAATTTCTGCATTGTACGGCGGATGCGGAATCGGCAGCCGCCATGATCGTGGCCGGCGAGACCGTTACGCTGGACGCGGGTCGAGCCAATGGCAAGCTGTTTCTGGTCATGGCCAGTTGCGGTTTTGATGCGGATGTCGTCCACCGCCTGCACTCAGCCCGCACCGGGCATATTCGGCACTGGTCCTACGCCAAGCCGGTGGTCAGCTCGATCGGAAAATACCGTTATCCGACGATCAAGATTTCGCTTGATGGGCAATCTGAGACTGTGAACAGCAAGTGGGCGTTTGTGTTCAATGTCCCCCGGTATGCAATGAATCTACCGATTGTGGCCGATGCCGATCCGACCGATGGCCGCCTGGATCTATGCACTTTTCGGGGAGGAAGTTTGGCCCGGGGGTTATTTTACCTGTTTGCGGTGTTGGCACGACGGCATCGAACCTGGACCAACAGCCGGCATCTGCAATTCGAAACATTGACCATGGAGACCGATTCGGTGCAGCCGGTTCCGTTTCAACTTGATGGCGATCCAGCTGGTTTTTTGCCGGTCACGATCGAAACGTTGCCCGGTTTTCTGACTCTGATCCGTCCTGCCAGCCGGGGCTAAACAAGATCCACTGGCGGCGATAAAATTCTGGTTTTCCGCCATCAACTGCTCGGTGCCCGGTGCCAAATCAAATTGTCAACATCAACGATTCGGTCGCTTGCGGTCCTGGAAAACCCTTGTTGGTCATTTCTGGCCCCTGTGTGATCGACCACCGTGACGTGGTCCTGCAAATCGCCGAATCATTGGTCAAAACCTGTTCGGCAGCCAGTTTGGGGTTAATTTTCAAAGCTTCGTTCGATAAAGCGAACCGAACCAGTCTGGATTCGTATCGAGGAGTAGGACTGGAATCCGGTTTGGAAATCCTGGCCGAAGTCCGTCGGGAGTTCCAAGTCCCGGTAACCACCGATGTTCACCTGCCCGAACAGGCTGCGGCGGTCGGGGAAGTCTGTGATGTGATTCAGATTCCAGCCTTCCTGGCTCGGCAGACCGATTTGTTGGTCGCCGCAGCCAAAACCGGTAAACCCGTCAATGTGAAAAAAGGTCAATTCATGGCGCCATGGGATATGCAGCATGTCGTTGGTAAACTGGAACAATCCGGTTGCCAGGATATTCTGCTGACCGAGAGAGGAACGTTTTTTGGGTATGGCAGACTGGTCAATGATCTGCGCTCCATCCCTCAAATGAACGCCCTCGGAGTGCCAGTCGTTTTTGACGCCACTCACAGTGTTCAGCAACCCAGCGCCGCAGGTGGGAAAACAGGCGGGGACCGGGAAATGGTTGCCCCCTTGGCTCGGGCAGCTGTGGCGGCCGGTTGTCAGGCTGTGTTTTTGGAAACGCATCCCGATCCCGATCGGTCCCCCAGCGATGGGCCCAACATGGTCCCGCTGGGGCAGATGGAAACGTTGCTGCAACAACTCAAACAGATTTACAACGTGGTGACTCCCGGAACATAACGGGGGCGGCACATCCTTCATCATGAAACGTTCAAATTCGATGCTGACCAGGAATTCCAACGTGGCCGACCGTCAACTCAACCATTCGTGTTTCCAACCTCAGTCGATATTCTGGGTGATGTTGGTTTGCATCGCCATTGGATTGTCCGGTTGTACGCCGGAAGTCGACATGATTGAGTATACCGATTCCGATGTTTCGGAAATTCAAGTCGACGATCTGACGCGAACGATGGACCTGGTTCAAGCGGAAGTCCGGTTTGATCAACAGGAATTTATCAACCAGGTGACCAACGGTCTGAACCGCTGGGTCACGTACGTCGAGCCGGACGCTGAATGGGCGCTAGACCCCGTCGCCCAGCCAGTACTGGAGTCCTACAACAGTCTCCCCCCGGCGGCTCGTGTGGCCGAATTCAAATTTCTCAACACCGATGCCTACTACCTTCAGCAGTGTTACTGGCTGGACCGGCTCACCAGTCGTTTGACCGAGACCCGGCGTATCCAGCCGTTTGAGCTGTACCGCTTGGCGGCCGACAACTACAAGCCCGATGACTCGGACGACGATCCGATCACCACCACGTTCGGCAAGTTGCATCCGGAGCTCAGTGGCGATGATCTGGCCAAATTGGTCAACTCGATCAAAGTGTTCGATTGGGTGTGCCGCAACATTCAACTCGAATCCGATCTGCCGCTCGACGAGTCCGATCAGGAATCCCGACGACTGAACAATCAGGATGATCCAGCCGCCGCTGGCATCCCCGGACTTGGCTACCAGCGTTATCCCTGGCAAGTGATGATGTATGGTCGCGGTGACTACGTCGAGCGCGCCAAACTGGTGATCGCCGGTTTGAGGATGTTGGATATCAATGCCGTCATGCTGGCCGCTGGCGAAGACGCGCGTCCCTGGGCTGTTGCGGTTCCCATCGGAGATCAATATTACCTGTTTGACACCAAACTCGCGTTGCCGGTCCCCGGTGAGAGAATTGGTTCTGTGGCGACCTTGCAGCAGCTTCGGGACAATGCCGAGTTGCTCAATTCGCTGGATTTGACCACTGAGGAATCGCTGGCTGACAACACCGATTATTGGGTCGACCCGGATGATCTCAACCAGTTGCAAGCCCTGGTTTATCTCTCGCCCGAAGCAGTTTCCAATCGAATGAAACAGGTTCAGCAGTCGTTGGTCGGTGATAAGCGGCTGCGAGTGTTCTTCCCGATTGATGAAACGGTCAATCAATTGCCCGATGTCGAAGGTGTCGAGGTTCAGCCCTGGGATATTGCACTCAAAACGCATCAGTATCGCCAGGCGGTGAGAACGGCCCTGCAACAGCCGCAGGAATCAGGTGGCGGGAAACTGCAGTGGTACTATCGGACCGAAGGCTATGTCGATGGGTTCAAGCCCTACCGAACGGCACGGGGACGGCACTTTATCGGCAAGTTCATGACCGAGGTCGATGAGCGTGGATTAAGTGCACTGGAGGGTTGGCAAAAACTGCTGTATGACGACGCAACCATCGCCAGTCTGGGATCTGACATCGAACTGCAGTCACGGCACGGAATCTACAAACAGAATCAGGACGTGTTGGAGTTCGAAGCCTTGGTCAATATTG
>CAZJEK010000228.1:0-553 GCA_964545005.1 uncultured Pirellulaceae bacterium
TGGGCGCGATCGCGCGTCCGTTCCTGACAATGCATTTGACGACCACCAGCCTGGCCATCGGTCTGGTCAGTGGACTGTTGATTTGCGTGTTGACGATCGCCTGGTCGTTGCGGCGAGCCAATCGGCAGTCGGTCGTGCAGTTGCTGCACGGCAACCTGGAAACGGTTCGATCCGGCAGGCTTCCCTCACAACAATCCTGGCTGGGGCAAGCCATTATCTGGGGTGCCGCCGCGTTGGCGTTGGGATTGGCTATTGCCGCCACACAACTGTCTGGGGAAGCCCAAGCGGGCGCATTCATGGGGGCCGGGTTTTTGGTATTGGTCAGCGGACTGGTTTGGGTTTATCAATGGCTGACCAAACCCGGGAATCCCGAGCAGGCCGCCAGCCTGTCACTGTCACGGATGGCACTGTTGAGCGCGCGTCGCAATCCGCTGCGCAGTACGTTGACGATTGGCCTGGTGGCGGTTGCCAGTTTTTTAATTGCGGCCGTGAGCGCGTTTCGGCTCAAGCCTACCGAATCGGGGACCGCCGGTTTCGATTGGGTCGCGCAGAG
>CAZJEK010000228.1:563-9694 GCA_964545005.1 uncultured Pirellulaceae bacterium
GGTGTTCGATGATTTGGCGTCCGCCGAGGGACAACTGGCGGCTCTGGGAGATGGTTTTCAGCTGCCAGCTGACGCCGAGGTATTAATGCTCCGGTATAAATCGGGAGAAGACGCCAGTTGTAACAACCTGTACCAATCGACTCAGCCCCGAGCGTTGGGAGTCACTGCTCGATTTGTCCAGCAGTTTTCCCAACCGAACCAACCTGCTTTTGCCTGGGCTGGAGCTTCCACGACCAGCGAACCTCAAGCCGCCAATCCATGGTTGATGCTGGACTCGGCGTCGCACCATGCGGGAACCGAGGATGATCCCGTGCCGGTCGTCCTGGACAAAAATACTGCCAATTACAGTTTGAAAATCTATTCGCTGGGTACGGTTCGCGAAGTTGAATACGACAGCGGCGAACGATTCCACTTCAAAGTCGTCGGATTTCTGGCTAATACGATTTTGCAGGGCAGCCTGATCATGTCTGAGCAGGATTTTGAAGCCAGGTTTCCGACCGTCGGCGGCTATCAGTACTTTTTGATTCGAGACCCCGGCGCCGTCAAAGGCGACAGCAAGACGGTGTCGATTCTGGAAGACCGCCTGGGCGACCAGGGATTTGACGCTCGTTCAGCGGATCAATTGCTGGCCAATTTCATGGCGGTCCAGAATACCTACCTGACCACCTTTCAAACTCTCGGTGCGTTGGGGCTGTTGCTGGGCACCTTCGGGTTGTCCGCGGTTCAAATTCGCAGTGTGTTGGAACGGCAAGCCGAAATGGGATTGTTGCGAGCGGTAGGTTTTGAACTGTCCAAATTGTCATCGATGGTGATGCTGGAGAACGCCTGGCTGCTGGCTGCCGGAATGGGCGTCGGAATCGGCGCGGCCTTATTCACCACAGTCCCGCACTATTTGACCGGGGCTGCAACGGTCCCCTGGTTGGCGTTAGTTGTGATCTTTGCCAGTATCGCAGTGGTGGGATTGCTGGCCGGTTGGGTCGCATCGCGACGAATCGCAGCCATGCCGGTGTTGGCCGCGCTGAAACGTTAATCCGGCAGCGATTGTTTATTGACCGCCTGTTTTCGGGACAGAGTCTGCTGCCAGCCTTGACGGTTGGTATTCGTGGTCACGTTTTCTAATGACCGTCGCCTTGATGATTGCGGACGCTCGTTCGGGGTTACCACCACGGTTCAAGTCAATTGTCTGTAATTGACGAACCACATCCAGTCCTTCAATAACGCGCCCAAATACCGTGTGTTCACCGTCGAATTCCGGATACGGTTGGGCGGTGATGAGGAATTGTGAACCAGCGATTTTGTTTTCGCCTTGAGTCACCATGCTGAGCGAGCCGGCAAAATGATATCTTAGTTTTTCGCGATCCAATTCGTTGGGAATCTGATACCCGGCATCGCTTGTCCCTTGATTGTCGGGACTGCCTGTACGAGCGTAGCTACCTGGTTGAACAACAAAGAACTTCAGGTTGTCGTAAAAGTTTCGTTCCACCAGGTTGATGAAATTCGCGACCGTTTGCGGGGCATGGTTTTCGAATAATTCGACAATGATGTCGCCTTCTGTTGTTTCCAGTTTGACTCGCGGGAGGTCGTCGATATTGGCCTCCTGACGTCTGGTTAACAATTCCTGTTCGTAATTCTTGCGGACGTATTCCAGGCGTTCCCGTGCATATGGTTGCAGCTTGATTCCCAATGACTCGATTCGATCCAGCATCGATGCGGCGACATCGAACTGCTCCAACGCAAAGGACGCACGAAAGGCCTGGTAGATGACGTTGGGGAAGTTGACGTCAGCAGGCCAGCGTTCCGGCGAGACCTCCTGGTTGATCAACAGGTTAGCCATGTCAAGCGCTTCCTGGGGACGGAAGCGATCGTTAGCCGATCGGGGGTCGATCGCGGTTAACAACTTGCGATAAATGACCCGAGCGGCATCAGCGTTTTCGTTAGGAGCACGTTGAAAGGACTCGATCGCGACGCGTTGGACGTTTTCTCGCAAAACAGCATTGTGCGCCTTCAACGCATCAATCCTGTCGCGAAAAGTTTTTTTGCGATCGGGAAAACCAATCGGCATGGTGGTATAGAGCCGATTGATTTCTGATTCATTGGACCGAATCAGTTTCAGAATCTCGCGGAAATCTGAGGGGACTTCTGGCTCTTGCGTTGCCAAAGGTGCATTGTCAGTCGTTGCTGCTGGTGTTGGCTGGTCGGTCTGCGCGACAGCTGGTAAGACCAGCAAACAGGCGAAGTTCAGCGACAGGAGGCAACGAATGAGCTTGAGTTTCATGGTATTCCGGGAATTGGCAAAAACGGCATCAATTCCATTATCGGTATCTGGGCTGGAAGAGAAGATCTGAATCCAATCGCGGGCTATTTTTCCACAATTTTCGGCTTGTACTGAGTGTCAGGACGCAATTGGTAAGCTTTGGCCGTTTTGACAAAGTCCGGTTTGAACGGTTCGAAGACTTCCATCGTTCCGCCTTCACCGAATCGAGACGTGGTGTTGAGTTGTTCGACGACTTCCATGCCCTCAACCACTCTTCCAAATACGGTGTCCTTGGCTTCCGATTCCACAAAGATATTCGGGGTCAGAAAAATTGCGAATTCAGAAGCCCCTTTCGTACGCTCGGAAGCGAGCATCACGACGGAGCCCCGGAAAAAGTGTCGAGCATCAGGGCGCGTTGATTCGTTTTCAATCTCGTAGCCAGTGGTTCGCTCACCGCGAGCTGTCAGTAACCCACAGCGGACCATGAAGTTTCGGACGACAGGGTGAAAAACCATGTCATCGTAAAAGTTAGATTGCACGAGATTCACAAAGTTGCCGACGGTGCCGGGCGCCTGGTTTTCAAAAAGTTCGATCACGATCTTGCCGCAGGAAGTATCCAGTTCGACGCGCGGCAGCGGTGAATCTGCAGCTGCTTCCCGTTGTCGAATTGCCAATTCTTCCTTCCAGCGACGTTGGTGATCAGGCAAGTTGTAGAACAACGATCTTTCGTTGTCAGTCAGTTCCTCAATCGCCGCCGGGTTCTGTTTGGCGAATTCGATTGCAGGTTCAAAGTCGTTGGTTAGCGCCGACGCCTTGGCGTGTTGCAATTGAATTTTCTCTGCCTCTGGAAAGCGTTTAATCAGTTTGTCGCTTACCCGTTTGCACATGGAAATCCAGCCATCGTCATAGGCATGTTCATTCATGATCGAAGCCACAAAGGCGAGTGATTCGTCAGGGGTTTCAGTCCGCAGGTAGAGGAACAGCGACACCTCTTTCAGCTTCTGAAACGCCTGGTCGGATTCGTCGACAATCTCCCGCCATTTTTTCTGGTGCTCGTAGGATTCCGTGCTGGGCGAGTTGTAATAGCGAGCCCCCTCGGCTTTGAGATTCTTGATATGTCCGCGCAGCTCCTCAAGCAGTCCCCGGTATCGTTCACTGAGCTGGTCGAGGGGCATCGTCTCCAGTTCCGACTGATCGTAATGCCGTTCAATGACAGGGTTCTTTATCGTCTCTGGTTCTTCTTCCTGAGTCCCAGGGTTGGCGAAAATCTGTCCGGAAACCAGGCTCGTCAGCAGCAAGGTAAGCGAAACCGCCAGCCAACAAACCAGGCCGCGGATCTGGAAGCCGGGGATTGGCAGGGATCGAGCAGTAGAGAATGGTCGCAAAACAAACACCATGGTTAGAAGGGGTGCTGGCACAACAAATTTCAGTCAATTCAGGCCTTGGCCGGTTTCAATAATATCGTGGTCATAGCAGAATTGGTATCCGAAACGCTTTAACAGTCTGGAATTGAACGATGGCCCGATCCAAACGCGGGAAAAATCTGAAACGGTGGAAATCCAATCAGAGTGATCCGGGAGCGGGAAAATTGAGGATCATCGGTGGGCAATTCCGGGGTCGCCTGATTCAATATTCGGGCGATCCGGTGACCCGACCCATGAAGGATAACGTTCGCGAAGCTCTGTTCAATCTTGTCGGCGGATGGGTAAAAGGCAAAGCCGTCATCGATTTGTTCGCCGGAACGGGGGCAATCGGGCTCGAGGCGATCAGTCGGGGGGCGACTCAGGCCGTGATGATCGAACGCCATTTTCCGACCGTTGCCATCATCAATCAGAATCTGGAGTCGCTGGGGGTCGATGCCCAAGCCGAAGTCCAAGCTTCTGATACGTTTTTCTGGGCACGTCAGTTCGTTCAATCTGACGTGCGGCCGAAGGAACCCTGGATGGTGTTCTGCTGCCCGCCCTATGCGATGTTTGTCGACCAGACGGACGCCTTGATGGGGTTGATCCGCTCGTTAGTTGAACTGGCACCAGCGGAAAGCATTTTCGTGGTTGAATCGGACCAACGGTTCGATCCGTCTCAGTTACCTGATCACGCATCCTGGGACGTTCGGCAATACGTTCCAGCTCAAATCGCGGTCCTGAAACTTTAGAAGTTTCACCCTTGAGGACACCCGACGCGTAAGCCGTAAGCGCGTTTCGAAGTTGCACATCGACACCCTCCCGGCTCGCGGGAGGGTCGAGCCAAAGCGAGGGGAGGGTTTACCAAACCCCTCTCCGGCCCTGATAGGCCGACTCGGCCGAGCGAGAGTGTCTGCCTCCAGCGGTTTTGGCGCTGGCCACCGACCTTCCGAAGCTTACGCGTTAACCAGTCTGACGGCTGACTTTGACCAACCGTTATATCTTCCGGTGGAAAGCTATGCCGATTGAGGTGACTCCACCGTTGGTTTCGGATGCAGCGGCGGCAGTTCTGGAAATTACGGCATCGTAGTTAAGTTCGTTCCGACTGTTACAAACCGCAAGACGATGACAAACCCGGGTACCGGACCCTGCGTCCAGGATGACGCAACCGGTCTCCGTCGAATGATCGAAAAAATGTGCCCAACACCGGTTTCCGGTGTGATCGAACAACAAGGAGTTTGTAATGAAACGTCTCTGGCACCAATGGCTGGCGATGGTCGCGGTTGTGACCATGTCGAGTGTCGCCAACGCCCAGTGGAATCAATCGGGTGAGATTGGGTCCTATCAGTCAATTCTGGCCCGCGCCGGTTATGGCCAGACCCAACAACCAATGCCAGGCGCAATGCCGGGTTACCAGCTGCCGACTCAACAGGTCCAGGCGCCGATGGCGAACATGCCCGCCCAATCCGTCACTTCATCAGGTTGCCAGGGCGGGTGCGGCAACCCCGGTGGCTGCGGCGGCAGTGCGGCAGGTTGTGGCGGAGCGATCGGATACCGGAACGCCGGTTACGGGGCCGGTGTCGCTTACGGCTCCGGAAACGCGTTCCAGCACCAGGGCGGAGCGATTCATCCAGGGTTAACGCCGGGCGGAATGCAGACTGGAATGCCCAACCAGCCAATGATCCCCGGCGCTCTGCCTCAAGCAGGATCCGTCAATGGCGGCATGATTGGTGGCCCTGTCTACCAGGGCGGTGCCGCCAATGCCGTTGCTGGACCAATGCCGAATTACACCGACTGCGGACCTGTCGCAACCAGTGTCTATGGTAACGGCGTGGTTGTCGGTGGTGGCTATGCTCCCGTTTACTCGCCCGGAGTCGGAGCAGGTCTGAGCACCGGTTTCATCCAGCGTACGGGGCTGGCCGGTGGAAGCGGTGTCAATCGAGTCGGCAGCGTCTTCGGGGTGATCATGCGTCGCAACTACGAAGACGGTGTTCACCTGGCCTGCGCACCAACTTGCAACATCTTTCAGTCAACCGAAGTTGACCTTGGCGACATGACTGGAATGGGAGCTTCGTTGACGACCCGCTCCGGTGACGGCAATGGTTGGGAAGCGACTTATTGGGGAATTGATGAAGATCACGACGTCTCGCTGGCCGGACCGACGACGACCAACATCGTGTCGTTAATGGATCTGAACCACGTTCCGAGTGGTTACAACGTGGAACAGATCTACGACGCGGGCTCGGACGCCCGGTTCTATCGAGACATGGAATTGCATAACGTCGAGTTCAATCTGCTGCGCAACGGTGGTCGCTACACAACTCGCCGCGGATTGTGCGGTACTTTCGAATTGCTGGGTGGAGTCCGCTTGATGCAGTTCGACGAAAGCTTCCGCTATGTCAGCAACACGATGGCTCCCGGTTACCCCCAAACGATGGATTGGCAGTTGCAGGCTGAAAACTTTCTGGTTGGTCTGCAATTGGGTGGCCGCAACGAAATCTGCCTCAGCGAACGACTGCGTCTGGCAGGCGGATTGTCTGTTGGCTTGTTCAACAACCACGTCGATATGACTCAGCGGATCGTCGATGAAACCGGCTACTCACCGTTGCTGGCTTCTGGTCCTTCCGCCGGTATGCCCTATGACTACATGGGCGAGAAAGACGACGCTGCGGTCCTGGGGCAACTGGACCTGGGGTTGATTTACCAGCTTTCGTGCAAGTTTCGGGCTCGCGTCGGCTACCGAGCGATGGGCGTGTCTGGCGTTGCTCTGGCGGTTGACCAGATCCCGTATAGCTTTAACGATCCGTACTTCCTGCAGCGGCCCAATACCAATGGCAGCCTGTTGATGCACGGTTTCTACTTTGGCACTGAGTTCTGCTTTTAGGCAGACCGAGTCTTCCGCTTGAGTTCGATCAGCACGAAACGCCGCGCACTGCCAGTCAGTCCGCGGCGTTTTTTTTGTGGAGAGCTTGGCCGTTAACTCTTTAGCGGCGCGATCGTGCAGACCATCCGACGTTGCTGCTGAGAGGGAAGGCTTTCGACTTTGCCGTATTCGGAAAGCTGTTCGATGATTCCGTCCATGACTTTGCGGCCTTCATCGATGTGCGCGTTCTCGCGACCACGATAAAGCACCGTGACCTGGACTTTGTCGTTGTGCTGGAGAAACCCAATCGCTTTTTTGACTTTAAAGGCGATGTCGTGTTCGCCGGTTTTAGGACGAACTCGGATTTCTTTCAGTTTGGTTTGATGCGACTTGTTTTTGGTCTGTCGCTTTTTTCGATCGTAGTTGAATTTGCCGAAGTCCATGATTCGGCAGACAGGAGGTTTGGCATCAGCTGCAACTTCGACCAAATCCAGTCCAGAGTCTCGCGCTTTGTCGAGCGCCTCTTTGGTAGGAATAACTCCCAACTGGTTTCCGTCCTGGTCGATGACCCGAACAGGAGTCTTACGAATCTGTTCATTGATCCGGGTCTTTTTCTTGTCACTCGGTGGAATAATGGTCCCTTTCAAAAAAAATGGTGGGGTCGTTGTCAGCTCCCGGCCCATCCGGAAAACACTGATATTGCCCGCAAATCATTGTATCGTTAACGGTGATCCAGGCCAGCACCAACAGGGCTGGCCGCAAATATCCGTTCCCTACAAATATATACGATTCTAATGCCGTTTCGTCGCAGGTGATTATTTTTTGCGAACGGTTTTTTCGGCTTCTTCCGTCTGGAATCGCTCGATCGCCTCCTGGATGGGCATGGCCCCGAGGTCGCCGTCGACGCGGTCGCGTACCGAAACGGTTCCGTTTTCGGCGTCACGAGGGCCTACGATCAACAGGTAGGGAATGCGGTCGTGGCGGCCGTCGCGGATTTTGGCCCCCAGTTTTTCGCTGCGAAAATCACCGCTGACTCGGAGCCCGGCGGCTTTGAGCTGCTGTTCCACCTCACGGCCATAGGCCTCCGATTTGTCGCTGACAGTCAATACACGAGCCTGCTCTGGGGCCAGCCACATTGGGAAACTGCCCTCGAAATGCTCAATCAACACGCCAATGAACCGTTCCATACTGCCAAACGGTGCCCGGTGGATCATGATCGGGCGATGGGCCGCATTGTCGTCGCCGATGTATTCGAGCCCAAATCGTTCGGGCAGGTTGTAGTCGACCTGGACGGTGCCCAGTTGCCATTTACGACCAATGCAGTCGTTGACGACGAAGTCGATCTTGGGTCCGTAAAAGGCGGCTTCGCCTGGTTCCTCTTTGAACGGTTTGCCCAATGTCTCGGCCGCCCGGCGGCAAGCCTGCTCAGCCAGATCCCAGTTAGCCGGGTCGCCAACGTATTTGGAACTGTCGGGGTCGCGGAGGCCAACTCGAACCGAATAGTCCTCCATACCCATCGCGCCAAACACCGTCTTGACCAGCTCGATGCAGCCGACCAATTCGTCGGCCAATTGATCCTGAGTCACAAACAGGTGGGCGTCGTCCTGGGTAAAGCCACGGACACGAGTCAGGCCACCGATCTCTCCCGACTGCTCCCAGCGATAGACCGTACCGAACTCAGCCAATCGGATCGGCAGGTCCCGGTAGCTCCGCTGTTCGGAAGAGAAGATCTTGATGTGATGCGGACAGTTCATCGGTTTCAGCAAATAGCCTTCGATGTCGCCCTGCTGCATGCGGTTGGATAGTTCTCCACAGGAGCAGCCATCATCTGCCAGTCGCTTGAGCTGATCGCGATCAACCAAAGCCGGATATTGGCTGTCCTGGTAATACGGAAAGTGGCCGCTGGTCTTATATAGTTCCAGTTTCCCGATGTGGGGAGTAAAGACCTGGTCGTAGCCTTGCCGTTTCAAGTGCTCGGAAATGAAGTCCTGTAACTGCTGCCGCACAAACGCGCCTTTGGGAGTCCACAGAATCAGGCCCTGGCCGACCATTTCATCGATGTGAAACAGTCCCAGTTTCTTGCCCAGGATTCGGTGGTCGCGTTTCTTGGCCTCTTCTTGCTGCCGCAGAAATTCATCCAGCTCTTGCTGAGTGAAAAAGGCAGTCGCGTACAGACGCTGCAGTTGCGGGTTGGATTGGTCGCCCTTCCAGTAAGCGCCGGCAATGGACAGCAGTTTGAACGCACCAATTCGACGCGGTGAGGGAATGTGCGGTCCGCGGCAGAGGTCGATGAATTCGCCCTGTTGATAGAACGAGAGGGTTGGGTCCTCAGCCAGTCCGGTTTCAATGTGCTCGACCTTGAATTCCTGGTTGAGATCTTTGCAGACGTTGATCGCTTCGCTCCGCGGCTTGACGATTCGCTCGAACGGCTCGTCCAGTTCGATGATCTTGGCCATCTCTTTTTCGATGGCGGGGAAATCATCTTCTGTTAACGGCTCTTCGCATTCAAAGTCGTAGTAAAAGCCGTTGTCGATGGTGGGGCCAAATGCCAATTGGACGCCTTTTTTCAGCCGCATCACAGCGCGGGCCATCACGTGAGCGCAGCTGTGACGCA
>CAZJEK010000229.1:0-2545 GCA_964545005.1 uncultured Pirellulaceae bacterium
CCTTGCCGACTCGGCCATGGGCCCACGCTACTCCCCGCGCCACCACCACCGAACACGAGCGGCACGACAGAATACTGCAGCCTGGTCGATTCCGCGCCCATTCGGGCCGCTTTTCAGCAAACGACTCTTTTCCTGGTTGTTCATCATACGGTTGTCGCAGCAGCTCCAGCAATTCGCCCACCAGCGAATGGTCGCCGGCTTCCGATTGATCGATGGCCATTTGAGCCAGGTAATTGCGTAACACGTATTTCGGATTGACGGCGTTCATGCTTTCGGACCGCTGTTGATCGGAAACCGACTGTTGGTTTACTCGAGCCTGATACTGACGCAGCCAATCCACCATCTGCTGCCGAACCGCACCGGTGACTTCATCGGGAGCGTAATACGCGTCGCCAACCAACGCGATCAAATCATCATCGGTGTATTTGGCTTCAGCCCGCAAACCGGCCAGTGACCGGTAGAAGATGGTCATATCCGTTTCGGTTGCCATCAACGTTTGAAATAACGCCTCCTTCAACTCGGTGTCATGGTCTGGATCAAACGCCGCCAGCCCTAACTTTTGGGCGATCATTTGATTGGACTGCTGCTCCATCTGTTGCATGAACACGTCAAGTCCGTGTTGCAGTGATTCCGGCTGTTCAACCAGCGGCAACAAAGCGCTCCCCAGTTGGTACAAATTCCAATGGGCCACTAACGGTTGGTTGCCAAACCGATACCTTCGACCTTCGGCATCAGTCGTATTGGGTGTCCAGCCAGGATCATATCCTTCCAGCCAGCCATAAGGACCGTAGTCGATCGTCAGGCCCAGGATCGACATGTTGTCGGTGTTCATTACGCCATGCACAAAACCGACTCGCATCCAATGCACGATCATTTCGCAAGTCCGTCGACAAACTTGCTCAAACCATTGAGCATAAATTTCAGGACTGGGCTGACCCAATTCTGGAAAGTACTGGTTGATTGTGAAATCGACCAGTCGCCTGAGATTCGCAACGTCATCTCGAGATGCAAAAATCTGATAGTTACCGAATCGCAAAAATGATCTGGCGACACGACAGACGATCGCTCCGGGTTCGTGTTTGGCATTGCCGTTATAAAACATGTCGCGCATGACCTGGTCGCCGGTGGTAACAAGGCTGAGCGCTCTGGTCGTTGGCACGCCCAGATGAAACATGGCTTCGGAGCAGAGGAACTCACGGATGGAGGATCGCAACACGGCCCATCCGTCAGCGGTCCGGGAATATTGTGTCGGACCGGCTCCCTTCAATTGCAGCGTCCACGTTTCGCCGCGGTCGTTTAACACCGACCCCAGGTTGATCGCTCGTCCGTCCCCCAGCTGCCCGGCCCAATGACCGAACTGATGTCCTCCGTAGCACATCGCGTAGGGCTGCATTCCGGGTAGCAATTGGTTGCCGCCAAAAACTTTGGCGAACAGATCGCGTTCAAACTCCGCCGGATCCAGGTCAAGGACTGCCGCGACTTCGTGCGCCGCGGCGACTAGTTGAGGATCCGAAACCGATGTTGGCTGAACGTGCGAATAGCACGCCCCATGAACGGGTCGGCGGGTGTTGGACTGATCAGGATCGCCGGGAAGTTGGTTGACAAAACGATTGTCGAAAACAAGTTGTTCAAGCGATTTCAAACCAGATTGTCCGAGGTTGAGTCATGCGAATGGAACTTACGCCGCCGTCAGGCAGCGGTCCGTATTGTATGCTGATCAGTCACCAATGACGAATAGCCTCACGCGAAGACGCCAAGCCGCGAAGATTCCGGGGGGAAGCACAATCGTTTGCAAAATGCTGAATTCTATAAATCCCCAATCATGAAAAGTATTCCTGGCGACCAGCAAGCAGCCCCCAAAAGCCTACCTCACCCCACTTCCTTTCTTCGCGCCTCCGCGGCTTCGCGTGCCCCCACCAGCAACCAGTAATTCCCGAGAATCTATTTTGGCAGGGTTTTTACACGCCCCCGAATACTATACATTTAGTCACAATCTTATCCACACTAGTGATATTCCGAGAACCATCATGACAGAGAACGAAATTGGCAAAATCGTAGTCAACTGTGCCTTCGAAGTACATGTCGAGCTGGGGCCAGGCTTGTTAGAGTCGGTCTACGAATCTGCATTGGCCTTCGAACTGAAGTCACATGGATTAGCGGTGACTCGTCAGCAGGCAATTCCTATTCGCTACAAATCGCTTGAATTCGAGCGAGGTTTCGTGGCGGATATTGTCGCCGATAGCAAAGTCGTTTTGGAGCTAAAGTCCGTTGAGGTTATTCGTCCCGTCCACAAGAAGCAATTATTGACTTACCTTCGCTTGTCAGACATGAAGCTGGGATACCTGATCAATTTTGGCGAACGATTGGCCAAGGATGGAATTTCCCGAATAGCCAATGGTGTAAGCGATTGGAAATGACTTGGTCAAAATGCCTCACGCGAAGACGCCAAGCCGCGAAGATTCAAGGGGGGAAGCACAATCGTTTGCAAAGTGCTGAAATCTATAAATCTCCAGCCATGAAAAGTACTCCTGACCACCAGCAAGCA
>CAZJEK010000229.1:2645-9648 GCA_964545005.1 uncultured Pirellulaceae bacterium
GGAAGACTACTTCATCCCACTTCCTTCCTTCGCGCCTCCGCGGCTTCGCGTGATCCCCCCCAGCAAGTCCTAATGCCTCACGCGAAGGCGCCAAGCCGCGAAGATCCAGGGGGGAAGCACAATCGTTTGCAAAATGCTGAAATCTATAAATCTCCAGCCATGAAAAGTACTCCTGACCACCAGCAAGCAGCTCCAGGAAGACTACTTCATCCCACTTCCTTCCTTCGCGCCTCCGCGGCTTCGCGTGATCACCTTCCCGCAATCGCGATTCCGCGTGACTATCTCACACCATGATGAATCGCACTGGCCAGATGATTGACGATATCGGTGGCGATCAATGAAGTCTGGCCGATGTCGGCGGATGCCAAGTCGCCAGCGCGGCCGTGCACATGAACGCCCAGGACACTTGCTTCAAAAGGTGAAAATCCTTGACCGATCAAAGACGTGATAACTCCGGTCAAGACATCGCCGGATCCGGCCGTCGCCATCCCGGGGTTTCCGGTCTGATTACGATATTCTTTCTCACCGTCGGTGACAAAGGTGTGCCGACCTTTCAGCACCACGACGATTTGGTTGCTGGCAGCCAGTTCCCTTGCTCGCCGTTCCAGTTCCTGGCGTGAGGTTATGTTTTGGCCGATCAGCCGACAAAATTCTCCCGGGTGCGGGGTTAATACCCTTTGACCTTCATGCTTGGCCAAGTCGGCGCCTGCATCGGCCAAGGCATTCAATCCGTCGGCGTCAACGACCAAGGGTTGGGGCAACTGGGCATACAGGTTTTTCAAAATCCATTGTTGAGCTCCTCCGCGTCCCATGCCGGGCCCAATCGCAATCACATCAGCCCACTCGCTGTGGTGCGACAACGAACTTTCGCTGGCACCATGAAATCCGTCGCCTTCGGTCGAACATCCGATGGTCATCAGGCAGGGATTGGTGGCTGCCACAATGGCCTGGATCATTTCCGGCACTGCCAGCTTGACCATCCCCGAGCCGCTGCGCAGCGCGGCCATCCCGGTCAGCGAAATGGCGCCTGGCATACCTTCTGAACCACCAATCGCCAGCACCCGCCCAAAGTCCCCTTTATGGGCATCCTGATCGCGGCTGGTTAGTCGACTGAGCAATGCCTGCAGCTCAAACCCCGAGACCGACGGGGCATCGTCTGCGGCCGTTTGCGATCCTGCCGCAACCGGGGCAACCAGCTCAAATGCCACCTGGGCTCGAGGCGAGGTAGGTTGAGTCGGCGGCTGGGCACCCGGCTGTTCGTTCGACTTGCGAAGTGCCTGGCCTTGAAACACGAAGGATTCAAATTCCGTCAGGCTGATCCGACCGGCACGAAATTTTTTAGCGGCTTGCTTGAATTGGTGTGAATTCATGATGTCCCGATGTTACTTGCGACCAACTTGACTTACAATCGCTGCTTCAGCACCACGGCTGCAAATCATATTATCGAAGGCGAGAAAAAGATGCCAAGTTGCGTGTTAGCTTATTCAGGCGGACTGGATACTTCTGTCATTTTGGGTTGGTTGATGGAAGAAGGCTACGAATGCCATGCCGTTTACGTGGATTTGGGTCAACCTTGTGAGGACCGCGAAGCGATTCTGCAGAAAGCCCGTGATGCCGGCGCCAAATCAGCTCGAATTGTCGATGCGCGAGAAGAATTGTGCCGCGATTTTGCGTTCCCAGTATTGGCTTGGCAGGCCAAATACGAAGGCCCTTATCTGCTCGGCACTTCGATCGCGCGACCGTTGATTTCCAAAGTCTGCTTACAGGTCGCTCGCGAAGTTGGGGCTGACGCCTACGCCCACGGAGCCACGGGCAAAGGCAATGACCAGTGCCGATTCCAGCTGGCAGCCGAAGCGCTCGATGCCAATATCAAAGTGATCGCTCCGTGGCGAATGGAAAAATTCCGCAATCGATTCCCCGGGCGAACGGAATTGATTGCATTCTGCGAAGAGAAAAACATTCCGGTCAAGGCATCGGTTTCCAAGCCTTATAGCAGCGACGAAAACTGTCTGCACATCAGCTATGAAGCAGGTCAACTGGAGGAGCTGGATGTTAACGGTGTGGAACTGGTCGAGTTCGGGATGGGAGTCTCGCCAGCCGAGGCCCCGGACCAGAAAGAAACTATCACCATTGATTTCGAATGCGGTGTGCCCGTGGCCGTCAACGGTGAAAAACTGTCTGCGCTGGGAATCGTCGAAACACTGAACGAAATCGGCGGCCGCAACGGTATCGGACGGATCGACATCGTTGAAAACCGATTTGTCGGCATGAAAAGCCGCGGAGTTTATGAAGCCCCCGGCATGACCATCCTGTACCAGGCCCACCAATACATCGAACAATTGACCTTGGATCGCGACCTGCTGCATCTGCGTGACCGACTCTCGCCCGAAGTAGCCGAAATGGTCTACTACGGTTTCTGGTTCTGCCCCAAATTTGACGCCTTACTGTCGTTCATCCAACAGGCTCAAAAAGTCGTTACCGGTAGCGTTACGCTGGATTTATATAAAGGCAACATCTCGGTGGCCAAGCGATCCAGTCCCAACAGTCTGTACGACGACCAGATCGCGACGATGGAAGGTGGCGGTTCGTACAATCAGGATGACGCCGAGGGCTTCCTCCGCATCATGGGACTGCCCAGTCGAGTTCAAGCCAAGGTTTCTCCACGAGAATATTGAAGTCGCCCGGCAACCGAGTCTGGCCTGAAAACGGGCGGTCGTGTCGGCAAGTTGTGGCACTGCTCCAGCGCCAGTGTTAAGTTGGTGTCTGGAAACGGTTTTAAATGGGGCTTGCGATGCGACCGACGTGCTTTGATGGATGGTCACGACCAGCGGTACCAGGAACTTCGATTGATGTTTGCCTTGCGGCGATGATTTCGATCGTTGCCCCGCTGTTGTTAACCGCCACGCTGAAGGCGGGCGAACCAGAAAATCCGCCACCAAATATCGTCTATATCATGCTGGACGATGCCGGATACGGTGACTTCGGCGCGACTGGTTCCCAGTTCATTGAAACACCAACCTTTGACCGACTGTGTCGTGAAGGTCAGTTCTTCAGCAACCACTATTCCGGGTCTGCTGTTTGTGCGCCGACCCGATGCGTTCTGATGACCGGGCTTCACACCGGTCACTGTAAACGTCGTGACAATCAAGTCACGGCTAATCGAGCAGACTCCGACAACGGCCTGATCTTTCTGGATCAAGACGACACGACGGTTGCCAAACAGTTGCAGCAAGCCGGTTATGTGACGATCGGGATTGGGAAATGGGGCCTGGGCAATCGAGGCTCGACAGGGACACCTGACCAGCAAGGGTTTGACTATTTCCTGGGGTACCTGGACCAGGTCCACGCCCACGATCATTACACCGACTGGCTATGGAACGACGGGCAGCAAATAGAGTTTCCGGGCAACCAGAATGGACAACGCGAAACCTACATCCACGATGTTTTCGAGCAAGCCACGTTGGAGCTCGTTCGACGGTATGCGGAACAACGGCATCCCTTTTTCCTGTATCTTCCTTACACGCTGCCCCACGGCAAGTATGAAATCCCCCCGACCGATCCTGCCCTGAAGCGGTACGAGCAATACCAAGATTGGCCGGACAACGTCCGCAATTATGCCGCGATGGTGACGCGAGCCGACCGAACGGTGGGCAAGCTAATGGATCTTTTGAAAGAGCTAAACATCGATGACAACACCATCGTGTTTTATACCTCCGACAACGGCCCCAACCAGATCCACGACAAATGGCTGAACAGCTCCGGCCCGTTTCGCGGGATCAAACGCCAGTTAACCGAAGGTGGTCTCCGCGCCCCGATGGTCGTCCGCTGGCCGGGTAAAATCAAAGGCTCCACAACCAGCGACTTTGCCTGGTCGATGGTTGACGTTTTTCCCACCCTGTGCGAGATCGCGGGTGCTCCGGTGCCACCAAATCTCGACGGGCAATCGGTGCTACCAACCTTGCTGGGCAAGGAACAACCTGCCATCGATCACATCTATTTTGAAATCCACCATCCGTTTCAACAGGCAGTCCGGTATCAAAAATGGAAAGGGTTTCGAACGGGCACCGACGATCCGCTGCAACTATACAACGTTCAGCTTGATCCCGAGGAACGGCAAAACGTGGCCCAGAAAAACCCGGCAGTCGTGAAACGGATTGAGTCGATCATGGCTGCTGAACGCGTTGATTCCAAGTTTTACCCGGCCGTCAAATCAGCCAAATCCAAACGGCGAGCCAATCGCAGACAACAGTAAACTCTGATTTCTATTTGCAATCTGGTTTCGGCACCTCGTAACGCTTATGAACGTTTTACAAAATCCAGTCCTGCAACGAGAATTGCTGGTCAACCTGCGTTTGCCCCGCGCATTCCTGCTGATGTTGTTGTATCAGGGAATCCTGGCAGCAGTGGTCTATTTTGCCTGGCCGACTGAGAGCATTCGTCTGGACCTGGCAAACAGTGACAACACCAGCAATCTGGTTGACCTGGTATTCCTGGGCCAATTTGTATTGGCGGCGTTAATGGCGCCCAGTTTTGCCGCGGGAGCGATTGCCGGTGAAAAGGAGCGAATGACTTACGAGATGCTGCTGGCCAGCCCGATTCGTCCGGAGGGAATCGTATTTGGAAAACTGGTCGCAGCGCTGACCCATTTGGCAATCCTGATCTTTGCATCACTGCCAATCGTCATGTTGTGCCTGCCACTGGGAGGCGTATCGGCCTACGAAGTGCTGGCCGCTTACGTGATTCTGATTGTCAGCGTCGTCGCCTTCGGCATGATCAGTGTTGCCAGCGGTAGCTACTTTCCACGGACCAGTTCGGCGTTGGTGGTTTCGTATCTGACGATCTTGCCATTAGCCATCCTGGTCGTGATGTTCTGGGTGTTGCTCCGCAACAATGGGCAATTGCGATTTGAACTGTCGATGACGGTGATCCCAGGCTTGGCGGTTTGTCTAACCGTCCCGCTGTTTTTTCTGTGCAGCGCTCGGATGCTGTATCCCCCGGATTTTGGTTCCGAGGGAAAGGAGGTCATTGACCTGGAAGAGGAAAACAAGCGTGCGGTTGGGTTGGTGATTGAACGGGATCAGTTTCCCGATCGACTGTTTGCGCCGCCGATCCGCAATACGTTAATGGCCGATGGTGTTAATCCAATTTACGACAAGGAAATGCGAAGCGAGATCTTTGGCCAAGGAACGCTGATGCTGCGATTGGCGATTCAGATCAGCATGCTGCTGGCGATTCCGCTGATGGCGATCTTTTTGTATATCCTGTCCGGGCAAGCCCCCTGGTATATCTCGTTTGTAATCCTGTTCAACATTTTGATCGGCCCTGTGTTTTCGGCGGGCAGTGTGACCAGTGAACGGGAGCGCCAGACATTGGACCTGTTGCTGACAACGACGATCACGCCCTGGCAAATATTGTGGGGCAAACTGATTTCAGGTTTACGCGTTTCCAGCGTACTGACGTCCTTCCTGTTGTGGCCGGTCGTGCTGGCTCTGTTTTTGAGCTTTCAATATTTTTCAACCATTCCCACGATCATCGCCTACTTCGTGATCGTTGCGCTGACCTGCCTGACAACTGCGGTAATGGCATTGTTTTATTCGACATTGATGAACAAAACTGTCACCAGTTTGATGGCCACGTATTCAACCATCATTTTGCTATACCTGGCTCCCCTGGCCGGAAGCTATTTTGGCAACACGTATTTTCCACTGGCAACCACAACGAAGGTGGTCAACGCCAGCACGGTTACCAGCCCATTTGCGGCAGCGTTTAACATCCCACTGTACGTCGAATACAACTCCGATTCACGCTGGCAAGCTGCCGATCCCGGGGTACCCAACCTGTTCGGCTATCCCCTAAGTGACCTGCAACACTTTGGCGGCTATCTGGTGTTTACCTTGTTGCTTAACGGCTGCCTGTTTGCTCTGATGTTCTGGATGTTTCACTCCCGCTGGCGAATTTCGTCATCTGAATAAGGACCGCTTCGATGAACCTGTTTTCGCTTTCAATCAACTGGCACGCAGGTCCGTTACGGGTATTGGGATGGATTGGGATCCTCGCGTTGTCCGCTGGTGTTGCGCTTCAGGCAGCACCTCAGTCGACCGACAATGAATCGTCAGACACTGCCGACGCTCAACAAGAATCAATCGATCCCCAGGCTTCGGAGGAAGCCGAGAAAGTCGACTTGCCAGAACCACGGTCGGTATACATGGGACGCCGAATCGCACAAACCATGCACTATACCGGCGCTGAATGGCTGATTCGCGACAACCGGGAACGCGAAGAACGGTGTTCCTTGATGCTGGCCAACCTCGGGCTAAAACCGGGAATCACGGTTTGCGACATGGGTTGTGGCAATGGCTTTCATACGTTGCCGATCGCGAAAATGGTAGGGGAGAACGGAAGTGTGCTGGCCGTTGACGTGCAGCCGGAAATGCTCGATCTGCTCCGTGACCGGATGGAGGAGAAAGGCATTGAAAATGTGGTCCCCATCCTGGGGTCCTATCATGCCCCCCGGATTCCAGCGAACTCAACGGACTTGGTATTGATGGTTGATGTCTACCATGAGTTTTCATTTCCCGAACGGATGTTGGCCGGGATCCACAAAGGCCTCAAACAGGACGGCCTCGTCGTACTGGTTGAATACCGTGCCGAAGATCCGGAAGTGCCGATCAAGCGACTGCACAAGATGAGCAAGGCGCAGATCGACCGTGAAATGACCGCCAACGGTTTCAAGCTGGTCAAGGAATTCGAGTTGCTACCGTGGCAACACATGGTGTTCTACGGCAAAACCGAATAGCAAAAAGGTGGCTTTTCGCTTTGCGGGATATAGACACTCTCCCTTGGGCCCTTGGGCGAGTCGGCCGAGTCGGCCTGTCAGGGCCGGAGAGGGATTTCGTAACCCTCCCCTCGCTGTGGCTCGACCCTCCCGCGCAAGTTTTGAAGTTGTGGTTTTTTGGAAACCCGACGCGTAAGCGAGGGAAAAACACGCATCGGTGTAGCCCTC
>CAZJEK010000230.1:0-2203 GCA_964545005.1 uncultured Pirellulaceae bacterium
GTTCCGGGATCGTCGAATTGGACGTTGAGTAATGGGTTGAACTCCGCAGAAGTAAGTAGCATGGCCGATTCGGCCGTGATCGCAATAGGATACTTAGACCTTGGCAAAATCGTTGCGGACTCGGGCCAATGGCCCAAGCTACTTCGAACTACTTCTTACTCTCCGCTCAAGCTGCGACGTTCCAGACCTGGGTCAGCGAAAACGTTTGCAGCAACATCATTACGATCGCGCCGGACATCGTCAGGCTGCCGCGGGACAGGTACCAACGCCAGGACGCATCGGACGGTCGTTGAGCTGGAATCAGCCAGGCTGCTAATCCGCCGAAAATCAGGCATATCACCAGCGTATGGAACAACGTTGGTGCGTAAGACCCATCCAGCATCTGGTTGCGGATCGCGACAGGAATCACCAGCAATGCGGTGCTGAACATCGTGGTCGGGATGGCCAATCGCATCCGACGTCGCCAAAGGTCTAAACGTTCTGGCTGAACATCCGGGAGCTTGGCTTGCTCTTGAGCCGTCCAGGAAATCACATTGAACAGGGCCAGGTTCAGCGAAATGCAACAGGCAACCAGAAACGGCCCGTACATAAACCGTGTTCCCTCGGGTAAGTCATAAGCCAGCATCAAGTTACCGGCTGCCATCAGCAGAAAAGGCGGCACCGTGTTGAATACGACCGGGCGAATCGTCAGCTTCCAGGGCAGCTTGATCAAGATCGTGGTCGCGACGTACAACGCAAACCCGACAAAGATCGGTAGGGCCCATTCAAACGATCCCATCGCCCAGCAACCATAACTTGCGCAGGTCAACACGATCGCGCCGCCGGTATGAAACGTGCGACTGAATTTGGCCAGCACCAGCACACCCGTCAACAGAACAACGAAGCTGATATTCTGACGCAACAGGTCATCGACATCCGTTTGGAATGTCTTGGTCAAAACCAGGAATGTGCCCAACGGAATATACAGGTTGTCACGTCCGAGGCCGGAAACGGCTTCGAAACAGCTGACCAGCATGCCGATCAGCGTGGCTGACAGCAAATAATGTAACACGGGGCGATCGAGCGACTCCCACGCCGGACGCATGATCAGCAAGGTGGCCAGCACCACCAGCACGGTGGCAGCGAAAAATGCCAGCGATCCTTCCACGCTTTTCGTTTCACCTTCGACCCGATACTTGAATCTTCCCCAGCGGGTCCCAACCAGCGCAGCCGCTGCGTCGGCAACAGCCAATACCAGCAGGCTGGCAACATACCGCCAGGGCGTGGTCGCGGCCAGCAGGAACAGTAAATAAACCACTGCAGGGTAGTATTCGGAACCGCGGCTATGGCGTTTCACTCCGTGGATACTACGCAACCAACCATGTCGGCGAGTCCAGATCAGCAATCCGGCCAAAGTCAGTCCCAGCACCAGGACGACCCAGTGAGACTTCAGGACGAACGGGAAGCAAAGGCAAATCAAACCACCGCCAACATGAACGAGCTTGCGGGTCCATTCGACTTCCCAGCTGCGCTGGTGATGCAACCATTCAGCCACACCCATCAGGATCAGGAATGAAATCCCCAGCACCAGCCCAGCCAGAACGTCCCCGATGGTAGGCAGGTCAAGAAAGTTCATGCGGGAGGTAGTGAGTCGTTTGTTTGTTAGATGATCAGGTTGGTGTAAAACCAGGCTTGATCCCCCAGCAGCAATTCGTCGGCCAGTTCCGTCAACCGGTGCACCTGATCGGCAAAACGTTCCGGACGGGAACGGGGAACCAACATGTTCCAGTACACCAATTTGGCTCCCGGTCGACTGGCTTGCAAGAGGCTGGCATAGATCTCTTCGCACAGAGGTTCGTCGAGGTATTCGAAAATGTCCGACAGATTGAATCCCGTCAGTCCTTCGTCAGCGAATTGCCGGGCTGCCGCTTGCACGGTCCCCTGAAACAGCGTCAATCGATCCAGCCCAGATTGGATGGCGGAATAGTTTTCAGGACGCAGATAATGGGGCAGTGCCTGACCAAAATTGCCACGCAAAATGAAATTCAAATAGGGATTGTGGTGCGTAGGAATTGCCGTCAGTGCATGTTCGGTTCGTTGGAGAATCCGCTGTGCGACTGAGCCTTCGACATAGCGAAAAAACTCCGGGTCGCGACCCAGCCGACCCATCATGAAGCGGCTGAAAAACAATCGAAACATCGCTCGCCACCGCCAGGTATTCCAC
>CAZJEK010000230.1:2213-9466 GCA_964545005.1 uncultured Pirellulaceae bacterium
CGCCGGTCGAAAAACTCCCGCTGCTGTGGCAGCGATTTCTCCTGCAGCAAAGTGTCAACTTTCTTTTTGCCGTGAACTAGTGGCAGCAAACGGGTGCGAAACAATCGGAAATAGTTTTCAAACTTGCCCGCGTGGATGACTCCGTTGGCAATGGCTTCCGGTTTCTGATCCCAATAGTCCCGGGCGGCGGGTTGCAAGTGATCGGCCAGTCGTCGGTAAGTCTCCAGTCGTGATGAGCTGGGCGTGACGCCTAAAAACTGAAGCAGTTCCGGGTGGGAAAGTTCTGCAAAACCAGCGCGGCGAAGATCCAGGCAAGCCAGTTGCGCGTGACTCAGGTCAACCGCAATCACTGCCGCCCCGGATGCCAACAGCGATAGCGAATTGTCGCCTGCTGAAGCGATCGACAGGATTCGGTCTCCCGGTTTGGGCTGCAACGCGTCCAGCAGCACGTCGGCGTCTTCCCAGCAATTGGCATAGCGGATCAAGTCAAACGAAGCGCGGCGTTCGATGGAATCAGCCATCGTTTCGCCGTCCATAGTTGGCATGGGCAGCGGCAAAGTCTCCCGCTGCCATGGCACCAATGATTGACACTTCGCCGCACAACACCGTCGCCCCGCAGATTTCGGCAAACTTGGCTGCTTGACCGCTGCCGGCACAGCCAATCATCTGCAAACATTCTTTGGCAGTCGGCAGGTGGGTCCCGCCGCCGACAGTGCCGCAAATCAAATTGGGCAAAGCAACCGAAACGTACAGGTCTCCGGAATCGGTCACATCCATCCGAGTGATGCCAACTGCCGCTTCGGCCACGCAGGCCGGGTCCTGGCCGCAAGCGATGAACAGTGCGGCGAGTCCGTTGGAGTAGTGGCCCTGGACTCCGATCGATCCGCTTTGCACGCCACCCAATACCGAAATCTGCCAATAGCGAAACATCTGTTCCGGCGAGGTATGCAGGAAGCGGCGAACCAGTCTGGCGTGGAGCAGGCATTCGGCCACGACTTTTTTGCCACGAGCGTAAACGAACGATTGAGTCGTGGCTTTCTTGTCGCCCGACAGATTGCCGTCGATGAACCAGTGAGTTGGCTGGATGGGAGCATGATCCAGGATCCAGTCAACGATGGTCGCTGTCGCGATTGTGACCATGTTTTGGCCACCTGCATCTCCCGTCGTGAACTCGAACATCAAATAGACTTCCTTGCCCAGGATTGATGTTTGCAGGTCCAGCAATTTACCGTGCGAGGTCACGTTTTGGACGGCATGTTGCAACTGATCAAACTTGGGCAACAGCCAGGCAATGAACTGGCCGACGTCGCGGATCGATTCAAACATGAAACAGGGGGCCCGCGAGACGGTTTCGGTCATGCACGTTACTGACACGCCGCCCGCCATGCTGCAAACCAGACCGCCGCGGTGAAACGAGGCAACCAGGGCGCCTTCGGTGGTCGCCAGTGGGACATAGAAATCGCCCAATGCCCGAGTGCCGTTGATCCGGATTGGGCCGGCGATACCGACGGGTATTCTGGCCATGCCGACCTGGTTTTCAATGTTGGCGGCTAGATCTTCGGGATCAATTTCTGCGCCTTCGCCGGCCAGTTGACTGGTCGAGATCCCTTGCCCGGCCAGCAGTTCGCGACGCTGTTGCAGCGCGGCCGACGAGTGGTCGGTGGTGGCGGTCAGCCGCGGTGGCAGCGGAGTTTCGCGATGGCTGCGCGGCGATAGCCGTTGCAGTGTTTCGTCGGGCGAGCGACCGGCCATGATCCGTTGCAAGATCGACTGCGCGTGCTGGTTGGGAACCGGCATGGTAACCTCAGGCAGAATGGATACCGGTGATGAGATCTCAGATTCCAGATTTTAAATCTGAAGTCTGAAATTCTCAATCGTCAAAATACTCCACTGGAATATCGCGTTTGAACTCCGTCAGCAATTCTTCAAATGCGGCTTGTCGTTTTTCCGTGATCAGTTTTTCTTTGATTTCAACCTGGGCCTCAAGAAACGGTGTTCTGGTTTTTTCGTTACGCTCGATCACCCGAACGATGTGAAATCCCTGTTCCGTTTCGATAATGTCTGAGAGTTTTCCAATCGGCAGCGAAAAAATGGCTTCGTCCAGTTCGTTCAGGACCAAAGCGCCGCGAGTCGTCCAGTCGTGTTGACCGCCTTCGTCGGCTCGGAAACCGTCCGATTCCTTTTTGGCAATCGATTGAAAGTTGGCCCCGTTAACAATTCGATTGCCCATATCGGCGATCTTGCGTTTCGCTTCAGCTCGTGATGCCGTTTTGCTGAATTGAACCATGACCTGTTCCCATCTGGCTTTGGCGGGAATGTCATAAGTAAACAAATTGGCCCGATACTGTTTCAGCATTTCCTGATGGGTTGGTGGCTTGACGGAGGAGAGCTTGCGACCGACAAAGTGCCGCGTCAACTGTTCGACGCTCCACGACCGTCGCAATTTCCTCAATGAGGAACCCTGGGCTCGCAGTTGAGCGTCAAACTCACCGGTCGTTTTGGCACCCGCGGCTTCCATCATGCCCGGCAAAGCCTTGTTGTCGAATTCCTCGCCCGCCTGCTCAATGACACTGTCGATGTTCTCCTGAAACTCAGCGGGCATGCCTTGCACAATTCCCTGAAACAGGATCTTGGCTTCAACGTGTTTGGGCAGGACGCGGGGAATCAATTTTTTGGCTTCGCGAGTCTTGACCGACCGAGGTGCGGTCGGCATGAATTTTTCGATCATCTGGTTGACTTCCAGCATCAAGTCTCCGACAAAAATTGGCTCACCACCAACGAGCGCCAACACCTTGCCCAGTTCAAACGCTTCCAGTTCAGGCTCGTTGCTGGAGACAGCCGGGGTTTCAGCGGTCGTCGAAATCGGTTGGGTTGGCTGCTGTGATTCAGGTTGATCAAGCGGTTTTCGGCGGATGATCGATGGCGAAGATAAAGGTTTGGCGGTTGATGGGTCGAGACTGAAGTCGCCTCCGCCAATGTCATTGTTGCGGCCATCGGCCACTCGCTGACCGGCGTCGGCAGCTTGTCGCGGAGGAGGCAGTTTCAAGTCGTTAAAGGAATCGAGTTCCGTTTGCGGCGGCAACTGATTTGTAGGCGCTACCGGAATTGGTGTCAGTGGTGGCGACCAGGAATTCGACTTGGGAGCAATCGGTTGCAATTTTGGCGTTGTGTCCTGCGGCCGTTGAGGCTCAACAGGAATCTTCAACGAATTGGTTGATCCTTGAAAATAGGGATCGGGTGTTGACTTCGCACCAGGTTCCTGGAACCCGGCGGCTGGGCCGGGAGTACCGATCAGATATGCCAGCGCCAATGATGCGACTGCAACGCGGTTGATAAAACCGGTAAGCAAACGGGAACCCTGAAGAATCATGTCTGGCCAATCTCAAGTAATGCGAACATAAGCTGGCCGACGATAGAAAAATCAGCTGGGTGGCTGCAAGAGCGATTTCACCAATGCGATCCATTTGTCGGGGCTGATCGCGGTATCTTTCAGTGTCACCATGGCGGTTTCGTTGTCGATCACGCGAATGATTTTTCGTTGTTTGGCAAGCTGGGCAAACCGGGCGTGATCGTGAAACTTGAATGTCAGGTACTTGTCCTGCAGGGTGATGGTGTGGATCCGCCAGATAGCGGCCTCCAGTTTCAAATCCGCCAAAGCCACCAACCGTTTGGCCGGTGGAGGCAGTTTGCCAAACCGATCTCGCAATTCGTCTTCCATTTCGGCAACCTGGTCAAAATGGTCAAACCGGGTCATGCGACGGTAAAGATCGATCTTTTGACGGCGATCGGTAACATAATCGTCGGGGAGGTACGCCGCGATGGGCAAGTCAACTTCGACCTGAATGTTCATCTTGGCCGGCAGGTGTTTCAAACGCCGAACCGCCGTCTCCAGCAGTTGGCAATACAGTTCGTAGCCGACGGTGGCGATATGCCCTGACTGTTGCGTGCCCAGCAAGTTACCGGCTCCGCGAATTTCCAGGTCCCGCATCGAAATCTGAAAGCCAGCCCCCATTTCGCTGAACGTTTCGATGGCTTGCAGGCGTTTGGCCGAAGTCGGATTAAGGTGCTTATGCGGTTCGATCAACAGGTAACAGTAGGCCTTATTTTTGAACCGCCCTACCCTGCCCCGTAATTGGTGCAAATCCGACAGCCCATAGTGGTCGGCGTCGTTGATGAAGATCGTATTGGCGTTGGGAATGTCCAGTCCGCTTTCGATAATGGTGGTTGCGATCAGGACATCGAATTCGCCGGCGATAAAGTCTGCCATCACCTGTTCCAGATCGCGTTCGTTCATTTGGCCATGGCCGAAACGAAACGTTGCTTCCGGTACCAGCTGTTGCAGGCGATGCTGAATGTTCTTGATGTTGTGGACGCGGTTGTGCACAAAATAGATTTGGCCGCCGCGATTGAGTTCACGCAAAATCGCATCGCGGATGACTTTGTTGTTGTACCGCAGAACTTTGGTTTCGACCGCTGACCGATCGGCTGGGGCCGTTTCCAGATTCGAAATGTCTCGCACACCTACCAGCGACATGTGCAACGTTCGCGGGATCGGCGTTGCGGACATCGTCAGCAGGTCGACCGAGCTGCGCAGTGATTTCAGTCGTTCCTTGTGCTCGACACCAAATCGTTGTTCTTCGTCGACGATGACCAGGCCGAGGTTGTAAAACTTGACGTCTTTGGAAACCAGTCGATGCGTGCCGATGACAATGTCGATTTTTCCATTGGCCAAGCCCTCCAGGGTTTCGCGGGTTTCGGCTGGGGTGCAAAAGCGACTGAGTTTGCCAATGTCCAGCGGGAATTCGCTCATCCGTTCGCGAAAGTTTTTAAAGTGTTGTTCGGCCAACACGGTGGTCGGAACCAGAACGCCAACTTGATAGCCATTTTCAACTGCTTTGAAAGCGGCCCGCATCGCGACTTCGGTCTTGCCAAACCCCACGTCACCACACAGCAGTCGGTCCATCGGTTGAGCCGTTTGCATGTCCTGTTTGATGGCTTCAATGGCCGTCAGTTGATCGGGGGTTTCGCGATACGGGAACGATTGCTCGAATTCATGTTGCCATTCGGTATCCCGTTTCATCGCGATGCCAGGCCGACCATTGCGTTGAGCCTGTAGCTCGATCATTTCGGCGGCCAGGTCCGTGATCGCTTTTTCGACGTTAGCTTTTTGCTTGGCCCAGGATTTACCGCCGATCTTGGCCAGCACGGGGCGGGTTTTGGTTCCACCAACGTACTTCTGCACCAGGTCGATTTTGGAGGCGGGCACGTAGAGTTTCGTGCCGCCGTAAAACTCCAATTCCAGGTGTTCGGTTAGCTGGCCTTCCTTATCAAGCATTTTCAGGCCGCGGAAACGACCGATGCCGTGAGCCAAATGGATTACCAGATCGCCTTGTCGCAGATCGAGAAAACTGTCGATCGCTTTGCTGAGTTTGCGACGTCCGGTGCGACGGAGCTCGGTGCGGTGGAACATCTGGTCACAGCCGACCAGTACCGTATTGATGGTGCGAATCCGGAATCCCGAGTGAACGCAACCGAGTCCGAGATGCAATCGCTGGTCTTTGGCAACGGCAGTCGAGGCCAGAATTTCGTCGACGCGAGGAATCTCCCCTTCCGTTCGAGCCAATACAAATAGTTCGGATGGATTGCCAGTCGCATCGCGTGCCAAGCGGTCGACCTGAATTTTCAAGTCACCAATGTCGCCGCTGAATTGTTCCACGGACTCAACCGGTAGTTGCCAGGTCGTTCCCAGGTAACCACCGGCGACCTGGTTAGCCGATGCCAGGGCCAGGCGAGCCCATTGCTGGTTGACCGCGTCCCAGGAAAAAAGTCGTTCGTGTTCTGGGCTGCGTTCGATAAAACGTTGAGCCGCTTCGGCCAGTTTTTCCGGCTCGACCAGCAGCACGACGGCGCTATCAGAAACGAACTCAAACAGGTTGCCGTCGGCCACCGATTGCTGGTTGACGATCGTGATTTCAATTTCCCGCAGCTCTTCGACGCTGCGTTGTGAGCCCGGATCAAACTGCCGCAGGGATTCAATCTCATCGTCGAACAACTCGATCCGAACAGGGCCCTCCCAATCGGTGGCGTAGACGTCGATGATCCCGCCCCGGTTGGAGAATTCGCCAGGCAATTCGACGGCGGAAGTCTGGTGGTAGCCATTTTCCAGCAGCCATTGCACAAAGTCTTCGATGTCCAGCTGGCCGCCGACGGTCATTTTTCGTGACTGGCCGAAAATGGCATCTCGCGACGGGGTTGGCTGCAGCAGTGCCGGCACGGTGGCCACGATCACGTTGCCGGCGTCACCAGTGGCCAGCGATTTGATCAAGCGGAGTCGGTCACCATATTCCAGATCGACCGATTGGGCCGTCATTCCACCAGGCAAATGGGCCGGGAAGCGCTCCGTCAGTCCCTCGAAAAAGGTGGGCAGGTCGTCCAGTACCAGATCTTGCGATTTCGGGTCGTCAACGACAATCAACAGCTGCGGCACGTGTTGTGAGAGTGCGGCAGCCAGCAGCGCGCAGGACGAACCCCAGACCGAGTCGAAAGTTACCGACTGGCCTTGCTGTAGCGATTGAACGCAAGACAGAAAATCGGGCTGCTGGGAAAACTGGTCAGCCAGGTCCAGCAGCCGTTGACGCGTTGAATCGCCCGCCATTGGCGACGTTGCATCGTTCATCGCCAAAGCTTATCCAGCGATATGCGTATCGGCAAGGATAGCCCCCTTCCAAAAAAATCCGAATGATTCGACAATATTGGGCTACCTGTAACCGAAATAGACAATCAACCATCCATCCCGTCTTCTCGAATCGGACCGCGTTCTGGAGCCAAAGGTCGGCAAATCAAGTGAGTAACGGAAGAGCTTTTACGTTTATTATCCTGTCGACGTCGCTGATGATGGGGGCGTTGTTCCTGCAACAAATGTATGGGCCCAAGCCTGATCCACAGGAACAGGTCGCCCAGCAGGAAGCCCAGAACGGTGAAGCTGGAAACGAAGGGCTGGACAAGTCCGAGGATTCCGCTGCCATCCAGGACGAAACCGCTGCGGACCAGAAAGCTACCGATGACGCCGGCGATTCGGCCGATTCAGCTCTGGCCGATTCGGATCAACCTGGTGCTGAGGATCCGGGTGAAGCCGATAGCGGCCTGCAAGCTGCAGAGGTTCAGGCCTAATTTGTCAAAATCGGGTCACTGCATGACGCTGCCACCGATCGCTATTTGATCACCGTCAACATGAACGGTGGCACGATTCACCG
>CAZJEK010000231.1:0-9420 GCA_964545005.1 uncultured Pirellulaceae bacterium
CAAACAGCTCGTTCCCGGCACTGAGCCCTATTATTACTACCACTGCCTGCATTATCAAAACCAGCGACAGCTCGATCGCGTCGATGCGATGCTGGAACCTTGGAAAAAACGGTTCGGCGAGTCGGCCCTGTATCAACAAATCGTCAACCGGCAGATGTTGCTGGAATATACCCGGTCGCCGCAAGACACACTGGCCTATCTCAAGCAAAAACTGAACCTGCGATTCAATCATCAACGCGAAATTCCGACTGCCGAACGACAGTTGCCCACCGCGTTGGACCAGAATCTGATTGATCCCCAGCGCCTACTCGCCCAGGCGTTGTCGCATTCGGGGCTGGAAAAAATCTCCGATCCTGGCCTCCGCGAACTGGCGGGCAAGTCGCTTAACCGAACCCAACGCAAGCAGTTGCTCGAGAGATTGACGCTGCCCGATTTTCCCGGGTTGGTGGAGCTGATTCATCAAGAGTTGAACGAACGCGACGCCCGCGAGTTTGGCCAGTTGCCGATCCATCGCGCGCTGACCTTGAAACAACTGGATCAACTGGCAGGCCTCCGGCCTCGACTGAAGTCAGAAAATGATTTCGTGATGACTTACCTGTCCAAGCTGGCTCCCTCCAATGACGTTGCCTGGCGGCTGGATGTCGCAGCGCATCGTGAGTACCTCCAACGGCTATGGAAATTTGTCGAACCACTGGATCCAACATTCAATTCGTTAAAGGCCAATGTGTTGTATCGTTGGCTGGCGTTGGACCTGGAACAGGAACGGTTCGATCGGGAACGGTTCATGACCTATCTCAAGTTGCCTCGCAATGCCTTTTACGTCAACCCGGTGTGGGTCCGCAATGTTCGCTCCAACTCTCACCTGGTCCAATTGGGGCAGGATTATTCGGGAGCGACACAGCTGCGACCGATTGGTTCCGATGACCAGTTGGTCCAAGCCTACCTGCAGCATTTTCTCCGCGACGCCGACGGCTATCGCGAGTTTGAACCTTACGTTCGCGATACGTTTCTGAAGCAGCAATTTGCCGAAGCCAAAATTCTGGCTGGCCTGGGCGATGTCGAAAAATGGGCTTCGATGCTGTCCCCGGAACAGTACAAGGCGCTGCTGGAACGCGTCGACTTGAAATTCGCTTCCACCAATCCCGAATACTTTGATGTCGATGCCCCAGTCGAATTGGCGCTGGATATCAAAAACGTCGACAATCTGATCATTAAAGTATTTGAAATCAATACGCTGAATTACTACCGCGAATACGGTCGGCAGATCGATACCGACATTACGCTCGATGGCCTGGTTGCCAACTGGGAACAAACGCATCAGTTTGACCAACCTCCCGCGATTCAAAAACGCCACCAGTTCAAGTTCCCTGAATTGGATAAACGCGGCGTGTATGTGATCGATTTCATTGCCGGTGGAAAAAGCAGCCGGGCGTTGATCCGCAAAGGGCGATTGCAGTTTATCGATCAATTGACTGCCGCCGGGCATCAGCTGACCGTGATCGATCAAGACGCCCAACCGGTCAAGGACGCCACGATCTGGCTGGCCGGTCGTCGGTATCGACCCAATGACCAAGGTCAGGTGATGATTCCATTTTCGACCCAGCCCGGGCCAGTGGAAGCAATCATGACGCAAGGCGATTTCAGCTGCATGCAGACGCTGTTTCACCAGTCGGAGTCCTACCAGTTGAAAGCAGCCATGACGGTCGATCGTGAAGCGCTTACCCGTGGCAATCGGGCTCGCTTGATCATTCGGCCTTCGCTGGACGTGGCCGGTAGTGTGCCGGCATCCGTCAAACTGCTGGAGGATGTCAAGCTGGTGATTTCGACCACCAACCTGGATGGTATCTCGGCCGAAAACACGCAAACCGATTTCGAGCTTCAGGACAATCAGGAAACAGCTTGCGAATTTGTGGTGCCACCCCGACTGCATCAGATCAATTTTGCTTTGACCGCGACGATCAAGAATGTCAGCACGGGGCAGACCGAAACCCTGTCCGCCAACCAGTCCTATACGATCAATTCGATCGACAAATCGGACATGATCCAGGACTTGCATTTAATCCCCAGTCGTGATGGTTACTGGATCGAAGTGTTGGGCAAAAGTGGTGAACAACGCGTCGGCCAAGCTGTCCGCGTTTCGTTGAAAGTCGATGGTTTTCAGGATGAGGTCTACACAGATCTGCAGTCCGACGAAAATGGCATGGTCCAGCTGGGCCAATTGGAAAACGTGCAATACGTGTCCGCCAACTTGACCGCCGGGACGAAGAAAACCTGGCCGCTGAAGACTCAGGATCAGACTTACAACCAGACGATTCACATTGCGACAGGGCAAGCGATCGAAATTCCGGCTCCGGCTGGCATCGGTGACGTGCGTCCCGAGTTCGTGACCTTGTTGGAAATCCGACGCGGCCAATTCGTCCAAGACTGGATCGAATCGGTTTCGATCGAAAAAGGCCTGGTCCGGATTTCAGCGCTGCCTCCCGGTGATTTCCGCTTGCAATTGCGAGCACCGGTCACGACAGCCGATGGTCAGTATCGCCACAGCGTATTGATTCGAGTATCCGCTGGGAAGCGAGCCGGACAGGCCCTGGTTTCTCCGGCTCGCCAGTTGCAACTTGCCAATCAGAAACGGATGCAGTTGGCTGCCATTGGCGGCAACAATGAAAAAGTGCGGATTGAATTGGAGAATGCCACCGACGATACCCGCGTGCATGTGATTGCTACTCGCTACCTGCCGGCCTTTGATACCTACCAGGAAATGGCGCCGCTAAGTCGGTTCGAGCCGTGGTTGCAACGTCCCGCAGACCGACGTTCGGTCTACCTCGAAGGGCGAAAAATCGGAGAAGAATACGAGTACATCCTGCGTCGCAAATATGCGGCCAAGTATCCCGGCAACATGCTGCAGCGACCATCGCTGTTGCTCAATCCCTGGGACGTTCGCGACACCAGCAACGATGCTCAGGATGCCAACAAGGGTGACGATTTCAGCGGCTCGGGAGCTGAAGAAGATCAAGCCTCCAGCCGGGCACGGGAATCGAAACGTCAAGCGGCCGGAAATACGGATTTCGCCAACTTGAATTATCTGGGCGATGGTTCGGTAGTCTTGTTGAATCTGAAACCTAACGATGCCGGTATTGTGACGGTCGATCGCGAAAAACTGGGTAATGGGCAGCATATCCGAGTGATCGCTGCTAACGCGTTTGAAACGGTACAGCGAAACATCAGCTTCGATGTCGCACCGCTCAAACCGCGCGATGCCCGCCTGGCCAATGCACTCGATCCGGAGAAGCATTACGCTCAGTCCAAGCAGACCGAAATGCTTCGTGCCGGTGACACCATCAAAGTGGATGATCTGGTTTCGGCCAAATTCCAGCAATACGACGATTTGGCCGATGCCTATACTCTCTTGCAGACGCTGGGCAATCACCAGCACCTGGCCACGTTCCGGTTCGTACTGGATTGGCTGGAAAAAGACGACGCCGAGAAGCGCAAGCTGTACTCCGAACACGCTTGCCACGAGTTGAACTTTTTCCTGTTCAAGAAAGACACTGAGTTCTTCAAGTCAGTGGTTCTTCCGCATCTGCAGAACAAGCGGGCTCGGACGTTCATGGATCACTATTTGTTGGGATCCGACCTGGAAGGTTATACCCAGCCATGGCATTTCGCGCGATTGAATACCGTCGAGCGAATCCTGTTGGCTCAACGCCTGCGAGAGCGTCGCAATGATATCGTTCGCAGTATCCGCGAGTCCTACCTGGTGTCGCCAACGCCTCGAGCAGAGATTGATCGCTATTACGATTTCGGAATCACCGCCTTGGGGATCGACGCAACACAAACCGAGGTTTTGGAGCGTATGAATGAGGTCGAGCTGATGGACCGATTAGAATCCAAGACGCGAAACCTGCCTCAATTGGGTTCACGAGTCAACCGGCTGGGAGAGGCTCGTCCGAGTCCCAGTGGCGGATTGGGTGGCGGTGGCGGGGGGCGAGCTGGCGAGGGATACGCATCGGATGCTCCTGCTGGAGCACCTGCGGTGATGCTACCACCGGCTGCCGAAAAAGCAGCTCCGGCCCGTGGTCGATTTTCGGCGGACAAAAAAGCTGAGTTGTATTTCCAGAACGGAAAGAACCTGGCGGGAAGAGGGGGGAACGAGTGGTCTAGAAACTTTTCCGGGGAACGTCGCGTTGAATTTGACATGGATGGAGCTGCGGATTCCCTCAGGCTTTCCATCCAACAGTCTCAGCAAGTACTCGAAGACGAAGAATCCGGCGCCATTACTATCGCCGGCGATCCCGGCGATCTCGCCTTGGTTCGTAAGGAACTACAGCGACTCTATCGCCGCCTGCAACCAACCAAAGAGTGGATCGAGAGCAACTATTATCGTCTGCAACCGAACCAGGCCACTCCGGAACTGGTTCCGATCAACCAGTTCTGGCGAGACTATGCCGAACACGATCAGGGTGCATTTCTGTCGCCGTATTTTGCCGAAGCCAGCCGGACCTTTACCGAGGCGATGTTTGCTTTGTCGGTGTTGGACCTGCCGCTGAAGTCTCCCGAGAATGAAATCGAATTCGTTGATAACTCGATGACGTTCAAGGCGGGTGGACCGGCAATTGTGCTGCATCAGCAAGTTCGAGACGCGGTGCTGAACCGGGGCAATACCGAAATTCTGGTCAGCGAAAACTTCTTCCAGAAGAACGATCGCTATCGTCATGAAGATGGCGTTCGCTACGACAAATTTGTCTCGGAAGAATTCCTGGCTCACACGCTGTACGGCGGACAAGTCGTGATCACCAATCCAACGTCGACGCCCCGAGCGATCGAACTGCTGATTCAGATTCCGCGCGGTAGTGTCTCCTGCAGCGGTTCGCAGGAAACCCGCACGATTCAATTGGACCTGGATGCGTTCAGCACGAAAACGTTTGAGTATTACTTCTACTTCCCGACCGCAGGTGATTTCCAACACTATCCAGCTCACGTGTCAGCCAAACAGCAGGTGCTGGCGGTGGCCGACAATACCAATTTCCACGTCGTGGATCGCCAAGCCGAATTGGATAAAGAGTCCTGGGAGTTTGTTTCGCAAAACGGCAGCGACGACGAGGTGATCGATTTCCTCAATAGCCACAACGTCAAGCGATTGGATTTGAGCAAGATTGCCTTCCGCATGAAGGACCAGGGATTTTTCAAGTTGATCGTCAACGTGTTGAGAAACCGTTATGTCTACAGCGAGGTATTGTGGTCCTACGGAATCGAGCACAACGATGTGGCGACGATCCGCGAGTATCTGACTCACGACAACGCGATTACCAATAACGTGGGAATTGAGTTTGACAGTGAACTGCTGACCGTGGATCCGGTCGCGCGGGACTGGTACTGGCACAAGGAATACTGGCCGCTGATCAACGCTCGAACTCACCAGTTGGGGCCGCAGCGAAAGATCCTCAACCCGGACTTTTACGCTCAGTACCAGAGCCTGCTGGCTGTCTTGGCTCAGCACCGAGAGCTGGGTGACGACGATCACCTGGTGATGACCTATTACCTGTTGTTGCAAGATCGAATCGAATCGGCACTGGATCATTTCGGTAAAGTCAGCCGGGACAATATCGAGTTCAAGATCCAGTACGACTATTGCGACGCCTACCTGGATTTCTACCGCGAACAACCGGAAGCCGCGGCCGTCAAAGCAGCCGTTTGGGCCGACTATCCCGTCGAGCACTGGCAGCAACGGTTCCAGGCGATTCTGGCCCAGGTCGATGAGATTAAAGGTGGCGAGAATCAGGTAACTGACGATGACGATGCGATGCAGGAGCAAACCAGGCTGGCCGCCAAAGCAGAAACGATCGACCTGGAGATTGCTGCTGGCGTCGCCAAGCTTCGGTTCCAAAATGTAAAGCAGGTGGATGTCAATTTCTACGAGATGGATATCGAACTGTTGTTCAGTCGTAACCCGTTTGCCCAGGATGAGTTAGATGGGTTCTCAATGATCCGACCAAATCAGACCATGGCCCTGGAACTGAAACCGGACGAAGCGGGCAAGGGGAATGTCGAGTTGGAGATTCCTGATTCGATGCGGAACAAGAACGTGTTGATCGAAGTCGTGGCGGGCGACCAGGTTCGCAGCCAACCGTTTTACGCTCATTCGTTGGACGTCAAGTTGGCCGAGAACTACGGCCAGGTACAGGTCATCGACGACGAAACCGGCAAGCCATTGTCCAAGAGCTACGTCAAGGTTTACGCTCGCATGAACGACGGCAGTGAGCGGTTCCACAAGGACGGTTACACCGATTTGCGTGGCCGATTCGATTACGTTTCGCAGAGCAATCGTTCACTGGACGGGATCCGGGAGTATTCGATCCTGGTGATGTCCGAGGACAACGGTTCAGTGATCCGCCAAGCCGATCCGCCGCGAGAGTAGTATTGCCTTTGGCTCCAAGGAAGTTCTGTAGCATGGCCGATTCGGCCGTGTTCGCGGGAGAAAACTGAAAGCTAGGCAAAAACGGTGCGGACTCAGGCCAATGGCGCAAGCTACTTCCGGCATTGCCAAAAAACGTCAGCCAATCCGCGAAGGCGTCCAGCGCGAAGAGCTTACCGCAGAGACGCAGAGGCGCAGAGTTCGCTGAGGACGCGCAAAGATCCCTTTACATTTGTGCCGGCTCTCCGTTCTCTGCGCCTCCGCGGTTTTTTTCTTTATGATTTTTCAAGGAACGGGTTCTGTTCGACTTTCCTACGCTCACAGACCTTTTGTGTCGATCTCCGCGAGTCGAACGAAACTGGCTTGCGACGGGGGACACCGACCCCAACTACCTACTACAATGGATTCCATCGCTTCCCCATGAGAAAGGTTGCTATGCGAACTCCGTTGATCCTGATTGTAACGCTGTTGACCGTTGTTGCCGGTTCATTCCGGGCGCGTGCGCAAGATCACCCCAACATCGTGATGATCATTTCGGACGATCAAGCCTGGACCGATTATTCGTTCATGGATCATCCGCAGATCAAGACGCCGCATCTGGATCAGCTGGCCAGCCAAAGCGTGCTGTTTCGCCGGGGGTATGTTCCGACTGCACTGTGCCGGCCGTCGTTGATGTCGATGATCACTGGGCGTTACGCCCATCAACATCGCATCACCGGCAACGATCCGTCAGCCAAGGGGACTCAGCGTGGAAGCGAGAAATACAAACAATTACGGCAACAGTTAATCGACAACATCGACCGTTACCAGACGCTTCCTCGCGCCCTGGCCGAAGTCGGTTACGTCAGTTTTCAGTCCGGGAAATGGTGGGAAGGCAACTTCAAACAAGGTGGGTTTACCGACGGCATGACCCGTGGTTTCCCTCAGCCGGGAGGCCGGCATGGCGATGACGGTTTGAAGATTGGCCGGGAAGGTATGCAGCCCGTCCAGCAATTCATGGAACGGGCGGTCGAACAACAGCAGCCATTTTTTGTCTGGTACGCGCCGTTTCTGCCCCATACCCCACACACGCCGCCGGATCGAATTCTGAAAAAGTACCAGCAGCAGCAACTCCCCGAAACAGTCGCCAAGTATTACGCGATGTGCGAGTGGTTTGATGAAACATGCGGTCAGTTGTTGCAGAAGATCGACGATCTGGGTGTCACCGATGATACCATCGTGGTCTACGTTTGCGACAACGGCTGGATTCAGAACCCGGATAAACGGGGCTATGCGCCGCGTTCCAAACAGACGGCCTATGAGGGCGGGATCCGCACGCCGATCATGTTCCGCTGGCCGCAGCATTGGAAGCCCGCCGATCGGCCTGAATTGTGTACCTCGTTGGACCTGATGCCGACGCTACTGGCTGCTGCCGGACTGAAACCGCCAGAGGGTTTGCCTGGCATGGACCTGAGCCCGTACCTTTCGACAGGTGAAGCGATTCCTCGCAATGCTATTTTTGGAGAGAGTTTTGCTCATGATGTGGCTGATCTGGAAAATCCGGATGCGACGTTGCTGTATCGTTGGTGCATCAAGGGGCGATGGAAGCTGCTGTTGACATTTGATGGGGAAGTCAATCGTTACCAATCGACTCATCCGCGCGACGTCAAAGGACCTCAGTTGTTTGATTTGACAGAAGACCCCTATGAGAAGAACAATGTTGCTGATCAGCACCCAGACGTCGTTCAAAATTTGCGGGCAATGATCGTCGAAGAGTTGGGGCCGACCAAGCGAGAGGAGATGTGAAATCGACACCGGTAATACCTCTATCATGCAACGGCAGCGCAGCGATCGATGTCTTCAAAAATGCGATCGTCTGGTTGGTAGCATCCTGTTCTGGGCGGCATGCCTGTCGCTGATGATCGGTGGAGCGTTGGTGCCTGCTGCAACGATGGCACAGGAATCCTCCGATCCGTCCTTGCGGGATTACGATCCCGCGCCAGCACTCAAGGTTTCGCAAACCAATTTGACGGAAGCCAAGTTTCCGGTCATCGACATTCACAATCACTTTGGCTTTCGACTCAAAGGCGACCAGCAGGCGTTGAAGAAATACGTTGATGTGATGGATCGCAATAACATGGCGTACGCGATCAGTTTCGACGCGCCGCTGGGTGCCGAGGACGAGCATTTGAAGTTCCTGCAACCCTTTGCCGGCAAGATCGGTTTCTTCGTTCATCTCGATTTTCTGCAAACCGAAAACCGGGATGACCCGAACAGCTTTGCCGTCAACCAACCGGATTTTGTTCGCACCAGTGTCGAGCAATTGGTTGTCGCCAAGCGCAAAGGTGCCTTGGGTTTGAAGTTGTTCAAAACGTTCGGCTTGGGGGTGAAGGATCGCGAAGGGAATCTGATCAAAATCGACGATCCGCAGTTCGATCCGATCTGGGAAAAGTGCGGCCAATTGAAGTTGCCAGTGATCATGCACGTCGCCGATCCCGTGGCTTTTTTTCAACCCGTCGACGCCAACAATGAACGCTGGGAAGAGCTCAGCCGGCATCCGGATTGGAGTTTCCACGGGCCCGAATTTCCCGCGCGTGAAGATTTATTGTCCGCTCGCAATCGGATTGTCAGCCGGCATCCGGAAACCACCTTTATCGGAGCCCACGTTGCCAACAACAGCGAAGACCTGTCGGTCGTGGCGGCTTGGTTGGACAAGTATCCCAACTTGATGGTCGAGATTTCATCCCGGATCAATGAGTTGGGACGCCAGCCGTACACGGCTCGCAAGTTCTTTTTGAAGTATCAGGACCGGATCATGTTTGGTACCGATGGTCCGTTCCCGGAGCAGCGGTTGCGATACTATTGGCGGTTCCTGGAGACATTTGACGAGTATTTCCCTTACAGTGAGAAAAGTCCGCCGCCACAAGGGATGTGGAGGATCTATGGAATTGGTCTTCCAGATGATGTGTTGAAAAAGGTCTATTCGGAGAACGCGCTGCGGGTGATTCCGGGTTTGCAAAACCGGGTGC
>CAZJEK010000232.1:0-9419 GCA_964545005.1 uncultured Pirellulaceae bacterium
TTTTTTTAACTCGCAACACTGATCTCAAAAAATGTCAGCCTCTCCGCGAAAGTTTTGTAGCATGGCCGATTCGGCCGTGATCGCAGTGGAAGATTCGGCGTTCGCCGAAAGCCTTGCCACTCGGGCCAATGGCGCCAATGGCCCAAGCTACTTCCCCGCCGATGACAATTTCATTGCGGGTGTCGCCGGGATGCTCTACGATGACGTTCGCTTTCAATGGACTTTTCAGACAATGGCTGATTGATGATTCCCCAGTTTTCTTTGCGCCAGATCTTGCTGGCACTGATTGTGGTCTCGCTGTTAGTGGTGTGCCTTGCCGGTGCCTACCGCGGCGCGTTGTTGCCAATTTTGCTGATCTGCGGATCGTTGGTGTTCGTGGCGATCATGCCATTGGCGTTGGCGGCGGTGTATTGGCTGGGCCTGGTGTTGTCGAGTGTCTTTTCGGTCGGGTCGAGGCAGTCGCCCAAGCCGGTGTCGGTGGCCAGTGAATCGGAGCCGACGTCGTGAACCGACCATTGAATGACCTTGGTTGGCCGCGGCCAATCACCTTGTTGCTGGCGCTGTTGACGTTGGCGATTAGTGTCTTGTCGGCATCAGCGCAGGTCGTTGTGACCCGCCCCAATTCGGTGCCTCCGGGCATCGCGGGATTCAAGGTAGAGATCGCGTCGCTGGTCAGCAATGACGCGATCGTTTGCAATAACTCCTTCCGAGTCAAAATGACGCGACAGCCAGCGGCGGCGAAAGCTGTGGATGAAGCGTTTACGGTGTCCCTGCGGAGCGAGTACGGATTCAATTGGGATTCCAGCGCCTCGATAACCCAACGTCGGTTCGTTCTTCCGGCTGGAAAGACCAGCATTGAAGTCGAAGTAGTGGCGGAAAACGGTGTTACCGAGAGTACGTACGGTTCGTTGATGGTGTTGGTTGAGCAGGGGCGAGGCAACGGCAAGTACGATCCGTCAGATTTGGCCATTGAACATTTCGATTCCTCATGGATCCCCAATCGAGTGATGCCAGGTGGCATTGTCGAACCGAGTTGGTTACTAATCTCCAGTCAATCGCCGAAAGCGAATGGTCGCGTCCATTATTACTGGAGAGGGATGACCGAGTCAGAGCGGTTTGGCGGCCGCACGGGTGGCATGGGATGGGGCGGCATTGCAATGGCTCGTTCGACTCAAAGTGGTCCGGACATAACCAAGATTTTTCCTGGGCGATTTCTTAACGCGCCAGCTTCGACGATTGGCAATGATCTCAATTGGACGCTGACCCATCCGCAGACTTTGCCAGAAAGTTGGCGGGGCTTGATGTCGTTTAACCGAATCATGATCGGCTGGTCCGATTTTCAAAAGCTTTGCCAGCAGGATTCGCAGCGTGCGGTGCTGGCCGACTGGGTGGCTGCCGGCGGAGACCTGGTCGTTTTTAACTCGAACGATACCCTCGATCATGCGTTTGATCTGGTGCCAGAATTGATTGGGCGGGATCAGGCGCGTCTGCAACAAACCAAGTACAGGGGTTTCAAAAATAGCGGGGCACGCCTGCAAACGTATTTGGTCCCGATGGATGAGCCGATTAAAGCTGGCGATCGCGAACAAGCAATGGAAAACTGTCGAATGATTTTTTCCAGTTTGGCCAAAGGGCAGGTCTGGGCGATTGGGGACGTCGCATCTCGCAACAGCCTCTCTCTACCTCAATTGAGTCAAGCGGTTGAGGCAAGTGGATCGGGACCGATCCTCCCAACCAATTCGAGTAGTAACAACAATTCCAGTGGATCGCCTTTAAAGGGCGTGGGTGAACCGCCGGTCGCGGTCTTTCTGTTCCTGGTCGGGTTGTTCCTGACCCTGGTCGGACCCGTCATGCTGGGGCTGGTCTTCCTGCGCGTGTTTGATCGCCTGTCGGAGCACCTGTATTTGATGGTGCCCCCGTTTTCGTTGCTGATTTGCCTGGGAATACTGGGTTACGCAATCGTCGCAGACTATGGCAAACAAGTCGCACGAGCCAACACGTTGACGGTGCTGCATCCGGAAACGGGAATGGCGTATACGCAAGCGACAGCCGCCTACTATTGCGGCCATGATCCGCGATATTACGAGTTTGACGATCGAACCAGCGTCCTGGTCCCTTCCTTTGAAAACAACGACTCGGGGCTGGAGTACGAATACCTGGACGATAAAGTGAGGCTCAGAAATTCACGGATTCAGGCTCGTCGAGTTCATCGAGTGTTCACGCATCGACCCGCTGCCACCGCCATGCGGGTTGAGATTGGCAATCTGGACGAAGCGGGCAACCTGAATATTCGCAATCAACTGGACACCGATATTCGCACCATGCTGATCCGGCACAGCGATCAGATATATCGCGCCGAAAGCCTGAGTGCTGGTGCATCTGGCCTTGCCAGGCCGCTGGATGAAACCGAGTCGACGACCAGCGTGCGAAAACTATTCAGTCCTGAGTCCGATCAAGAACTATTCGGGCCTCGGCATTTTTTTTACAGCGAGTGTGACGCGTGGCTGGTCAGTGGCAAACTGCTGCCCAATCCTGACACGTTTTTATCATTGGACGGAGAGTTCATCGCGGTTGTCGAGTCGGATCCACTGGCAGAACCGATGCTTCAACCTTATGACTATCAACACAAGTTGCATCTGATTCATGGTAAATACTAACTCGGCCCAGTCGCAGACCGTTCCGGCCATCGTCCTGAATCGATTGACGCGCGAATTTGGCACAACCCGCGCCGTCAATGAGCTTTCGTTTCATGTCGACCAGGGAGAGGTCTTTGGATTTATCGGTCCCAATGGAGCTGGCAAAACGACCAGCATGCGGATCCTGTCGACACTGGATATTCCCAGCTCCGGTGAAGCCTGGGTGGATGGTTTTTCTGTCGTCGACGATCCCGATCGCGTCCGCCGGCGATTGGGTTGGATGCCGGACGGCTTTGGCACCTATCCGTTTGTAACTTGCCAGGAGTACCTCGATTTTTTTGCCCGTTCATACGGTCTGCGAGGTAACGACCGACGCGCAGCGCTGACCAAAGTGATGGGGTTTACGCAGCTGGATCGATTGGCCAACAAGCCAATCACCGGATTGTCCAAAGGCATGAAGCAGCGTTTGTGCCTGGGGCGAGCGTTGATCCATGATCCATCCGTTTTGATTTTGGACGAACCCGCTGCTGGCCTGGATCCCCGGGCCAGGATCGAATTGCGGAATATGATCGCCGAGCTGGCTGCCGAGGGTAAATCGGTATTGGTCAGTAGCCATATTTTGACTGAACTGGCCGAAATGTGTGACCGGGTGGGGATCATTGAACATGGAGAATTATTGGCCGTCGGGACGGTCGACGAAATCCTCAATCGCGACCAAACCGAGGAACAGGCCAAGGTGCGCAAGATCCATCTGATCGTGGTTGATCGGATGGTACAGGCGGCAACCTGGTTGGCCAACCATGACAAAATCAACATTACGCGGCACGTTCACCGTGAGTTTGAATTTGATTTCGACGGCACCGAGGAGCAGCAGGCCCAGTTGCTGGCTGAAATGATTCGGGCGGAAATCCCGGTCGTTGGTTTCCTTAGCAAACGGCAGTCGTTGGAAGATGCGTTTCTGTCGGTGACTCGTGGGAGAGTTCAATGAGCGAGGCCAATCTCAACCCAACATCAACCGGGCCGATCGACGAGCCAGTTGAGCTGCCACGATTGGCGCAGGCGCCCACCGGCTGGTACGCGAAGACAGTGAACTGGCTGGCGGAATGGTTCAGTTCGATTTCGGTCAAGGAAACCCGGCAGTCCCTGAAAAGCTATCAGTTTTTTGGAACCTATTTGTTGTTAGTTGCCGCCGTGTCGATTGTCACGATTCTGGTGTTCGTGTCCCAGGATTTTAATCGCAGCTATCGCTATGACGGGGTCGCCGCCGATCTGTTTTACGCCTACCTGATGATTCTGGGGTTGCCGTTGTGCGTGATCATTCCGTTTTCTGCCTACCGATCACTTTCGCGTGAATATGAAGATGGAACCATCCAGCTGATCTTCATTACGACGATGAAGCCCTACCAGATCGTGCTGGGGAAGCTCGGAACGGCCATGTTGCAGATGGTGATCTACCTGTCGGTGGTGGCCCCCTGTATCGCCATTATTTACATGTTGGAAGGGATCACGTTTGGGGCGATCGCGCTGGCACTGGGATTTGCGGTGCTCGGTTGTATCGTGTTGACGATTTTTGGATTGCTGTTGGCGGGGGCCTTCAAGTCATCGGCTGGCGTGATGGCGGTTTCGACCATCTTCGTACTGGGATTGGGAGCGTTATACCTGGGCTGGTGGAGTTTGGTGGATGAGTTTGTCGGGAATGCCGGTCAGCTGGACAATTTCTTTTCCGGCCTCCCCACGCCACTGATACAGATTGTGTTATTCGGTTGGGTGGCGTTTATTGGCAGCACGGCCTGCTTGATGCTGGCTGCTGCGGCCAGCCAGATTTCCTTTCCAGCTGATAATCGATCGACCCCAGTCCGGTTGGTTCTGCTGTTGCAGTTGCCGCTGTTCCTGGCAATCCTGTGGGCGGCACTGCCGGGTTACCGTATCGGTGGCCGATTCTCAGACATGATGCTGATCCTGGGCGTGTTTGTTGCTCACTACTGGATGATCATTGGGTTCATGATGGCGGGCGAGCAACCAGGAATCTCACGCCGAGTCCAACGGAGTCTTCCCACGACGTTCTTAGGGCGTTCGGTGAAATCGTTGTTGATGCCGGGTGTGGGGCGAGGCTTTCTGTTTGTGTTGGCTTGTGCGCTGGGGTGTACGCTGGCCAGTTTGTTGATCGGGCTGACATCGGCTTGGCTTCCTGATTGGGCGGTTCGACCCTGGGTGGAGGCGTTTGAAGGAGAAATGGGGCCAACCGGGATGGGCCGCAGTTCCCCCGACTTTGAAGTCACGATCGTCTCGATATTGAAGATGGGCATTCAGCTGATGTATGGCCTTGGGTTTGCAGCGATGATCTTTTTGTTCAATGCATTTATCCGTTGGGCGAGTCCGCGTTGGCAAACGAAAACGAATGTGGTGTTGACCACGGTGTTCGGTGCACTATTGCTGTTTGCTTCAACCATGGCCAGCCTGGGGATTTGGCAGCTTCGTCGTCACCGGCATATCGAATATGGTAGCTTTTACCGAACGGATCGAAGTTTGACGTTTGAGGAATCGTTGAACTGGTACATCGTGAACGCAAAACTGTTTGGCGAGTACTCGCTGGACCCGTTCCTGCTGGAAATAGTGCCGATGATCCCGGTACTGTTGTTTCTGGCAAGCATGGTCCTGATTGCGTTCCTGATCGCGACCAGAGAGCTGAAGATTGCACCGATCACCGCGCCCAGTCGCGTTGTCGAAGATATCGAACAGGAACGCAAGGTGCCGGTCGAGTTGCCGCCGGGAGAATCCATCGACGAGATCCTGGGCATTCAGCCGGAGCAGGAATAAAACAGCCGGTTACTTTTATTCGCTACCAGATCGTTGGGCGACATCGTCGGTTTTCAGAAGCTCGGAAAGTTTGGACCATTGCGAGCCCAACAGGTCTCCCACCGGAACCCGCAGTTGGTCACGGTTGTCTTCGATTTCGCGATTGATCTTGTCGACCAGCTTCTGTTGTTTGTCTTCGATTTTTCGATCCAGCTGTTTGCGAACCGCGCGAGAAACCTGCTGGGCAAACTCACCCCCCAGTTTGCTGACTCGATCGATCCGGAATTCATCCAGATGAATGGTGGCCGAAGTTGCTTCGGGTTGAAAAACCAGGTCGGGCGGAAATTTTCCCGGGTCCGTTGTCATCGTGACCTGCATTTCAACTTCCAGCCGCAGTCGCGCGTGACCTTGAGCTGACAGGCTGTACAGCTGAATGCCCTTGATCCATTTGGATTGCCGCGCGTCCAGATTGACGTTGGCCGCGCAATGGACGGAGAACCCAATCTGGTTTTCCTGCAGTTCGCGAAGATCTTTGATTTCGATGGAAAACTGTTCTGCCGGGTTGGCAAGTTCGGCCGAGTACTTTTTCCAGGTGCCATGATTGACGGTCTTGCGACGTCGCTCAGTTTCCAGGCGTCCATTGTCACGACGGAACTTGATTCCGTCCCAGCGTTCGGCTGTTTGACCCCAATCCTTGTCTTCTTCAAATTCGGCGGGCAAATGTTTTAATGCCAGCTTGGTAAGGAAACGATTGAATTCGGTATCGGTGGTCTGGCTGACAGCCGGTCGAGGTTTTACCGCTGGCATCAATGGGCCGCTGGGAATCGCGAGGTTCGAGCCTTGCGACCGGGAATCATTGTTGACGTTGGTTGAGGTTGTCGATGGCGTGCCGGCCGGTCGGGCCACGTCGCTTTGGCTGGGATAATGCGGCCGCGGGGCTTCCAGTTCAGGTTCGGTTTGCTGAGCCAATCCTGGTCCGGCCCCAATGCAGAGCACCAAGAGGCCAGCCGGAATCATCCGGCGGCGGGAAATAAATAGTTTCTGGAATGTGCCATTCATGAAGGGTTATCGATCGCGGTTGCTTGTGAGCGGATCTAATTTGGTATATCGTCAAATTGGCAATCAATCTGACCTGCTTCTGAAATCACCCGCAGTCTCATCCTATCGGTCCAGGCCCTGAATCTCCAAGATGGAACGACCACTGTACGACAAAAACCTGCTGTGGTTCGCGTTTTTTCTGCTGGTGGTTTCCGCCGGGTGTCGCCAATCAGTGAACCGCTGGGCATTGCCAGCACCGGCTCGGGAGCAGGATGAGGCTCGTTTTGTCGGGAAAATTTGTCGGGTTTGGGGAGGCGACAACTTTGAATTCGGTGGCGTCGAAAGTCGCCATTACGTTTTGCTGGCGGGAGTGACTTGTCCCGCTCCGGGCGAGCCGGGGTATTGGAAATCTCGCAGCAATGTGTTCCGGATTGTCCGTGGCCAGGAGATCACCGTCGATGTGATTCGTCGCGACGAATTCATGCGTGAAATTGCTTTCGTCACCGTGCTGGATGAATCGGGGCGGGAGTTTGATTTGGGGGAAAAGCTGATTCGCCTGGGCTGGGGAAAGTGGGATGGCACGGAAGTCGCCAAGGCAGAAGCCTATCGAATCGCCCAGCAATCGGCACAGCAAGCTGGGCTGGGCTTGTGGCAGCCGAAGTTTACATCCCCCGAAAACTCAACAGCGACAGATTAACCATGTCCTCAGGCGAATCGAATCAGCTCCCAGCGGATGATCTGCCGCGACCCGGCCGTCGTCGCAGGCGGGTATGGCGTTGGGCGTTCGTTGCCAGTTTCGCCTTGCTGGCGTTTGTGTTCGGGCCGTATTTGTTCAGTCGTTTCTCGGCATTGGCAGATCGGATCAAGGTTATTTCATCACCTGCCGAACCAGATCGAGCATTCAACCAACGTCTCAAGATCGTCTGTTTCAATATCGCTCATGGCAGGGGGCAAGCCACAAGTAACTGGGCACAGACTGGGACTGCCAAGCGGAAAAGAATCACGCAGATCGCTCAATTACTGCGCGAGCTGGACGCCGATGTCGTCGTGTTGAATGAGGTCGATTTTGACTCGATGTGGAGTGGCGGCCTCAATCAAGCGGCACAACTCGCGGGACTGGCGGAATATCCGTTTCGTGTCGAACAACGGAATCTTGATTTTCATATTGGCGCTGGTGGCTTTCGGTTTGGCAATGCGATCTTGAGCCGATTCCCGATTGCCGACGCCAGCGCCGTCGATTACCCCAGCTATCGAAGCTGGGAAGATTGGCTGGCTGGTTGCAAACGAGGTGTGATCGCCAAAATTGAGCTGAGCCCCGCTCAATCCGTTCGCGTCGCGGCGGTGCATTTGTCGCATCGTTCCGAAGATGTCCGGGTTCTATCCCTGGATCAGTTGTTGGAATATGGAACTCAGGAACCAGGCACGCCGCTAATTTTGGCAGGCGATTTCAATTCGACTCCCACCGGTTTCCCCAAGTCTCGAAAAACTGAAGCCGGTAAAAATGCGATGGATCGGTTGTTTGCCAATGGCTGGGAAAGCCGACCAACTCAGTTACCCGACGAGACCCAGTTGACGTTTTCGACGATGGATCCCAGCAGCGTCATTGATTGGATCGCGATCCAAAGTGGCCAGCTGTCGTTTGAACAATACCGTGTCCACGAAACAGTACTATCCGACCATCGTCCTGTCGTCGCGCAGTTGACGTGGCCGACGCAACGCTAATCATATTGGCTGGAATTGCCTGATGGACGACGATCGAGACACGCCGATGAAATTAACGACGGCCGACTCGTCCGTGTCGACGTGGCGGGTGTTATCGATCGCTTCGCAGGGGGCGGGGATTTCCGGACTAATATTCCTATCCATCTCGCTGCCACTTGTGTTCGTCTGGATCGCAGTCGATGTGTTTCGGGTTAACGGGCTGTCCGAAGTTATTAATAACCTGGATCAAGTCTTTTTGTTTGCCCTGGGTTTGGTCTGGTTTGTACCGTTTGTCCCGCTGTACTTCATCGTGGTCTGCTGGGTGAGTTGGCCTTTGATTTGGGCGGTCAGGACGAGTTTCAGCAAGCAGTTAACACCGTTAGGTACCGCCGTCTGCATCGGTGGCTTGACCGGCTGGATCGGTTTTTTCCCCTTGGGAATCTTTGGAGTTAGCAATCAACTGTCGATTGTGATTTGGCATTTGGCCCTTCTGGTGGGAAGTTTTGGGGGGCTCAAGATGCTGCGTCACGCTGACGATCCACAGTTGCATCTGGTTCTTGAAAGCAACTTTCTGCCGGATTCGTGGTCGTTCGGAATCAAGGAGTTAATGCTGGCGACGGCCTGGTGCGCTGGCATTCTGGTCGTCAGTCGATTGACGGGTCGCTGGGAGTTTACCTGGATCGTTGTGAACTATCTTGTCGTCCAGGGAATGTGCCTATGGAGTTGCGATTTTTGGAATCGGCGACGGAACAAAACCGGCGATTCAGTCACGCCAGCGTAATTCCGAACCAGCGCGGCTCGATAACGATTCAGGCAACCGGATTGGACGACACGTTCACGGCCGAATCGGCCTTCCTACGAAAGGCTAAGCTTCGCCCAGCAGCACCTGGTAAATCTCGTAGGCTTCAGCCAGTCCGTCTTTGATTTCACCCGGTTGGAGCCGCTTGCGAGCCCGGTAAAAGATCAACGTCTGTTGATCCGCTTCGACGGAGTATCCTTTTTTGGATTCCATCAAGGTCAAGAATTCGGAAGAAAGAAACGCGCGGATTGCTTCTTCGTTCGAACTTTGCAAGACAAACATTTTTGAGAACTCGGGATGAGATTCAAAATCAATGTCCTGTAATCCCAACGCACTCCCGAACCAGTCCAGGATGCCCTGTGGTCGCATCGAAAAATCGGGGCAACTCAAGTTGGGTGACTGCAGCACAATCACGCTTTGGTTGTAGGTGGTTTTGTTCTTGCCGCTGC
>CAZJEK010000233.1:0-9393 GCA_964545005.1 uncultured Pirellulaceae bacterium
ATTAGGTTGTCTGGTCGATTTTTAACTTGGTTATCAACTAAATTTCAATTAACAAGAGACAGGTAATAAGCAGGTATGGCCAAGGAAGAATTTAAGCGGACAAAACCGCATGTGAACGTCGGAACCATTGGGCACATTGACCATGGTAAAACTACCACTACCGCTGCGATTCTCGCAGTTCAGGCTGCCAAGGGTCTGGCGGAAGCGAAAAACTACTCGGATATCGCCAAGGGTGGTACCGTTCGTGACGAAACCAAAACCGTGACCATCGCTGTCGCTCACGTTGAGTACGAGACGGACAATCGTCACTACGCTCACATTGACTGCCCGGGCCACGCTGACTTCGTTAAGAACATGATCACCGGTGCCGCCCAGATGGACGGCGCGATCCTGGTCGTTTCGGCTGCTGACGGCCCAATGCCTCAAACCAAGGAACACGTTCTGCTGGCTCGCCAGGTTGACGTTCCGGCTTTGGTTGTATTCCTGAACAAGTGCGACCTGGTCGACGACGAAGAATTGCTGGAATTGGTCGAAATGGAAGTCCGTGACTTGCTCAGCAAGTACGACTTCAACGGCGACGACGCCCCGATCGTCCGCGGTTCGGCGTTGCCAGCGCTGCAAAACCCATCCGATCCCGATGCTTCCAAGTGCATCAGCGAACTGATGGATGCCATTGACAGTTACATTCCCGAACCACCTCGTGAAGACGACAAGCCATTCCTGATGGCCGTCGAAGACGTCTTCTCGATCGAAGGTCGTGGTACCGTTGCTACCGGTCGTATTGAGCGTGGCGTGATCAAGACCGGCGAAGAGATCGAAATCATCGGTCTGGAAGCCGCTCCCCGCAAAACGACCTGCACCGGCGTCGAGATGTTCCGCAAAATCCTCGACGAAGGCCGAGCTGGCGACAATGTTGGCTGCCTGCTGCGGGGCGTCAAGCGTGAAGACATTCAGCGTGGTCAAGTGCTGGCCAAGCCTGGCACCATTACCCCACACAGCAAGTTCGAAGCTGAGATTTACTGCCTGAGCAAAGAAGAAGGTGGTCGCCACACCCCATTCTTCAGCGGTTACAGTTCTACTTCCGCACCACCGACGTGACCGGCACCGCCAACCTGCAAGGTGCAGAAATGTGCATGCCTGGCGACAACGTCAAGCTGGAAGTTGAGTTGCAAAAGCCGATCGCCATGGATGATGGTGTTCGCTTCGCGATTCGTGAAGGTGGCCGCACCGTTGGTTCGGGCGTTGTCACCAAGATCGTCGACTAGTTTCGGCGTCAGATTAGCTGAAAATTGACTGGCAAAAGCGTCGCGAGGGCTCTCGCGACGCTTTCCAGTGATTTTATGGCGAAGTAATTTCGCGATTTGGCCTTGGCGATTTGACGATTTTGCTTATCGTGTTGGGTCGCGTCGCGGGTGATTTGTCTCCATTGAGGCTGTCAAGCCCCCTCTTGGCGGTCGTTGATGCGGAGGGGTGTAGCTCAATTGGTAGAGCACTGGTTTCCAAAACCAGCGGTTGCGGGTTCAAGTCCCTCCGCCCCTGCTTGTTGGAGGCTGACTGTGGCGACGAAAGTCGACTGGTTGGTCAGTTCCCGGGTGTCCGGGACGGGCTGAAGGATGTTGCCCGGTTTTTATTGCATAGAGGTAATCATGAGTTCGGTAGCAAAGCAGAAAAGTGCTGAACAGCGGCCAGGGTTCTTCCCTGAGCTGTTCAAGGTTGCGTTGTACAAGCCGAACCAGGGCCGGATTGTTCGGCAGGTCAGTTTCCTGGTGTTTGCATTGCTGGGGCTGTTGAGTGCCTGGGAATTGCAGCGATCTTCAGTGCTGTCCTGGATGGGTAGCTCCAGCTACCTGGTGATGGTGGCCCTCGGGGCCGTGCTGGCCTGGGTTGCCTATCGTTTAGTGAACTACTCGGTATTCGCGGATTTTTTGATTTCCGTTGAAGCCGAAATGAACAAGGTCTCGTGGCCTTCGAGAACCGAACTATGGCGTGCCTCGGTGGTCGTAATGTTCGTGATTTTCGCACTGGCAGCGGCATTGTTCTTTTTTGATGCGGCTTGGACGTTTTTGTTCGAGCTGATTGGTATTCGTTATTCCGGTGGCGACTCGCTTGCGTGGCGTTTGCTGGAGTGGATCGGCTTGCGGTAGGAAGTGATGTCTACAGACGAACAAAATCCCGATCCCTCCGAAGAGCCACAGGTTTCGTCCGAAGCCCCAGCGGCTGCCTCGACTGACGATCCGGTTGAATCGCAGCCCCCAGCGGCCGCGCCTGCCGAAGAGGTGGATGAGTTTGGGTTTACCGCCGACGAATTGGTTGACGAGGACGATGAGGATGAAGGCGAGGTCAATGTTTCGCCGATCGAAGAATTTGTCGACGAGGAGTCCGTTCCTGACGAAGACGAAGAAATTGAGATGCGGTGGTACATTCTCAAGGTTCAAGTGAACCGCGAGACCACCATTTGCGAGCAATTGAAACGCCGAGTCAAACTGGCGGGCTTGGAACGTTACTTCGGTGACATCCTGGTACCCACCGAAGATGTCCGTGAGTTTACCAAGTCCGGTAAACAACGAGTCGTCAAGCGAAAGCTGTACCCTGGGTACGTGGTTGTCAAAATGGCAATCAATGACGATTCCTGGTTCCTGGTTCGGGAAACTTCCGGGATTGGCGATTTCACTGGAGCGGCAGGGAAACCGGCTCCTTTGTCGACCGAAGAGATTGAGCGGATCCTGGTCACGTCTCGTCCTGACGAACAGGAAGAGGGGGGTGAAGAGAAGATCAAGATCGGGATCCCGTTCAAAGTTGGCGAGCGAGTACGGGTCAAGGAAGGCAACTTCGAAAACACCGAAGGCGAGATCTCTTCCATCGATGAACGCAACGGGCGGATCATCGTGATGATTAACATTTTTGGTCGGCCTAATCCAGTTGAACTGGACCACTGGCACGCAGAAAAACTTTAGGCAGCAACAACCTCAGGCAGCGATTGCTGGCTATTTGAAGACAGAAGACACGAGTTATGGCAAAGCAAGTTACGGGCGAAGCAAAATTTCAGATTCCTGGTGGTCAAGCGACTCCCGCACCTCCTGTCGGTACTTCGTTGGGTAAGTTCGGGATCAATCTCGGGCAGTTCGTCCAGCAATTCAACGACCGCACCAAGGAATACAACGGCACTCCCATTCCGGTGATCGTGACGGTCTACAACGACCGCTCGTTTGAATTTGTCACCAAAAGCCCACCCGCGGCTTCGATGTTGAAGCAAGCGGCCGGCATCGCCAAAGGCTCCGGTGTTCCCAATATCAACAAGGTCGGCAAGGTCACTATGAAGCAGATTGAAGAGATCTGCGAAAAGAAAATGGAAGACCTGAACGCTCGCGACATGGAGCACGCGACACGGATGATCATGGGCACCGCCCGCAGCATGGGAATTGAAGTCGAAGGCTAACCCGGGTGGTTTTGCCAGCGGCAGGCAGATTTTGACAAACATTTCACGCCGAGAGGCGTTGGTTATTCGAGAGTTATCATGAAGCGTTCCAAGCGATACAACGAATTGGTTGCCAAGGTACCGGCAGAACCCGTGGACCTGGATGCGGCCGTCAAGGTGCTGAAAGAATTTGGCGGCACCAACTTCGACCAGACTGTCGAAATCCACATGAACCTGGGGATTGATCCCAAGCAAGCCGACCAGATCGTTCGCGGTTCGGTCGTGTTGCCACACGGGATTGGTAAGACTCAGCGAGTCGTCGTGTTTGCCAAGGACGCAGCCGCCGATGCGGCTCGCGAAGCCGGTGCCGACGAAGTCGGACAGGAAGACCTGGCCAAGAAAATCAACGATGGCTGGTTGGACTTCGATGTCTGCATCGCCTCGCCGGACATGATGGGCGTCGTTGGCCCGCTGGGACGAGCCTTGGGGCCCCGCGGCCTGATGCCATCGCCACGTGCCGGCACAGTTACGCCTGACGTCGCCAAGGCTGTTGCTGAATACAAGGCTGGTAAAGTCGAATTCCGCAACGACACTGGTGGTAATGTGCACGCCGTGCTGGGCCGATTGAGCTTTTCGGAAGAACAACTCAAAGAAAACATCGAAGCCTTTCTGAAATTTGTGGAAACGCTTCGCCCCAGCAGCATCAAGGGGAACTACGTCAAGTCGATCTCGTTGGCTGCGACGATGAGCCCCGGGGTTTTGTTGGCTGCCTAGCCATCAGGCCGGGCCTTGTTAATACACGATTGAACAAAAGTCGCTGGCTCGCCAGTATGTTGATTGAGATAAACCGATGAGCAAGTTTGTAAAAGACCATTTGTCACGCGACCTGTCCGAGCGTTTGGATGGAGTGGAAAACTGTGTGCTGGCCAATGTGATCGGGATGGATGCCAACTCCACCAGCAGCCTGCGAAAGCGGTTGCGGGACAAAGGGATTGGCATGATGGTCGTCAAAAACAGCTTGGCCCGTCGCGCCACCGTCGGAACACCGCTGGCTGCGGCGTTCGAAGGTGCCGAAGGATGCAATGCGGTCCTGTGGGGCGCAGAGGATTTTGTGACGCTGGTCAAGGAAGTCGTCGAACTGGATAAGGACGATGAACAGTTCGGGATCTTCGAAACTCGTGGTGGTTCCATGGACGGTGAGTCCCTGTCGCCGGAACGAGTCAAGGAGATCAGCAAGTGGCCCAGCCGCACTGAGCAACTCAGCATGTTGGTGGGTCAGATCATGGGCCCTGGTGCTCAACTGGCCGCTCAACTCAACGGACCCGGCGGGTCCCTGGTGGCTCAAATCAAACAGGTTGGCGAAGAGGAATAAGCCAATCGGAAATGGGAAAGTCAGCGGTTGACGCTGTTTTAATATTCCACGCCTCGAACTCGGTCTCAGTTCGCGGACTTCGGTCCAGAGGCACGCTCGAGAGAGCAAACTGTTCGGTTGCCAATCGCGGAGTCGGCAATTCGAATCAAACACGTTTTTTCAAAAGTTATTTGAATAATGATTTTGAGATTCTCAGGTACCGCAACCTGGGGACTCGTTGATACGAAAGGGTGACTCCAATGTCCGAAGAAACCGCTACGATGGAATATTCTGATGCCGCCAAGGAAATGGGCGACAAAATCGCAGGCCTGACTTTGAAAGAAGCCAAAGAGCTGAGCGATTACCTGGAAAACGAACATGGCATCAAGGCCGCTGCTGGCGGTGGTGTTGTGATGGCTGCTGGCCCTGGTGGCGGCGGAGCTGAAGAAGCTGCTGCCCAAACTGAATTCGACGTGATCCTGACTGGCTTCGGCGACAAGAAGCTGGACGTCGTCAAGGCTGTCAAAGCCATCACTGGTGCCTCGCTGATGGATGCCAAGAAGATGGTCGAAGCTTGCCCTGCGACTTTGAAAGAGGGCGCTTCCAAGGAAGACGCTGAAAAAGTCAAAGCTGACATTGAAGCTGCTGGCGGTAGCGTCGAGCTTAAGTAACGACGTTTCGGCACAGCCGAGAACACCCAAAATTGGACGAGCGGTGGCCGAATTTCGGTCCCGCTCGCTCATTTATTTGGGGGTTAGTCGATTTCCGGAGTCAATCTGGCCGGCCTTGAGGCTTTCAAGGGCGCCGTTAGACCCCGTTCAAACCCTGCAAGGGGCTGGATTCAGGTATTGAATAAAATATCACAATTCGGCCTCAAACCTGCAGTCGGTGGCGCTGCAGACGTTGTCGTTTTCGGGCATAATAATTGCACCGAAGCGAATGAGATGCCACGCCCAATTTTTGTTCTTCAACAGTCAGCCCCTTGAATTGTCGCGCGCCGTTAACTAGGGCGGGCTTTTTTGGTACTGGCCCAAACAGGGAACTCCATGCTCTTGACCCGCAGGCTTGGTCTGTTTTTTGAGAACCAAGAGATGTGTGGGGAAGAGGTGCGCGCTGCCGGCGTCAATTCCTTTCGATTTTCCTTGCGAACGTTGGCTGGCATGGTTGATCGCGCCAGCGGCTGGCTGCAGACGAACATTGTCAACCGGTTGGCCTCACGGTTGACGTCGAGCAACTTGAGCAACACAACTTCGATGGTTATCGGATCCGTCGATCCCGGTTCATTACTGCCGGCATCGAATTCGGTTTCATTCCATCGCATTGAAATACACTCCCGAACCCCTCTCAATCAATAGCGGAGATTCAGCGCTTATGGCAACCCCAGTCGAGCGACGTTTAGCCCCCGAAAAGAAACGCGTCTTTGGTAGCGGTCGTGATTACCGCACGCCACCGGATCTGACCAAGATTCAGACTGCCAGCTACCAGGAGTTCCTGCAGAATGAAAATCCGGAAAAACGAAAGTTGCAGGGGATCGAGTCGGTCCTGCAGGAAATCTTCCCGATTGAGAGTTATGACAAGAGCCTCAAGCTGAGCTATGTTCGGTACGAACTGGGCAAGCCTCGATATACTCCTGAGCAATGTCGTCAACTGCGATTGACCTATGGCCAGCCGTTTCGCGTCTGGTTGCGGCTGGAAAAAGAAGAGCCAATCGAAGAGGAAGTGTACCTCGGCGATATCCCGATCATGCTCGGTGGCGGTGAATTTATCATCAACGGTGCCGAACGAGTCGTTGTCAGCCAGTTGCACCGTAGCCCCGGGATCGACTTTGTGCTCGATACCGACACGACTTCCGATCGCAAACTGGCCAGTTGCCGAGTGATTCCGGAACGTGGTAGCTGGATCGAAATCAACGCGACCAAGAAAGACGCGCTGACGGTCAAGATTGACCAGAGCGGTAAGTTTTCCGCGCTGACGCTACTGCGAGCGATGGATCCGGCTTACGGCGAAGACGCCGATATCCTGCGAGCGTTCTACCAGACCAAAAAGGTCAAAGTGGTCGATGGACGCAGTGCCGCCAAACTGGAAGGCAAGATCGCCGTCGACGATATCGTCTATCCTGGCAACAGCAATCGTGCTGGCGAAATCATCGTCGAAGCCGGTCATCGGATTTCGAAAGATGCAGCCGAATTGATCTGCACCTCGGGTGTCAAAACCTGCGAGCTGATGCTGCCTCCCAAGACGCAGTTGATCTTCAACTCGTTGGCCGAGGACAACACCTCCAGCCACGAAGAAGCGTTGCTGCGGATTTACCAGCGTCTGCGTCCTGGTAACCCACCTGCATTGGAAAAAGCTCGCACGCTGTTCCGCGAGAAGTTCTTCGATTCCAACCGTTATCGGCTGGGACGGGTCGGACGATTCCGGATTAACCGCAAACTGGGTCTGAATGTTCCTGAGAAGGAAATGACCCTGCGTCCGGAAGACATTCTGGAATCCATGCGTTACCTGTTGGAATTGTCCACCCCCGGCGGAAACGCTGAAGTTGACGATATTGACCACTTGGGTAACCGACGTCTGCGGACGATTGACGAACTGGCCAGCGACGAACTTCGCAAGGGATTCCTGAAACTGCGAAGGACGGTGCAGGAGCGAATGAGCCTGCGGGATCAGGAAGACATGCATCCTCGCAGCCTGGTGAACCCGAAAAGCATTTCGGCCGCGATCGAGTACTTCTTCGGTCGAGGTGAGTTGTCGCAAGTGGTGGACCAGACCAACCCACTGTCGCAATTGACTCACGAGCGTCGTTTGTCAGCCTTGGGTCCGGGGGGTTTGAACCGTAAACGAGCCGGCTTTGAAGTCCGCGACGTTCACATTTCTCACTACGGCCGGATCTGTCCGATTGAGACGCCCGAAGGTACCAACATCGGTTTGATTTCCAGCCTGGCGATTTACGCCAGCGTTGACGATTACGGTTTCCTCGTGACACCGTACTCGATCGTCAAGAACGGCAAGGTAACCGAAGAAGTTGCCTGGTTGCGTGCAGACGAAGAAACCGAATCCTACGTCGCTCCAGCTGACACCAAGATTGACGAGACAGGTCAGATCATCGGCAGCAAAGCGTTGGGCGGGAACATCATCGCTCGCTTTAAAGCTGACTTCGAACTGGCTGACCCCAACGAAGTTCGCTACATGGACATCGCGCCTGCCCAGATGGTCGGCGTTTCGGCTGGACTGATCCCGTTCCTGGAGCACGACGATGCCAACCGCGCGTTGATGGGCTCCAACATGCAACGGCAAGCCGTTCCGCTGTTGGTCGCTGAACCTCCGATTGTCGGTACGGGAATGGAAAGTCGTGTGGCGGATAACTCCAGCATGGTGATTCGAGCTAACCGAGCAGGCAAAGTGAAGTATGTCGATTCGACGCGGATTGAAATCGGCGACGACATCTACCATTTGAAAAAGTATGTCGGCTTGAACGAACGCACCTGCCAGAACCAGAAACCACTGGTGAAACCGGGTCAGGAAGTCAAGCGCGACGAGATCATTGCCGATGGGGCCGCGACCTATAAAGGCCAACTGGCTTTGGGCCGCAACGTGCTGGTCGGGTTCATGTCGTTCGATGGTTGCAACTACGAAGATGCGATCATCATTTCCGAAGAACTGGTTCAGAACGACACCTACACCTCGATTCATATCGAAGAGTTCGATGTCGAGATTCGCGAGACCAAACTTGGACGCGAAGAATTCACTCATGACATCCCCAACGTCAGTGAAAAAGCGTTGCGGAACCTGGATGAAAACGGGATCGTTCGCGTTGGTACTTACGTCAAGCAGGGCGACATCCTGGTCGGTAAGGTTTCTCCAAAATCCAAGACCGAACTGACTCCCGAAGAGAAACTGTTGCACGCAATCTTTGGTCGTGCCGGTGAAGACGTCAAAAACGACTCGCTGGAAGTGCCTTCGGGGATCGAAGGGATCGTGATCGACGCGCAACGATTCTTCACGTCCCGCAGCCTGTCGGAAGAAGAAAAGAAAGTCTACGAAAAAGACGTCAAAGCGGCCGAAGCCGATGGCAACGAACAGATTGCCGAAGCGTTTGGCGAAATGGTTTCCGAAATGGAAAAAGTCGTCGGCCGCACGCTGACCGACGAAGACGATACGCCATTGGTTCGCGACCAGGACCTGAAGTTTGTCGCTGAAAAAGCTACCAACTTCCGGCTTGGAGCGATTACCGATTCGATGCGATCTGAAGACAAGATCAAGCAACTGGAAACGATCTTCAAGGAAAAGTATCCGCACGTTGAGCGGATGATTGATGAACGCGATCGGGTCGTCAACAGCATGAAGCTGGGCGAAGAACTTCGCAGCGGCGTGTTGCAGATGGTCAAGGTCTACATTGCCACCAAGCGAACGATTTCGGTTGGGGACAAGATGGCTGGACGCCACGGTAACAAGGGTGTGATTTCCAAGATCCTGCCGGTCGAGGACATGCCTTACCTGGAAGACGGCACCCCGATTCAGATCATGTTGAACCCGCTGGGTGTTCCTTCGCGGATGAACGTGGGACAGATTCTGGAAACCCACCTGGGCTGGGCCGGTTCCAAGCTTGGTTTCCAGGCAATCACGCCAG
>CAZJEK010000234.1:0-9363 GCA_964545005.1 uncultured Pirellulaceae bacterium
AATCCGATTGAGGAAGTGATTGGGCAAAATCAATCGCAGCAGTGGCATGCTGCTCGGCTCGCTGACGTGCATACTGGATCGAACCAGACTTTTCTAATAACGATCGTACTTGCTCCAGGTCGTCAGTCGAACTGGTGAGCAGCGTTGTCAATCGAGTTCGGTCAGCCGCCGGCATGTTTGCCAACCCGTGAATAATCGGCAAAGTCGGTTTCTGGTTCAGCAAGTCAGTTCCCAACGTTTTGCCAACTCGTTCCTGGTGACCAACAATATCCAGTACATCGTCGATGATCTGGAATGCAATGCCCAGGTTCTGGCCATATTGGGCGAACGATTCCGTTCGCGTGTCATCGGCATTGGACAGCAATGCGCCGATTCGACAGGCAACGGCGCAGAGTTCAGCGGTTTTGTCTCCAATCATCTTCAAGTAACTGGCTTCGTCGAGATCAAAATTGCCTTGCCAGGCATTCTGACGCATCTCGCCCTCGCAAACCCGATTGCTGGCTAACGCGAGAAACTGAAGGGCCAGCGGGTGATTGGCTTTGCTGGCCAAATGGAAGGCGTGCGTGAACAGGTAATCGCCCAACAGGACGCTCTGCCGAATCCCCCAAACCGCATTGGCTGTCGGACGGTGGCGACGGGTTTCGGCATCGTCAATGATGTCGTCGTGGACCAGCGTGGCGGTGTGAATCATTTCCAATGCCGCCGCCATTTGCACGTGTGGCTGTCCAAGCGCGCCTTGGCTGGCGCCGGTCAACAGCAACAGCAGCGGTCGAATACGTTTGCCGCCCAGCAACCAGCTGTGTTCCAGCAATTGGTCAACGAATGGCGTATCACTGTGCAATTCCTGCCGCAACAGCTGCTCAACCTCTGCCAAGGCATCGGCGACTGGCGCATAGACCCGGACTAGATCAGGGGAAGCGGCGTTTGAATCAGGCTGGACCACGGGGGATTGGGCCGTCACATCGCTACTGGCTGTTTGGCTCACGTTTCAAATCCTGTGAAAGTAAAACCTCGGGGCGAGAAAGATCGTCGGTTATTTCGATTGGCGTTCAAACGTTCCACTCTTGCCACCGGTTTTGTACTCAAGCTGAATTGGCCCGATCGACATTGAACGGTCAATGCTTTTGCACATGTCGTAAATTGTCAGGCCGGCAACGGATGCGGATGTTAACGCCTCCATTTCAACACCAGTCCGTTCGATGGCGGAAACTCGTGCCAGAACCTTAAGCTGACCTTCCCCTGCTTGTTTGATCTCGATATTGACTGCGTCCAGCCTCAAAGGATGGCACAATGGGATCAGGTCGGCCGCTCGTTTGGACGCCATCACGCCGGCCACTCGAGCTATTTCCAACACGTCACCTTTGGCAATTCCCCGATTCAGGATTTGCTCCAACGTTGCTGGTTGCATCGTCACCAGAGCCGAGGCAATGGCCTGCCGCCTGGTCACGGGTTTTTCTCCCACATCCACCATGCGCACATGGCCCTGGTCATCAAAGTGTGGAAGTTCAACCATCAGAGAAACCGAAATTAAGTGACGTGGAAAACAGGATCCCGGTCAATCAAAACAAATGCAGCCAGAAAAAACGGACTGAAAACGTCCAGCTGACGGAATCCGAGCAGCCGAATCGCCCCAGTTTTCCGTAAAAACCCGGGTTGCGAAACGTCCCAAGGATAACGGAAACGTTCAGTTTGAAATAGACGCCTGAGGGCCAGATAATTCGCGTGTCTCCGTATTCCCAAAATCGAATTTGCCTGACTCACCACAAAATTGATACGATGACCGAAAGTTGATCGTCGGCCGACCAAATGCACCGGCAATTCCATCCTTACTCGATACCGCGTCGCTCCGTGGCACTTCAGAATTCAAAATCCAGACTGACCACGGCCAATCTGTTTCAGATCATGACCGGATGCGGTCTGTTTTTTGCCTGCCTTCAATACTCGCCGACCGCGGCAATTTGCCTCACTGTCCTGATCACACCCGCCATCATCCGAACCGGGCTGATATCGCAGCGGCATCAGCTATCTGGACTACCGTTCGGTCTTCGCTGCCGCATGAAACATTTCGCTCTGTCGATCGCCGTTGTCGTTTACACATTTCTGTTGGCTGCCTTAACCTTCGTGGTCGTCAGTATCAGTTTTGGCCTGATTTGTGTGCTGATTTCGTCGGTCACCTTGTCCAGCGTGGGCTTGATCCAGGATATCGCCTTCATTGGCGTGCTGGGAGGTTCAATCTGGGGTATCGCCGCGGCCGTAATGTCCCTCAGCTGGACTCACCGCATGTGGCAGATATCGGTGGAATAAGGCTGCCTGAGAGTATTGTGGCAAGCAATCCAACTCCAAATTTTTTCCCGGTAAATCGTTAGCAGGCCGGATTCCTTTTGCTAAAGTGGACCCTCATTATCGGCCCTTTCTGAACATCCACTACTTGCTGAACCACCATGCTCCTGAAATCTCCCCGTCGTCGCTCGTCCCGATTCGTCACCGCTGTCGCGTTTACCGCCAGCGCATTACTTGGCTATCCCAGCATTTACGCGCAACAACCCGTAGCTTATCCATCGATTCAGAATAGCTATCAACCATCGGCGATTCCAGTCCAGGAATTTCCGGTGATTCAACATGGCACTGCGGTGGGCACGCCTTATCCGATTGGCTCGCCCGTCGGTATGTCCTGCAATGCATGCCAACCATGTCAGCCGATGAGTTTTCCGGCCGTTACGATTTCAACAACGAACATTTACCCATCTCAGCTTCCCAGCAGTTACGCCGGCGATGGAATCATTGTTTCGGGACCAGTGACTTACCGTGGCGAGGTGATCATTGATTCTGGGTATCCGTTGGAAGGAACCATCATTTCGGAAACACCAGTAGCGAGTTCCTACCTACCTCAAACGATCGGACAGGCGGAAGTCATCCTCGCAGAAGGTCAGATCGTTGACGGGCCTGCGCTCGATCCGCCCACAACCAGCAACACCGAAAATGACGATGCCGATGTGTCACCGAGCGATATCCCGTTGCTCGAGACTGGGGATGCTGAGACCGAACCCGATCCGGAATTGAAAAGTCAGCTGGACGCCAAAAGTGCGAAAGTTGAACAGCTGCAAACGGTCGTCGGTGAACTCAAGGTCGAATTGCGATCCACCAACGAACGGCTGTACGCCACAGAACGCGCAGCCAAAGCCAAAGAACAGGAACTGAATTCCAAGCTGGCTGATGCCGAACAGGAAATCAAGGCTTTGAAGAAAGCCAAGGCCGACGCTGAGCTGACCATGAAAGAGCGTGCGGTTGATCAGGAACAGCAGGTCCAGAAAGTACGTTTGCTCGAGGAAAAGATCCAGATCAAGGACAAGCAGATTGCCGTCTTCCAATCGCAGTTAAATGAACTGCAAAACCTGGTCGCCAAGGAAAAAGCAGCGCGATTGGACGTCGAAAAACGAGCCGCTGTACGGGCCCAGGAACTGGAAGTCCAACAGGCCGAAGCCGCCAAGCTGGTGGCCCAACAGGAAGCGAAACTGAAAGCGGCATTGAACCAGGTTGAAGCCGCCCAGGCTCAAGTTCGCAAAGCCCGCGCCCAGGCCCAGCAGGCGATGGCCCAACCAAAACCACGGGCACCGAAAGCACCGGCTGGCGATGCCCGGCGTCGTGTCGAGGCATTGAAAAAGGCAGCCCAGCCTGAGAAGAAACAAGACCCCTTCTCCAACGATCGCCCCAAACGCGATTCACAGGATGCGAACCCAGAACAGCAAAAAGCCGATCGGAATCAAAAACAAAAGCCAAAATTGGACCAGGCAAAGTCCGACAACCAGCCAACCGACAAGGGCAAACGTAAGTTGCCGGGTAACAAGTTTGAACCCGATCAGCAGATTGCCAAACTTGAGCGAACGATGAAACGGCAAATTGAAAACGCTCAACAGGCCAGCGAAAAGGAACTCAAGAAAACCTTGAACGAACTAGGCAAAGAGGGGATTGGCAAAAGTCACCCCCGCGCAAAGCAGGCAATCGAGGATTCGAATGCGAAACTTCAAGAGCGAATCGAAGGCATCAAAAATCGAGTCCAACAGCGTATCCAGCGCTTGAAAGAAGAAGCGCGTCGCCGCGCCGCCTCTTAACGACCCCGGGACGGGCGAAAATAACCAGGCCCGATTCGCCAGCGATTGGACATTGTCGTCTCTCGCTCCGCGAACATTATGTCGACACCTTCCCGCCCGCGGGAGGGTCGAGCCATAGCGAGGGGAGGGTTGACGAGTCCCCTCTCCGGCCCTGACAGGCCGACTCTCCCGAAGGAGAGTTTCTACCTCCAGCTCGCCACCAAAAAATGTCCGCTACTTCCGCGCGAGCTGCCTCAACCTTCAATAACCCGATCCGGATTCGCCAATCACTTCGACCGGATGCCAGGTGGTTTTGACTTCGCAAAAATCCTGAATCAAATACGGATTCGCGGCCCCGGCTGCCGTCCAGTTCAGCGAGTATGAATGGACTCGCTTCAAGTTTTCCGTCGCATGCTCGCGAATCATCTTCAACTGGTCCGAATCCGGCTCATCAACGGCGATCGCGTTGATATCCAGATGACGAGCAACGTGTTCGGCGAGCTCATCCGTCCGTCCTGTCAATAGATTGACGACGCCTCCCGGAACGTCGGATGAATGAATGACCTCCGCCAACGTGATCGCTGACAAGGGCATCGATTCCGAGGCCAGCACAACGACCGTATTCCCGGCTGCAATGATGGGCGCGACCAACGATACCAGGCCCAATAACGGACTATCCTGGCTGGCGAACAAAAATACGACGCCGACTGGCTCCAGGGTCGAGAAATTGAAATGGGGTGAAGCGACCGGATTGACGCTGCTGAATATCTGCTGAAACTTGTCACACCAGCCGGCGTAGTAAATTAACCGATCAATCGACTGTTCGACTTCCAGATTGGCAGCGGCTGCGGTTAAGCCCTGCAGTTTCAGCTCATTGCGAAACTGATCGGATCGACCTTCCAGCATTTCGGCGACGCGATACAAAATCTGGCTGCGATTGTATGCCGTTTTTGACGCCCAATCGGGCTGAGCCGATCGCGCTGCGACGACGGCGTTACGCATGTCTTTGCGCGACGACAGACAGATATTGCCCAACGCCTGGTCTCCATTGACTGGCGAATAAAACCGGCCCGATTCGGTCCGGGGAAACTTGCCGCCAATGAATAATTTGTAAGTCTTTTGCACGGCGATGCGATTGTGTTTGTTTTTGGCCATGACTCGTCAGTTTACTGATTGATTGTGCCCACGAAGTTCGATTTGCCTCAGTCCATCAAAAATCCAGATATGCCGCTAAACCATGCAGCCCGCCTTCACGACCAAATCCAGACTCTTTATAGCCGCCAAACGGTGACGTTGGATCAAACCGGTTATACGTATTGGCCCAGACCACACCGGCTTTCATTTGCGAGGTCAGATTGAAAATTCGCGATCCTTTGTCTGTCCAGACACCGGCCGACAATCCGTACCGCGTGTTGTTGGCTTTCTTGATCACTTCCGCGACCGTGCGGAACGATTGCACGGCCAACACGGGCCCGAATATCTCTTCCTGAGAAATACGACTGGACTGGGCCACGTCGGTAAACAGGCAAGGACGACACCAGAAACCTGTCGCTGGAACAGCAGCATCCGACTGGTGAAAGTCAGCACCTTCCTGTTTGCCAATTTCAATGTACCGTTCAATGGTCGCCAACTGTCGTTGCGAATTGATCGCTCCGATGTCGGTGTTCTTGTCCAACGGGTCGCCCACGATCAACGTGTTCATGCGTCGTTTCAGTTTCTCGACGACCTCATCGTGTACCGATTCCTGCACGAACAGACGGCTACCGGCGCAGCACACATGGCCTTGATTGAAGTAAATTCCATTCACAATTCCTTCCACCGCCTGATCAATCGGAGCATCAGCGAACACGATGTTGGCAGCCTTGCCACCCAACTCCAACGTCACCCGTTTGTCCGTCGAAGCGACCGCCTGCTGGATTGACTTACCGACCGCAGTCGAGCCAGTGAAAGCGATCTTATCAATCCCTTGATGCTTGACGATCGTCTCCCCGACGCTTCCGTGCCCGGTCACAATATTGACGACACCCGGCGGCAAGTCGGCTTGCTGAATGATTTCGGCCAGCTTCAACGCGGTCAGCGAGGTGGTTTCGGCTGGCTTGAGCACCACGGTGTTTCCAGTCGCAAGTGCCGGCGCGATTTTCCAGGCCGCCATCAGCAACGGAAAGTTCCAGGGGATAATTTGTCCGGCCACGCCCAATGGCGCAACAGATCGATTCGGAAAGGCGTACTCCAGTTTATCGGCCCAGCCGGCGTAGTAAAAAAAGTGGGCTGCAGCCAACGGCAAGTCGATGTCTCTCGACTCCCGAATCGGCTTGCCGCCATCAAGCGTTTCAATCACGGCCAGTTCCCGCGATCGTTCCTGGATCAACCTGGCGATGCGATAGATGTATTTGCCACGTTGGGCACCGGTCATCTTCGACCAGGTCCGAGTCGCCGCATTTCTGGCAGCTTTGACCGCCGCATCAACATCGGCTTCGCTGGCTTCCGTGATGCTGGACAGCTTCTGCTCAGTTGCCGGATTGATGGAATCGAAACGTGAACCGCCCTGTGATTCCCGGAATTGGCCGTTGATAAACAGACCGTAGGCATCATCAATCTGAACGTGAGACGTGCTTTCGGGAGCCGGTGACAGCTCCCAGTCAACCATTTGACTCATGTTAAAATCCCTGAATCCTGGTTAGTCAATGGAAAAATAGTCGCTGGATTGATAGCTGCCAGATGCTTGTTTGACCAGCTGCATCAAAACATCGTTGGCCAACGAGCTGGCTCCAAACCGAAACCACTCGGGGGTAAGCCAGGCCGGACCCAAGGTTTCTTTGAGCATGATCAGATAGTGCAATGCCAGCTTGGCATTGGAGATTCCGCCCGCAGGCTTCATGCCGACCATCTGACCGGTCCTATGAAAGTGGTCGCTGATTGCTTCCAGCATGACCAGCGTGGTTGGCATCGTCGCAGCAGGCTTTATCTTCCCGGTCGAAGTTTTAATGAAATCGGCCCCAGCCGCGATCGCCAGGTCACTGGCATAACGCACGTTGTCTAACGTCCCCAGCTCACCGGTTTCCAGAATCACTTTTAGCCGCGCTGCCTGGCACGCTTCCTTGACCGCGGCAATTTCGTCGAATACGTACTGATAGTCACCGGCGTGAAACCGGCCTCGCGAAATGACCATGTCAATTTCGTCGGCACCCGAATCGACCGCCAACTTGACATCTTCCAATTTCAATTCCAACGATGTGTTGCCACTGGGAAACGCCGTCGCTACGGAAGCAACCTTGATGCCGGTACCAGCCACTTCTTGGGCAGCCAGGGCAACGTAATTCGGATAGACACAAACCGCAGCCACATGCGGCAGACCCTCCAGCGAATCATGCAGATGTTGAGCTTTGTAGCACAGTTGCTTGACTTTGCCGGGAGTATCCATGCCTTCCAGCGTGGTCAAGTCGATCATACTGAGCACCATGTTCAGGCCTTGCCATTTGGCGTCCTGCTTGATGCTGCGGGTCGTGAACCGGGCAGCTCGTTCGACAACGCCAACCTGATCTATGGCAGGGGACAGGCTACGAGATGGAACGGTCGTGGAGTTCATGAAAGTCAAACACGGGTGCGGGGGACAGTGGATGCAGAAGGAATAGTTTACCATCGGATCGGGCGCAGCCGATTCGGTTTCAACGAAAACCCCGCCCCAGTCAGATTCCCAGTCGGTTTTTACCGGTCAAATGGATGTCGCATTGACGTTCCGACCATTTTCGCCTGTCACTGTCCGTTTGTGTAGCATGGCCGAACCGACCGAGATCGCAGCAGAAGACTCAAACTTGCGCGAACGCTCAACAAGTCGGGCCACTGGCTTTGTCCTTGAACTTGATCCACGGGTTGCCCCCCCCGCAGCTACATCCTCCCGCCCTTCGGCACGTTCGCCGCTTACTACTCTCGCGTCCGCCGAATGTCGGCAATCGTTTCCATTTCATTCAAGGCCGAAGTATCGGTCGTCGGCGCGAACGAACGATGCAGCTTCTCCCTGGATTCGCGGAGCAATCGATTGACAATATAGCCAATCGAAAGCCCGACCAGGATCAGCGTTCCCAAGGCCAGGGCAGCCAGATTCAGCAGTTGTGATCGCAGATCGTTAACGTCCGATGCGACGTTGTTGTAATCCTGTACCGCCAACACACGCAATCCGGTCTGCCACCGATCTTCAGCTGAACCGGCTTTGAAGCTTTCAGTCGCTGCCTGCTTGCCGGCAAAACCACGATCCATCGTTACATTGACCTGGCTTACGAGTGAATCGTGGTCATAGCCGAGGTTCTTGCCTTCCTCAGTCGCTCCTACCGGATCCCGAAAGACCGACGCTTGGGAAATCGAATCAAGATCGACGAACAACGTTGCCAGGGATTCAGGCACCGAACCGTCGGCGGCCCGCGCCTCAGCTTCTTCAAAAATTGGATGCTCAAGGATCGCCCCTCTGTTTTGCCCCTCTCGACCGTCGACCAGCATCGCGTATTGATGTTCACGCCGCGCGAAGTCGACCAACCCGCCCAGGTCAACCGTTACCGCGACGATGCCGACGATCTCGTTGTACCTTCTGATCGGCGCAGAAAACGCAACTTTCCAGTGCTGAGATTGCTCCGATCGAAAAACATCGGACAGGTTCGGGTTTTGAATGATTGTTCGCTGAAGGGCCTGCCGCTCAATGTTGGCCAATGCCGCGTCATCGATCTGCTCGCTGTTGATATTCAGACCAATCAGTGGGTCGGATAACTGGGAATCACTGGCCAAGCCAGTAAAGTAACTACGGAACGAATAGTTGTTGGCCAGCGTTTTGTTTTCCTTGGGAAACACGGACGCAATCTGGTTGCCGTATCGATCGCAAACAAACCAGCTGGCGGCGGGAGGAAATTCGTTTTGCGGATCTCGCAAGCGGTTTTCCAATTCCGGCTGAAGTGACTGTCGCAATGGGTGCTCGATGAACTTCCGCCGGGTTTGATAAATCGGATCATCTTCCGGATTCGAATCGACCGCGTTCAACAACGGGTCGGCAATGATCAGTCGCATCCGTTTCAGCTCCTGGTCTGCAATCACTTCGTCGAATCTGTCCATGAATTCCTGATCGCGAGACAACTGCATCACCACGCGAAAATATTCATCGATTTGATCGGCGGCACTGCTGGCGGCCAGCTCTGCAGCAAACTCATTACTCTCTTTGGCTTTTTCCGTCACCGCGGCACTCGTCCGCATCGTCGCCTGGTTGAAAGCATACAAGCCAAACAGTGAAACGACG
>CAZJEK010000235.1:0-9342 GCA_964545005.1 uncultured Pirellulaceae bacterium
ACTCTGAGTTTCCTACCGGACTCTTTCTGGTCTCTGCGGCTCTGCGGTTTTTTTCTTCATCGATCGGCCGGGGGCGATGTTTCGGCTGCTCCCGAGTCAGCTCTGCAAATCTACTGCGTGACGCTGGAACGTTTGCTGGCGATCAATTCGATCAATCCGTGTTGTGGTTTGGCAAATTTTTCGATGCCCTCTTCCATCAACACCGATTCCAGTTGATCCATCTCCACTTTCTGGTCGATCTCATCCAGCACTTCCTGGTCCGGCAATTGGTCGACTTGTTTGGTGAAGGTCAAGTCACTGGCTGCGACTGCGTCATTGGTGGCTGGTGGATTGGTTTGAATGTCGCTTCCGGCCAAGGCCGCAACGTATTTCCATTTTGGATCTTCCGGCTTCTTGGTCCCTGTGCTGGCGAAAATGATCTCCTGATCCAGCGGGCAACCTTTGTCAGCCCAAAATGACTGGTTTTCAGCCCAAAGCCGTTTTGCGTTGACAATGCCAACTTGTCCCTGGGCTGAATCGGATAGCTCCGACACGTGCTGCTCGGTGTACACGTCGACTCGGGAAACGAAAATCGAATAAACGCTTTTAAAATGCTCCAGTGACTGCCGTCGTTGAGCACCTTTCCAGGCCGCATCTCGAGCAGCCTGATATTGGCGGGGAGAGAAAATCAAGGTCACGTTCACGCTGACACCGGCGGCCACCAGTTCCTCCAGTGCATCCAGCCCGGCCGGAGTCGCTGGAACTTTGATCATCCGGTTGTCGTGGCCTTGCGACCATTTTCTACCCAGCTCAATATAGGCAGCGACTCGCTGATCATGCGGCAAGTCAGCCTGGGGATCCTCCAGTAGCGGATCGAGTTCAAAGCTGACATACCCGTCGTTACCCGATGTTTGCTGCCAAACATCCTGGAATACCGTTTGCGCGTCGGCGACCATCTGATCATTTAATGTCCAAGCGACGTCGTGATCACTGGCACCGCTTTCGACCAGCTGTTGGATCTGGTCGTCATAGCGTCCGGACTTGATTAAATCGGCGATGATGATCGGATTGGATGTGGCGCCGGTGGCTCCGAGTATTCGGTTGGCGCGGACGAGTTCAGGATCGATGCTGTCGAGCCACAGTTTGGTGCCGCAAGCGATCAGGGATTGCAGGGAATTGGACATATTGGATTCCTCTTTTTTCAAGTGTCGCGTTGATCGTAAGGGCGGTTGGGCGTCCGGTCAAATGACCGACTTGCAGCAAAATCGGCGATTCTGTGGCGGTGGCGCGAACCAGCTTGCCGGCGATGGGGTCAGTTAACATAATGAGTTTTCGGTTCGCACCCACGCAGTGCGAGAAACAGAAGGCCCAGTAGGCGTCATTCTAACGGCTAGACGCTGATGGGGTGTTTGTAAGAAAGGAGGTGACTTGTGAAATATTTCTGTACAAGCCGACGAGGTGGTAACGCCTAGACGGTTGCCGGCGGGTTGCCGTGGCAGCCACCGTTCGTACAGAGGCATTCCCTCTGACGATAAATCGTTGCCCGTCACCGGTCCGTCCGGTGGCGGGGTTTTTTATGCGCTATTTCATCACAGGCGTGGGAAGTTTTTCGCCATTGCGGGTGATGATCTGGAAGTTGTGGATTCCATGCTGTTTTCCATCCGCGTACTTCCAGACGACTTTTTTGTCAGGCGTGATCTCAAACAGCTTGGGTGCGTCCTTGTCGGCTCGTCCAGCAGCATAGCTGGTAATGACAAAGTTCCCATTGGGAAGGATTTGTGCCCCGCAGGGATCCTGGAGCCATTTTCCCGGCAAGTCACCGTTGGTCAACGTCCAGACGATCTTGCCATCGGCATCAAAATCGACAACTCGGTTGCCATGCGTGCAGCAGACCAGCGTGTGCCCGTCGCCATGTCGAATTGCCGTGAACGGCCAGGTGTGAATCTTGTGATCAGGGTCGCCAGCGACAGTCGTGTCCAGTTTACCCAGGACTTTGCCTTCAGCGGAGTAATGGAAAACTGCGAAGTCGAACAGATGAGGGGCCAGGAATGATCCGTCGGGTAATTTTCGGGCCATTCGGGTTTGCATGTGGTGATTGTCCGTTTGGCAGGCTAACGGAAACTCGAGCACCATTTTTCCTTCCGCATCGACCTCGATCAGCCTCGGTTTGGGGCCGGCTTCGGTCAGCACAAACGTGCCGTCACTGGTTGGCTGAACGCTGTTGATCTCACTTTGTGTGCCTTTCCAGATCATCGTTTCGTTGCGATCACGATCAATCGTAATCGCAGCGCCTCCCGGATACTCTTTTGACTTCGTCAACGTGAGCACGATGGTCCCGTCTTCCAGAACATATCCGTCGCGAGTGTTGGCCGGGTAGCTCCATTTGACTTTGCCGTCCTCGCCCATGATGTAAGTTTCCGCCCCGCAGGCCAGGAAACTGGTTTTGATTTCCTCTTGAGGCTGCACGCCGTTGGCAGCTTGAAAGTTCAGCATGAAGCAAACTGTGCTCAATAAGAAAAGGTTCGATAGCAGCTTAGTCATTTCGATTCTTTCTGGATGCAATGGAACGGACGCAAAATGGGGTATTTGGGCGAAAGTCGACAACACAATCGTAGCGTTCCCCGGTTGAGTTAGAAAGCAGTTGGTGTCAGTCAACCAATTGATTAATCCTTCGCAAATCGCTGCCCCAAAGTTTCGGCAACCCCTTTTGAATCAACACGACGAGCTAACCGCTGAGACGCAGAGTTCGCTGAGGACGCGCGAAGCTAAGAAAATAACCCAACTCCCCGTTCTCTGCGTCTCTGCGGTTCCATAATCAAACACTGCAGTCAATCGCCCTACCCCCCAGCTTGCTAGCACTGTTAAGCTTTTCCAAATAAATCGATGGTTCCGATTAAACCCCGACTGACCATTATGCCGAATTCAGCAACAGGCCCATCGATAGCGGGCCCAACCAGGCTGAACTGAAACACCACTCTCGCGTCATATAAAGGTATTGATCATGCGTCGAATCATCACGGCGGCGTTGTTGGGATTAGCACTATCGAGCAACGTCGGATGTTTCCTGCCGGCATACGATGCGGATCCATCACGCCGAGCACGGCAATTAATTTATCAAGCGGAAGATTTGCGGGCCCTCCGTGACGAATGGCAACGGTTCTGGTTCCTCGATCAACCCGACCACATGTCGCCCGTGCGAACTCATGGTGGCATTCTGTAGTCCGCCATCGAAGCCGAAAACAACATCAGGCCGCTCGCGAGTCTCGCGAAGCGGCCCGATTTCGTTTAACCCTGACGCTCATTCATTTTCAACGCGATCCGTGCTGCCGTCGCCATTCGCAACAGTCCCACTCCGGATCGAAATACGACCACTGATGGTAACGCCAATGCGCCGGCTTCAAAGACCTGTCGATTCAGAGCCAGCAGCAACACGACGGCAACCAATCCCAGTCCGATCAACATGATTACCGCGCCCAGAAATTCGCGAAATCCCAACATGTTTTCAGCCTTCTTTCAATGATCGTGAACGTTCGTCAGTTTTGCTCGGCGTTTTTCCACACCCGCCATCGAGGACCAAACCTCGTCGCTATACATTGACCGGGTAGCGATGTCCGCAGCTGCCGGTGGCATGCGAAAACGCCGTGCAATTCGTAACACGGCGCGGCAAATCATCCAACCGGCAAACAGTGCGAACAGGAAGAATATCATTCGGCCGGCAGCCATCTGAATTCCGAATTCCCGACGCATTTCCCTGGTTTCGGGAAAGATCGTGAGCAACCAGATCGACGCGACTACGGCGACGGCGCCCGCCCAGCTGGTTGGTGTCAGCAACGTACTGATAAATGATACCGAACTGGTTTGTCCCGTCTCTTTGTCGTCGATGTCGGCGGCGTACGCTCGGGCATAACGAACACGTTCACAATACCGGAAACCGATAGACAAAATGGACACTAACAACAGCATGAAAGTGCCGTCCTGTAGTGGCCGTAAGGGTCGATCAAACTCCCAACGCAGCAGGTAGATTGCCGCCGCACTGGTCACCAGCAACACAACTCCCGCCCAGCTGGCAAAGTAAACAATAAACAGCAAACAGGCGGCAAAACCCAGGTATCCGAGAAACAGCAAATCGAACGTCCAGGGCAAAAACATACCCAGCACAATCAACAGCCCAGCCATCATCAAACGTTGCCGCTGGCTGAGCAGTTGAAGATGGGCTTGGCCATCAATAAACAGCGGTTCCGCTGGCGTCGGTGCAGGTTGGCTCATCGCCGTGCCCTCCCAATTGCTTGAGAACGTGAAGCAGACGATTGCAACAATCCGATCTCTGTCGCTACCAGTGGCATCAAACGCGGGTTGTCGATGCGGGAGAAAGACGCGCCCAAAATTCGCAACCGCTCTCCCAGGTCACTGACGGCATTGCGGTGGGCATCGGATGAATGCCGAATCAGAATCCGCGCCGCTTGTTGGTCCTGAACCAGATGCTGATACATGGGGCTCTCCGGAGCTACAAATAGCACTCGATGTCTGGCCGCGATCGTATTCTTGACGGCCGCTTCGATCATTTCACAGCCCAGCAAATCGTGGGGTTCGGGGGCGAGGATGATAAACAGTTCATTGTCTCGGGCCCGCATTCGAAGTTGATTCAAGCAATCACACAGCTTGAGCGTCATTTCGTTTCTGGTTTGCAGCCAGTGTGCCAGATCCTCGTAAGGGGGATCCAAAGCAACCGAAGTCGCCGATGAAAAAATGGAGTAATCCTGCAGGTAGGTCAGGCAAGCGTCGCGCAGAGCGGCGTCATTGAATTGCATTTGCAGGCTGCTGCCATACGGTAGCCGGAGCAAATGGGCCAGCGCGACCGAGGTAGCCCGTCGCATTCGAGACAGGTTGGAACGGCGGGAGAGCAGATGGAATCGAGCGCGGCCACGATTGTAATGTTCGTCGAACAACTGCGGAAATCGGCGGCTGGCGTTTTCAAATACCACCTGCAACAAATCGTGGATGGCGAAATGTTTCAGCGGCGGATGAGGATTGGAGAGCTGTAACAGCTGGTGAATCATTCTCGCCAGGTGTCGTTCGCCCTGGCCGTGCTTGATGCGACGCATACCGAATTCATTGAACAACTGGACGGCGACCGGATCTCGATCGGCCAGCAATAATTTCGCAATCGAAGCGGCCGTGCTGATCGTGCGATCGCCCGCGGTCGGACCTGGTCGGCCGTGAAATTGATAGGCTGCCAGGTCGCATAAAATCGTTGACCGAATCGGAACCTCGTTCTCGAATTCGCTGGTCATCCATTTGCCCAACCGCGCTGTCGGTTTCCAGGCGATTGTGCGAGGCGGATCGCCGGGGCGGTAATCGCGGATCCCATGTAACTCGGAACTGATCCCTGGACTGCGATGCCGGTGGTGACCGAGATGAAGTTGCAGGTTGTTCTGCTTCAATACCGAAACCGTCGTTTGAGGCCGAATCAAAAACGGCAATACGGTGACGACCTGATCAAAGGCGGCAAACCGTTCACCCCGAAACATGCCGGCCAAATCGCTTAATTCAACCTGGACTCCGGGAAAGGAAACCTGGCCACAAATGGGCGTCTCGACTTCATAAATTTGTCGAACCTGAGTTTTCGGACCGCGAAACCGGTTTTGAAAACGCGTGTCAATCACCGCTGCGAACGCTCGCTTGGTAGCGAAGGTATCCGGAACCGTATCGGTCAGAGTGACGCGGTAGCCACGGGGCAAGCGATGCAGCTGTGCCAGGAATTCGACTTCATATTCACGGTCAGTCACCAGCGTCAACGTCGGGTCGGATTGGCCATCGATCCGCCGCACAATGCTGTTGGCGAAACCCTCCAGTCGGAACAAGGCGGCTTCGAACATCAACCACTTGATCCAAACCCAGATCAGCAACGCCAGTCCCATAACGGCCAGCGGGTCGGAGCTCAAGACCAGCCCGATGGCGAACAGGTACACGGCAGCGCCAACGATAAAACTACCTCGGACGGTCAGCATTCATCAGCCCTCCCGAATGGGGACCGATTGCAGCACGTCCTGAATTAACTCCGACATCGACTGGCCGGACAGCTCGGCTTCCGGACGCATGATCACGCGGTGCTCCAGAACCGAGCCAGCGATGGCCTGGACATCTTCGTGAGAAAAATAGTCCTTGCCATGCAGCAAAGCCCGAGCCCGGGCAGCCCGCAATAGAAAGATCCCGGCCCGCGGGCTGGCACCCAACAACACGTCGCGATGGTCGCGCGTCGCGCGCGTCAGGTCGACGACATACTCCTTCATTTCCGGTTTGCCGTAAACATGCGGTACCGCCTGCTGCAAACGCAGGATCGTTTTCGCGTCGCAGACCTGTTGCAAATGGGGAACCGCTTTCTCCTGTAACTCCAATAACCGGATTTCGCTACTGCGATCAGGATATCCGACTTGAACGCGAAACAGAAAACGGTCCAGCTGAGCTTCCGGCAAGCGATAAACGCCTTCCTGTTCGACCGGGTTTTGGGTTGCCAGGACGACGAACGGTTGGGGCAATGCCAACGTTTCACCTTCGATCGTGACCTGGTTTTCCTGCATCGCCTCCAGTAGCGCAGCCTGGGTTCGAGCCGGTGCCCGATTTAACTCGTCGGCCAACAACAGCTGGCAAAATACAGGCCCTGTTTGGAGTACAAATTTGGACGAAGCCTGATCCAGCACGCGGGTTCCGGTAACATCCGACGGCAGCAAGTCAGGGGTAAACTGGATTCGACGAAAGTCCAGCCCGACCGCACCCGCCAGCGTCCGACATAACGTGGTTTTGGCTGTACCGGGGACACCCTCGAGCAACACGTGCCCTTGCGCGACCGCAGCGATCAACACTTTTTCGATCACCGGTTCCAGGTCGATCAGAAACTGCCCCAGAATATCCTGGGTCAGCTTTAACAGTTCGCTGGCCGATGCTGCAATCTGGGACAAGTCAGACGTGGCGCTCACAAATACCTCGGTCAGGATGGTTTTCAGTTTGCTTCGAATGGAATTTCGTATTTTAACGCAACTTGCCTGTCAGCATCAGGCGTCGTCGGCACTCACCGCGGCGTGTTATCAGACGCCAATCGTTTGTGCCAGCTTTGAACCTGTTGATCCAGTTTTGCGAGTCGATCCGGTGTCCAGTAAAGTTCGTTCTCCGACCGAATCGCCTGGTGGGCATCGGTCATCTCATTGACCATCCGCTGTGCCTCTTCGTCATCGCCCAGTTCCAAGCCCTGCGGGAACATTGGCCAATCGGTCAATCGGCGCCGCGCCGCTTCCAGGCAGAACGAATTCAATAACAGTGATGCGGCCTGTTGCCGATCCCGGGCAACCATGATTCGTTTGCGTTTGGAAAACTGCCTTTGCCGAGAATAGGCAACGTCGCTGGCGGTTTTTCGCAGCAATTTCTTTTGCCAGAAATAGGTCACCATGCCGAACACCGTGACCATTCCAAATGCGAGGAAGATCAAGAAACGATTAACTTTTTTCTGATTGAATTTGTCGGAGGTCTTCGCCAAAAACTCGTTCAGCATGTTCTCATCTTCAGCGACCTGAGCGATTGAGTTTCCGAATTCCAGCATTGCTTCGGGAGGCAGGTTCTTGAGTGCATTCAACACTTCTTCGCGAGTAGGGGCTGGAGGCAGGATCTGAATCGCCGATGGTTCGACGGATTTTTGCACCCGCCCATCGACCAGCATCAGCAGTTCGGTCCGATCGTTTGCGGATAACCATTGGAACAGGTTTTCGGCGAACACCGCATTGTCTTCGATCAACAGCATTTGGTTGGTGAACATCGTCGTGTCGGCCACCATCGCCAGCCGACCCTGCTGGGGATCGGCATCGAATGTGGCCACCAGCGTCCGCGGGAACGCATCGGTGCTCATCATTGGCAAGAACAGCAACCGCTGCACATCGTTGGAATTGGAGACGAAGTATCCCGGTCGGTTGGTAACCAGCGACTCAACATTCTCAAAGAAGGGATGCCTGCGTGATCTGCGGTAACGGCTAGGGTACAGCTGCGGACAGTCTTCCCAGCGATAACGGTCGCGAGAATTTCGAATCCGCACCGGCGAATGAATAATCCGCACGCCAAACCGATTCAGGGATTGAATGTCCTGGTTTTCGGAAACGATCAGGATCGGAGTGCCTTCTCGATGGATTTGATACAGGTCCACCGGCAAGTCTTTCAGGCTCCCGACTACGACCAGGGCTCGATCGGCAAGCGGGGACTTGAGCCATTGTTCGGTGTCTTTAAATTCCAAGCCCACGCCTTCGGCAATCAACCGGAATCCGTGGAACCCCTGCTTCCAGACTTTCTCCGTGATCGCCTCCATTTCCTCCGGCTGTTGGCAGGCAACCAATCCGGCAGGCAGCAGGCCGAGTAACTGCAATGCAAGCAGACTAGCGAATGCGGCGATTCGCTGGCGGTAAGAATTTGTTTCAGCCAAAACACGCATTTAATCTTCCGACCCTTCGCTTGAACGGTCAGTTGATTGCGGCGAGCCCGGTTTGGCAACGGCGTGATGCGTGGAGACCAGCGTTCGCAACGCCGATTCGGCTTCCGAGCATTGCTGTTGGCCGAGCCGGTTGTCGGGTTGATACCTGGAAACCGTGTACGTTTGAAACAGTTGAGCGATTCGGTCACGCAATTCTGGCTGTTGTTGCATCACCGCTTCCTGAGCCAACGCCTCGTTCCACCAACGAGCCTGTGCGCCATGTTCGGTCACCAGATACAAATCGACTGCTTCGACGAATCCGGTCGGAGTCCGCAGGGTTTTGCTTTGCAGGACTTTGGCCAACTGCTTCTTCTTCGCCGCTACCGGATCTGCGGGCGAATTCAGTTTTTTGAAGACAGCGTATCCGGCTGCAGCCAGTGCAATGCAACCCAGCAACCATAACCAACCCGTCCCACTTGAGGCATCTTCGAAACCAGGAATCGCATCGGCTTGATCGTTCGCGCTGGAAGACGTCGAATCGTTGGAATCAGACGACTGTGAATTTGAGCGATCGTTACCATTTTGGTTGTTGACGAATTCGCTGTCGATTTGGTTAAACTGTCGTCGGCTGGAATTTCGGGGTTTGGATTTGTCTCGCCCCAGAATCGCATCCAGCGCAGATTTCGGTTTACCCTTGGTCTGGTCCTTGGCGAGATCGACTGCCGAGGTCATCAACGAGTCAATGGTCTTCTGCATGAAGGTCGAATCACCATTCTCGGCCGCCGACTGGACACTTGATTTGGCGGCATCCAGTAGCAGCCGGTCAAATCGAGCTTCTATTTTTTCTTTCAAGTTGCCGTTCTGGTCAACTTTCTTGAGCAGCTTGGAACCATTCTCAAACAGGCTTTTGAGAGACG
>CAZJEK010000236.1:0-9331 GCA_964545005.1 uncultured Pirellulaceae bacterium
TCGGTGGCTGTGACACCCTGGCTGGCGACCCGTTGACGAATCTGAAAATGACTCATGATGGCATTGTCCAGCGCGATGCCTGGATCGTTGAGCAATGCCTTAAGCGAAAACTGCCCGTCGTGTTTACGACTTCTGGCGGATACTCTCAGGACGCCTGGAAGGCGCAATATCGTTCTATCTCCAACCTGATCAAAACCTATGGCCTGGTTTCGGCTGAGGAGCAGGCGAGATCTGAGTCCTTGCTAATTCCCACGATGCCTGAGCTTGCCAACGAATTGAAAACTCGGGTCGCCAAAGACCAGGCGATGAGGGAGCAGCTGATTGAGGCGACGAAACAACAGGGGCTGGGTACGCTCGCAATCCCCAAATTGGCTCAGGACTTGGCGCAGGTCGACCAGGAAAATACCCAGTGGCTGAAACAACAAATTGACGCCCATGGCTGGCTGGGAAAGTCAAAAGTCGGCGTTGCCGGAGCTCACAATGCCTGGTTGTTGGTGCAGCATGCGGACAAGGATCCGGAATTTCAGCAGCGCTGCTTGACGTTGATGAACGAAGCTGCCGACGGGGAAGTTGCTCCCACCGACATCGCCTACTTGACCGACCGAATCCTGGTTGCGACGGGCAAACCGCAGCGCTATGGAACCCAGTGTGAACTGATCGACGGCAAAGCGAAAGTCAAGGAATGCGAAGCTCCCGATCAATTAAATCAACGCCGCCAAGCGATTGGCCTGCCCCCGATCGAAGAGTACCTCAAGCTGGTCGAATCGATGTATGGGGAGAAGAAGTAGCAGTGTCGCCTTTGGCACCGCGAGAGTTTTTGAAAACAAACATTGCATGGCGCGAAGAGCTAACCGCAGAGACGCAGAGCTCGCTGTGCATGCGCAACGTTCCCTTCGAATTTCTGCAAGCTCCCCGTTCTCTGCGCCTCTGCGGTTTTTTCTTTACGTTTCTGCCAAGAGCTTTCTCTCGATGTAAACTCGAAGACGCTTCGAGCTTGCATTCAATATTTTAGCCTTTGGTCGCGAATATCACTCGCCTCGACCGCTCATTGTTATGGCAACGATTCATTCCAGGTTTTCGGCAAATCGTTTTCGTAAACATTCCACGCCAGCCTGGCCGCTGGCACCGTCGACGACCACGTTGACGCGGACTTCACTGGTATTGATCGCTTCCATGTTGATCTTGGCGTTGGCCAGCGCCTCAAACATTCCGATCGCGACCCCGGTATGGCTGCGTAAGCCAATTCCCGAAACCGACAGTTTGGCAATTTCCTGTTTCGATTCGACTCGCTCACAATGAAACGCTTCGCAAACTTTGTGAGTCTCCACCAGCGCTCGGTCGAATTGATCGCGCGGGACGGTAAACGTAATGTCTGCCACATCGGCGCTGGCATAACTTTGCACGATCATGTCGACGAACACGCCTCCATCGGCCAGCTGGTCAAATAATTGCGCCGCAATCCCTGGCTGGTTGGGAACCTTGGCCAAGGTGATTAACGACTGCGACTCGTCCAAGGAAACGTCGTCGATCGTCAGCCCCTCCATGCCGACGCCGTGCAGGCGTTCGATGACCTGTTGCGGATCGACAGCGATTTGAGCCACCACGTCTTCGGTGCCTGGCTGGGCTTCAATCTTGTCCAGGCCAAACTCACTGTGCACGGTACGGAGCGCTGTCAGTGAATGCTGGCGACTGACCAGCGCCGAAATTTTGATTTCACTGGTCGTGATCACATCCATGTTGACGCCCTGCTCGGCCAGTCGCCGGAACATGCGATTGGCGACACCGGTTTCTTCGGCCATCCCCAATCCGACCACGGAAACTTTGGAAACCTGGTCATCGACTGGGCCCAACTGCCCCCCCAGGTTTTCGATCGTCGGTGTGACGACTTCCAGTGCCAAATCCAATTCGTTGCGGGGCACGGTAAAGCTGATCGTGGCGCTGCCATCGGCCAGCACGTTTTGCACGATCATGTCGACAGTGATTTTTCTGGCGGCTACGGGAGCGAAAATCTGGTGAATGGTACCGGGAATGTTGGGCACATTCAGCACCGAAATGATCGCCTCATCTTTGGTCAGCGCAGCGCCGGACACCACCATCCGCGCGGTTTCGGCATCATCGACAATCAGCGAACCCGGCACATCGCTCAGGCTGCTGCGAACATGAATCGGAACATTGAATTTTTTACCAAATTCAACCGATCGGCTGTGCAGGACGCCGGCCCCCAGCGATGCCAGTTCCAGCATCTCGTCGTAACAGACGCGGCGGAGCAAACAGGCTTCTGGCAAAATGCGCGGGTCAGTCGTGTAGACGCCGTCGACATCGGTGTAGATCTCACATTGATCGGCACCCAGAACCGCGGCCAATGCAACTGCCGTCGTGTCGCTGCCACCTCTGCCCAAGGTGGTGATATTGTAGTCTTCATCGATCCCTTGAAACCCGGCGGCGATCACGATGTGATTGTCTTCCAGCAGCGTTTTGATCCGGTGGGTGGAAATCGAATGAATCCGGGCTTTAGTATGCGAACTGTCGGTGCGAATGCCAATCTGGCCACCTGTTAAGCTGACTGACTTGTAACCCAAGGAATCAATTGCCATCGCCATCAGTGCCACGCTGACCTGCTCGCCGGTGGCCAGCAGCATGTCCATTTCACGAGCCGGAGGTCGCTCGTTGACCTCATTGGCCAACTCAATCAGCGAATCGGTGTTTTTGCCCATCGCACTGACCACAACCACGACCTGGTTACCGCGTTGATGGGCGCGAACCGCTTTGCGGGCGGCGGCGAGAATTTTTTGACTGTCAGCGACACTGGTGCCGCCAAATTTTTGCACAACCAACGGCATGGGAATATCCCAAACAGGGGGAGAATCGCGAATCTGAGACGTTAAACCAAGCGAATTAAAATGGCAAGCGGCATCAAACGATCTTGTCCCGCAACATTTCCATTGCTGCATTCCGCCCACAAGCTCCCATTACGCCGCCCCCTGGATGGCTGGCCGCACCGCAAAGATAGAGACCCTTAACCGGCGTGCGATGGTCGGCCCAACCGGCAATCGGTCGCAGCATATGCAGCTGGTTCAAGTTCATGGCTCCCTGGAAAATATTGCCGCCCGTCAAACCATAAACGCGCTCCAGATCCAACGGGCTGAGTACCTGGCGATGTTCAACGACTCCCGGCACGTTAGGCGCGTACTCGGCCAGCCGTTCAATACATCGATCCGCAAACGATTCTTTGATCTCGTCCCAGCTCTGTCCGTCCGCCAGGTCATACGGTCCATATTGCACAAACATCGACATCACATGTTTCCCCTCGGGAGAAATCGTGCGGTCGACGCTACTGGGAATGGTCAGTTCCAGAATTGGGTCACGACTGGGCCTGCCATATTTCGCATCGTCGTAGGCTCGCTCCAGTTCGTCCAACGACTCGCCAATGTGGATCGTGCCATGATGATGGGGCGCAATTTGATTGCCGGGCAAGCAGGTGAAATCGGGCGCCTCACCCAAGGCGAGGTTGATCTTGACAGTCGCCGATGAGTAGTCGATGCGATTGACGGCAGCGCGAAATGACTCGGGAAGAACTTGGGGGTCGAGCATGCGGTTGAACGTCAGGTTACAGTCAACGCTGGAAGCGACTGTCTTGGATTCCAGGAACGTACCATCAGCCAGCGTCACACCGGTGGTTCGTTTGCCATCGGTTTCAATCTGAGCCACTTCGGTATCGGTGCGAATTTCGACGTTCAGCCCGCGACAGGTTTCGGCAATTGCATCCGCCAGCGCCCCCATTCCTCCTTCGACATATCCCCACACGCCACGAGCTCCTCCGGCGGTCCCCATCACATGGTGCAACAGCACGTAAGCGGTGCCAGGTTGGGAAATCGACGCGAAGGCGCCAATGATGGCGTCGGTTGCCAACGTCGTTTTCAAGACTTCGGATTCGAACCAGCGTTCGAGCACTGGCCGGGCAGCGGCGGTCAATAATTCCAGGCCTTCGGGGATTTGATTTTGCATCCGAGCCAACGCTTGTCTCAGTCGCCAGCCTTTGCGAGCGTCGCGGATTTTTTTCGCCCAGCCAATCTTTCTCCAGCTTGATGGCAACGGTAGCAGATCGGGCGCTGTCTCGTTCAGCGTCGGTTCGAGGTTGGCAGCGACCTGTTCCAGCAGGGATTCGTAACGTGGAAATGCTTCGGCATCGCGCTGGCTGAACTTGGCAATCTGCTGCTGATTCTTAGCCAGGTCGGCTCCCAGAATCAAATGCCGACCGTCACGCATCGGTGTGAATGATGATGGTTGTCGGGGAAGAATCTTCAAGCCATTCTGTTTCAGTTTCAGCTGCTCGATAATTTCGGGCAACAACAGGCTGACGACATAGGACGCGGTCGAAACCTTGTAGCCCGGCCAGAGGTCTTCGGTCACACTACATCCGCCCAACATCGGTCGCCGTTCGAGAACGCAAACCCGCCGTCCGGCGCGAGCCAGGTAAGCTGCCGTGATCAGTCCGTTATGTCCACCGCCGATGATGATTGCGTCAAATGATGTTTGGCTGGTCGTTTGGGTCACCCTTTGATTCCTGATGTTGAGATGCCTTCGATAAACGTGCGTTGTGCGAAAAAGAACAGCACAATGATCGGAATGGTAAACAGCACGGCCGCAGCAAGCAATAAGTTAGGCTGGCCACTGTACGAGCTGACGAAGCGTTCCAGGCCATAGGCCAACGGAAATTTTTGCGGATCGTTCAAATACAGCAGCGGTCCCCCAAAGTCATTCCAGGTTTGAACGAATTGGAACAAAGCGACCGTCGCCAATGCGGGGCGAGAAAGTGGAATCAGAATCCACCAGAATATTCCCCAATGAGACAAGCCATCGATCCGCGCCGCTTCGAAAATCTCCTCCGGAATCGACAGGAAAAACTGCCGCAGCAGGAAAATGAAGAACGCGTCGCCCAGCAACGTCGGCCCGATGATCGCCCATAGTGAATTGTACAGTCCCAGTTCGCTGATCAAGACGAACCGGGGGATCATTGTCACGTGCCAGGGCAACAGCATGGTTCCAACCACAGACGCAAACACCCATTTTTGCCAGCGCCATTTGACTCGGGACAAACCGTAGGCGACCACCGCACAGGACATGGTCGTTCCGATCACGGTACCAGCACACAAAATCAACGTGTTGATCAGGTACTGAACGAACGGCATGCTCTCCAGCGCCGCGGGATAGTTGGACCAGTGAAGCTCAGCCGGCACCAGCTGGTAGGGATTGCTTTTCAAATCTTCGTCGGACTTGAGCGACCCACTGACCATCATCACCAACGGCAACGAGAAAATCAGGCTGACCAACCACAGCCCCAGGTAGGCCCAGATATCGATCCGTCGAGGCTTCATCGGCTACCTCGTGAGCGATTGGATCGATCCAGTTGCCGTTGAATCCGTTGCTGAGCGTCGCGTAGCAGTTCCGCCGGCGGTGTATTTCCATGTAACGCTTCGTAAGCCGTCGATTCAACCGTTCGCTTGAACATCGCCGCGCCCACGACCTGGGGAATCGGAAATTGATTGTCGCTGGTTGCCAGGTCGACAAAGGTTTCGAACATTGGATTGGCGTCCAGGTATTGCTTAAATTCTTCGGTTTCGATAACGGATCGAGATACGGGAATCCAGCCGCCTGCGGCACAGGTTCGCGCTGCCGATTCCGCCTGTTGAAGTCCGATCCAAAACTTGGCAAACTCCCAGGCCCCAGTTCCATTTTTTGCGTTGCGTGGAATCACGAAAAAGTTGCCGTTGACCCACCCGGCATTGGACCGTCCTTCAGGAGGAGTCGGCAACGGGCAGACGCCGAATTCTGGAACCGGTAAACCCTGTCGTTGGCGTTCGCGTTGGAAAGCAGAAATATTTCGAACCCGCCACTGGCCATCCATCAAGAGCGCGTAACGTCCGGCAATCTCCTGGTCGGTCAGCGGCAACAACGGAAACGGCTTTCCGGGCAAGGACTGATCACCTTTGCGAAACGCTGCAATGTTGTCGGCTCCGTACCGCGATCGATAGCTGGCCATCCATTCCAGGGCTGAAACGATTGCCGGTGAGTCCAGTTCGACCTGCCGCCTGTCGAAATCATAAAAGTTGCCTCCGAAAACATAACCCCAAGCCCACAGTCGGCGAGTGTCGGGTAGGTAGCCGTAGGTCTCGTAAAGTTGGCTGCCCGCAGGCGCGATCGTTTCGGCGATTCGATCCAGGTCAGCGATGGACTCTGGCGGTTGGAGGTCGTACTGGTCCAGCAATGTCTGGTTGTAGTACAGCGCGCGAATGTCGAGGCCATTGCAGATGCCGTACAACTGGTCGTCAAAGCGAGACAATCGGTCCGCGGCCGGCAACAGAAAGAACTCAAGTTGCTGAAGTTCGTCGGGTGGTGCGACTGCGGAGATGGGCTGGATGACGCCACGGGCTGCCCAATCGGGAATCACCGGATCGTCCTGATTGACCAGGTCGGGCGGATCGCCACCAGCAACTGACAGAAACAGTTTGGCATGCAGATTGTTGCCCGGCATCGCGATCGCTCGGACCACGTAGTCCTGTTGGGACTCGTTGAAGCGGCGTACCACATCGTCGACGATGGCGCGATCTTCCCCGCCCCAGAAATGCCAGAACACGACTTCCTGCCGATTCTCGGTTGATGAGGCGGTAGCAGGTTCAGCTGAACCGTATTGCCAGACGCACCAAATCATCGCGGTCAGTAACAGGCCGCCAATCATATATCGAACAGTCTGATTCATACCGCCGACCTGTAATGGACCCAGTGCCGAGACGTTCGAAACAGCGCAATGGTAGCGACCAGTAACAGCACAAACAGGACCCAGGCCATTGCCGAAGCGTATCCCATCTCGAAATCGGCGAACGCTGACAGGAACAGCTGCAATGAAATCATCCGCAGCGATCCACCCGGTTCACCCGTCCCTTCGCTTAACACATAAATCGAGGCAAAGGTCTGGACGCTGCGGATCAGTCCCATCACCAGGTTGAAAAAGATTACTGGGGACAGCATGGGGATGGTGATATGCCAGAACCTCCACCAGCGATTGGCGCCATCGATCCTGGCAGCCTCATACATTGAAGCCGGGATGTCGCCGATGGCGGCCAGATAAATCACGACGAAGTTTCCGACTCCCCAGACGGTCATCAAAACCAACGCGTCTTTACTACCCATCAGCTTCAACGGTTGGCCGGAAAACCAGTCGCTGATCGCCACGACGCCTTCCGGGCTGACGGCGCTGCGGGACTGGTTCAGCCAATTTTGGGAGTCAATTCCCAGCCAGGAAATCAGGTAGTTGATCATTCCGCTTTGGGGATCCAGCAGCCACAACCACAGTACGCTGGCCGCCACAACCGGAATCACGCTGGGTAGAAATACCAGCGTTCGGTACAAGGCCTGGCCTTTTACTTTCGCGCTTAACAGGGCCGCCAACCCGACCCCAATTGCGACCGACAGGGGTACCGACAGCAGCGAATAGTACAATGTGTTGGTGAGCGCCAGTCCGAACCCTCGGCCGGTGCCAATTTCGCTGGCTAGCCGCCGATAGTTTTCGGCACCGACGAATCGGGGCGGATTGATCAAATCGAATTGGCAACAGCTCCAATACAGCGATGCCACGAACGGCCAGGCGAACAGCAGCGTAAATCCCAGCAGCCACGGCGAGCAGAACAACCAACCCGCCAGGGAACGCCGCCGCCCGTTCGTGGTGCGGGAGCCAGTCAGGTTTTTTGCGGGCACGTGGGACATGTGTCGGATTATAACGGCTGGATGAAATCCATTTCGTCGTTATCCTGTTACTTTCATTTTATGGCTCAATGAGCCGAACCCAGGTTTAAACCAGCTGTCTCCAGTATCATGTCCGATATTTTCTCCGACCTGCAGTGGCGTGGTCTGATTCACCAGACAACCGCCGATGAGTTCCTTCCCGACTGGTTAAGCAGCGGTAGTCGAACGGTCTATGCGGGATTTGATCCCACCGCGGACAGTCTCCATGTCGGTAGCCTGTTGCCATTGATGATGCTGCGTCGCTTTCAGAAAGCGGGCCATCGGCCGATCGCGATCGCGGGCGGAGCAACTGGCATGATTGGTGACCCCAGCGGTAAAAGTGCCGAACGAAACCTGCTCTCAGCCGAACAGCTGGACCAGAACCTGGCCGGTATCGAAGCTCAAATGCGACATATCCTGGATTTCGATTGTGGCGATCAATCGGCGGTTCTGGTTAACAACAATGACTGGATGAGCCAGTTTTCCTACACCGAATTTTTACGCGATGTCGGTAAAAATTTTCCCGTCAACGTGATGTTGGCCAAGGATTCGGTCAAAAGTCGATTGAGTAGCGATGCTGGCTTGAGTTACACCGAATTCAGCTACATGCTGTTGCAGGCCTACGACTTCGTTCACTTGAATCGTGAATACGGTTGTGAATTGCAAATTGGGGGCAGCGATCAATGGGGCAATGTGACCGCCGGTATCGACCTGGGCCGCCGCATGTTGGGCGCGCAACTGTACGGTTTGACCTGTCCGTTGTTGACCAAGTCCGACGGGGCGAAAATGGGCAAAACCGAATCGGGCGCTATCTGGCTGTCGGCCGATCGAACCAGCCCTTACCAGTTCTACCAGTACTGGGTCAAAGTTGATGATGCGGATGTCAGCAGATGTCTGCGGTTCCTGACCGAGTTGTCGCATGAGGAAATCGAAGCACTGGAAGCATCGTCTCGCGACCAACCTCAAGCGCGTGAAGCCCAAAAGAAATTGGCCGAATCGTTGACGCTGCTGATTCACGGCGAGTCCGGGTTGGCTGCGGCAGAGCAAGCCACCCAGATTTTTTTCGGGGCCGAAATTGAAAATCTGCAGGATCGTGACTTGCTACAGATTCTCGCCGATGTCCCCAACAGCGCATTTGCCCGCGATCAATTGGCTGGCGACGGTGTCGGATTGATTGATGCGTTGGTCGCGACCACGCTGTGCAAGAGCAAGGCGGATGCTCGGCGGATGATCCAGCAAGGCAGCATTTACATCAACAACAAGCGGTGCGATGACGTCGAGAAACTGCTGAAACCGGAAGATTTGGCCAGCGAGACGTGCATCGTGCTTCGCTGCGGCAAGAAGCGGTATGGCGTGCTGCGGTTCGAGTGAGTAGCGAGAATAGAAATCTGAATCTGAAATAATTTTTAGTATCAGATTTCGTGACTCTACCGGAATGGATGTATTTCGAAAACAGAGGAGAGGTTGCATTGGACGAACGCAAAGACGCCGAGACGCAAAGTCGCAAAGTGTGATTCGATTCCTTCACTAAGTCCTGGAATTCGCCAAGCTT
>CAZJEK010000237.1:0-9324 GCA_964545005.1 uncultured Pirellulaceae bacterium
GGTTGTCACCCCCGGCAATGGTTATGCCAGCCCTCCGGGCTTAACGGCTGGGCCGTCCAGCTTCGCTGTGCTCTGGATGATCGTGACAAGCTTTTCTCAGGCCGGCACAAGTCTCCCGCTCAATTAGCAGGATCAGGATTTCCAACGGTTAACACCGACCACATCGGCGCAAGCAACAATTGCAAGCCCTAAATGGTTGATAGGCCCGGAGGGCCGACAGAGCCATTGCCGGGGGTGGTAACCCCCGGATTTCAGACCAATGAAACAATCAGGCCCGGAGGGCCGACAGAACCTTTTGAGACATTTTACTGGACGTTTGCCGGCCTTGCAGCGAAACGCAAAAGGTTCAATTTAGAATGCGCCGAAAAACTCTGACGGCCCTCCGGGCCTGGGGATTGAGATTGGCAATTGCCCCGGGGGTTGTCACCCCCGGCAATGGTTATGCCAGCCCTCCGGGCTTAACGGCTGGGCCGCTGGCCTTTGCTTTTCACCGGCTAATTGAGATTTACTGCAACGCACATTCGGGGCGTGGCATGCCGCCTGGCGAACCTCAATAAATCAGTCGTTCAAACCAACCATTGAACACCGACCACATCAGCGCCAGCAGCAATAGCGAGCCGCCGAAAGGGACCAACAGAATCGTCAACGTCAGATCTGAACCCGGGCTGGCTGTAGCGACAACTGTTGGAGCACCCACTTGAGCCAATTGTTGCCGTTCATTTTCCTGGCTCTCCGTCAAGGAGGCATTTTCAACGTCCCGCCGAGCCGAAGGTGCAGGCACTGACTCGTCCATCGACTGACTGGAATCAACCATGGAAACAAACGTCGTTTCATTTTCGGGCGTTACCGGTACCGATACCGGACTGGATTGCTCATCCAGATCCTGGCCGTCTGGACGCGGGCTCCGGAACGAAACTTCCGGGCCGCGAGCGATTTGGACTGGCTGGTTGGGGATCGCGATGGGCTGATTGATCGATAGGCCATCGTTGTTCGATTTCCCGCCCTGCTTGGCATCCGTTTTGTTCGACTCACCGCCCTGCCCTGCACCGCCTTTCGACTTGTCGGGCTTGGCTGCTTCGGCGGGTTTCGCTTTGTCCTGGGCGTCGTCCCAATCGTCGTCCTCTTCTTCGTCGTCGTTCCAGTCGTCCTCTTCTTCATCGCCAAAGCCAATGAAGAAGTCAGCTCGTTCGACCGCTTGCGGATCAATTTTCCGTAGCTCTTCGATGTACTTGGCAGCTTCCGGCTTCGGGCATGCCCGCAGATAAGTGATCACGGGGACTCGCAACCAACTGGTTTCCCCATCGGCTTCCTTGAACATTTTTACGAGGCGATCCATGACCGACCAGTCTTTCCAGCGAGCCAGGTCAGGGATAATCATGTCGGCCATCTGGGGGCGATCCAGCAGCAGTCTGACGGCTTCAACGATGCGTTGCTGAGGGACGATGTCGGATTCGGTGGCGTGAAATCGGAGTGCCGAAATGGCTGCGTGGGTGTCGACGTAGTCAACATCCGGGTCCTTCAGAAATGAATCTTCGATCAACTTGACTCCGTCGGCCCCTTTCAAGGTTAAGTAGCAAGCAACCAGTGCATCCAGGCCAGCCTGCTGCTTGCGATCGCCGGACTTGATGAATCCTTCCAGCATCTTGATGTCCTGCTCTTTGCCACACACACCGAGCATCGTCAGGTACAACCGGCGGCGGTTAACCGTGGTCTCAGGATCTTTGATCCAGCCAACCAGTTTGTCCCGCTGCATGCGATCTTTCATCGCGATCAGGTCTTCGTAGGGGGCTTTGGCAAATTCGTCGTAGGCGTCGAAAGCCAGCACGGGCTCTTTGTCTTCAAAGTAGTCCTGAAAGAAGACCAGTCGATCGGGACCCTTGGCGGGCAATTCCTGGATATCCTTCAGGTATTGAAAAACGCGGTCTGATGCCCGCATCGGGGTCGTCCAGGCAATCTTGGGTGGGTTGACTCCCATAACCAGGAATTTCTGACCTTCGGGGTAACTGCCGACCAGCTGGGTCATGAACGTCATCCCATTTTGGACAACCTTCTGACCTTTCAGCACACCGACGATTTCAAATTTTCCTTTAGGGAATTCATCGGCATCGGGGCTCGGCGGCGGTGGCGGTTCCACCAGTTTGGCAATCACCGCGACTTCGTTATTGTTCAGTTGTTCCGAAAAAGTAAGTGCAATGGCGGAGCAAAACGGACATGCACTGGACGCAGCAGCCGTTGGGGCTGCTGGGCGAGTCATCTTGACGTTGGCCAACCCCGGTGCCGGCGGCAGTGCCAGCAGGGTGCAGCAAAACAATAAACCCAGTATTGAAAATCGGTTACGCCCTGACATGGGAGCACCATCCTGTATCGGTAGCTGGAATCGACGAATTACGGAACAGATCAAAACGTTGGATCACGACCTGCTCGCTGCATATCTTATCTCTTTGTCCCGCAATGGCAAAACGGTGCACCGGGATTTCCACGTGAATTCCCCCGAAATTCGGCCCTTTCGGGATCAATGACAGCATCGAACGTGGGATCTTATGAAGCTGCACACGTTTGGAAACCCGACGCGTGAGATTAGAAGTTTGCACTTTTTTGGAAACCCGACGCGTAAGCGAGGGAAAAACTCGCATCGGTGTAGCCCTCGCTCACGCGTCGGGTTTCCATTTCCCGGGAAAAACCGCGATCTTGCGACTTGCAAGTGTGTGAAATGGCACGATCTGCTGGTACGCAAAATGTCTACAACGGTTCATCGGAATCGCTGCCATCTGCGCTATCGTCTCCAGCCGAACTGAGAGGGCGAATCTGGGGGATCCCATTTTCGTCCGACTGAAGTGGTGGCAGCTGGTAACTGCGTTCCTGTTCGCTGATCGCAATCTCGTCCATTTCGGTTTCATCGACGTCTTTTCGCAACAGCAAATAGACGGCCGAGGCCATGCACCAGAACAGACCGTACAAAAACGCGGTCGCCAGGCAGCGGAATCCGCTGGTCCAAAACCAGATCGCACCGCTGGCCACGCTCAGCGTACTGCTGCCGGTTGGCTGAACATTTGGTGGTTCGCCTTCCGGAGTGGCAATTTGTGCGGCTTCGATCGGCGACACCAAGTTGGTTCCAGCGATTACTTCATCAACTCGATCTGCCGAGCCAACGTTGGCTCCCCAGGAAGTCGCCCAGTATCCCAACCCGACAATGCCATCGGTCAGCGAGGAAACCACCCGCCAGCAGAAGCTTCCAAACAGAATCGCGATAACCGCGTACAGCAGGTAATTGATCGGCCGCTGGAACGTGTAGGCATACGAGCGTGTCATTGCATCAAAAGAATTTTGATTTTCGCAACCGACACTGGACACCATCAACGGCCAGGCAAACATCAGCCCAATCAACAGGACCCCCATGGCGGTGGCCAAACCCAGGACGATGAACCACAGAATGCCGACCAGGGCGGCTCCTAAGTTGAATGTCATCAGCAATCCCAGCAACATGGCAGGGATTGCCAAAGCCAGTACCGCGGCCAACGGGGCACCGATGGCACCCGCGACGGTCGCCCATTTTTCGATGGCATATCGGAAGGCATCATCGATTGCGACGAACTCATTTCGAGTCAGCTTGACCAGGCTGACTCGCGTGATCGCGACACCGACAAAGGACCAGACCAGCACCATCCACAGGGCCCCGACGGCGGTATAGGCAAACAGTCGCAGATTGATCTGGCGGCTGAACAGTAACTCAAACGGCTGAACAAACCGTTGAAAAACATCACTCAACCCGCTCACGGGAAATCCGGCAACTTCCGTCCGGCCACGCGTTGCAGGAAACGCGCCAGCGAACGGGCTGTGGTTGGTTTCAGCAGTGATCGCGACGGCGCGGTCCTGAAGCAACTCTTCGCTGAGAAACACTTTCTCGCTGGCCCACCAGCCAACTGGAGTCGCCAGCACACCGACTAGTGCCAGCAGCAAAACTGTCAGGCTGGTGGCGATCGGCAGGGTGCGAAAAATGATGGTCCAGGGACACAGGTCTGACCAGGAGATCTTCTTGATGACAACAGGGTGTTCGGCCATGGTGGTTCCGCAGATAATATCGGTTAAGGCAGCTGCGATTATAGGACAGTCACGGGTTTTCAAAAACTGGATGCGTCGATCTGGCGAACCGGTTGACTGGCAACTAAATTGTCACACTGCCTTTTATGAAGGCGACGTTGTCCTTGTCATCGAGTCATTTTTATGCGCCGTTGTCGTCTGTTCACCGGTTTCTACAGCCGGCACCAGTTCGCTTGGTCCATGCAAGCGCTGATCTGCCTGGCGGTATCGCTGTGGTTGTCGGCCTCTGCGGCCGCCCAGTATCCGTATCGACCCCAGTATGGCAACCCATACCGCCCAGGGATTTCGGCTCAACCAGGATTCCCAACGCAGCCGCAGCCAGTGGTGGGGCGATTTGCTGGCGAAGGGGCCAACGATCCCAATCACATCAGCCGCAAAGATTTTCGCAATCCGTCCCTCGAGTTGCTCAAGGAGTTGGGCGAGATCAAGGTTACCGGGATGCCGGATGAGTACCAGGCTTTTCCGCGGCTGACGGGTGAATTCGAATCGCAACAAGCGATCCTGTTCAGCATCAGCGACTTGATGTACCAGCACTACCATGTCCTGAAACAGCTGGTCGCCAAAACGTCCCAGCGAACCCCGATTATCGTACTGGTCAACAATCCCGGCCAGTTGAAAACGGCTCTGGAAATTGCCGAGTCGGCCGATGTGGATTTGAGCCACGTTTCGTTTCTGCAACTGAAACTGGATACCATCTGGCTGCGAGATTTTGGGCCTCGGTTTGTCGAAACCGCTGCCGGTGCGAAGACGTTGGATTTTCTATACGACGGGACTCGACCTTCGGATGATCGATTTCCCAGCACCTGGGCACGGCGGACTCGCGATAAAAACCAGGACGTCAGCTGGACGTTGCAGGGCGGCAATCTGCTGAGCAATGGCCAGGGTCTGGCGATTACTTCGACTCGTTTGTTTGAAGACAACTATATTCGGTTCCCCCAGCCGACCCCGGGAATGAATGTCGAATACGAACGACGAAAGATTGTGGTCGAAGGGTTCAAACAGGATTGCAACATCGACCGGATGGTTTTTCTGCATCCGTTGTCTCCCGAGTCCACCAAGCACGTCGACATGTTCGCCACGTTTCTGGCACCTGACCTGATTGTTGTCGCGGCCGTTGACCCTCGCAGTGATCCGGCCAACGCCCGGACTTTGGATCAGAATGCGGCGCTACTGAAAACGTTGACCGTCGACGGCAAGCCGATGCGCGTCGAGCGGATTCAAATTCCGCCACGGCAAGATAAATACTGGAGTCCCTATACCAATGTGATCCTGGGCAATGAACTGCTGTTGATGCCGGTTTATGATTCGGATCCCCCAGCATTGGTGTCGGCCGCGCTAGCGACGTATCGCCGTCTGCTGCCTGGCTACCACGTCGACACCATTGATCTGACCTCAATGCAAAAGCTGGAAGGCGCATTACATTGCATGTCGATCAATGTGCCTCAGTTTGCCGATTTACCCCAGGATTTAATTTCCGTTGAGCGGGCACGCCAGCGGATTGGTGGCAGTTCAGCTGTTGCCAAGCAACGTCCTGGTTCCGGGAAGTCCCGTTCCAGCCAGCAAGTTTCGGCTTCCCCGCCTCCCACTCTCACAAAACCCACGCCAACGCCCAAGGCAGAATCCAACCAGGAGGCCGGGCAGCCGAGGGCTGACCGCAGCAACAACAGTGCGAATGCTTCATCGTCCATCGATTCCCAGCGCAAAGCTGCATTGAGCTATCGGCGAACTTTTCGCGTTCCAACTGGGGGATTCCAGTTGGACGCGGTCGCGATCGCGTTATCCAACGACCGAGTCTATTTGATGCGGGCTGACAATCGCCAAATCGTGCAAGTCAACTTGTCTCGGCTTAGTCCTGAGGACCGATTCTGGTTGAACCAGAATGCTGACAAAATTCGGAACAACGGCCGATTGGTTCAGCAGTTTTTCTCCCAGCATCCCATCAAGGATTGAGAGTTGTTGAGAAGGCAGTGCTGATTAAAACTCGCCGTTTGAATAAAAGTACGACAACGAAAACGACAAAACGGCCCCGCAAAACAAAAGAAAGACATACAAAGCAACAGCCAGCCAAAAGTATGCCTGGGCGTTAATGTACTGCACGAAAGATTGGTCCGGCGAGTTCGCGAGGCGCCTCATCGAATTGCTGTATTTCCAACCAAGGAAACAGAGGGTCGCCAACGAGGGTGCGAAAAGCAGTCTGAAAACTTGGGTAGTATGGATCCAAGACCATTGCTGGAAATCAAGATAGCGAAAACCGAGTAATGTCACTGCGAAGTAGACGAGTGATCCGACTCCACAAAGAACTGAAACGACTCGGACAATCTTGGCTGTAAATTTCAGGTTCTCCAGGCTTTCCGCAGTTTCTGCATCATCTTCGAAGTAGTTTTCGGTAACGATTTCTTCCTCGCGATGTTGGTTGCCTGGTGCACGGTATGGGTTTTCTTTCATCAAGCCAAGTTTCCTACCAGCGGACCCATTTTGTCTGGTCATGCAACCAGTCGGGCAGCGACGCTAATTCTTCTTCGCTGGGTGGTCCGGTCAAGCGAACAGCACCTGCTTTGGTGATCGCGACAGTGTGTTCGAAGTGGGCGCTCAGTGAGCGATCCAACGTAGCCGCGGTCCAGCCGTCGGACAGGATTTCCAATTCGTGGCCGCCCGCATTGACCATCGGTTCGATCGCGATCACCAGACCCGGGCGAATCTCAAAATCATCGCTGCCATCGTCCAGCCCTTCGGACAGGTAGTGCGGGACACTGGGTGATTCGTGCAATTCGCGACCAATCCCATGGCCGCACATTTCCAACACCGTGCTGTAGCCCGCCAGTTCGACAAAGTCATCCATCTGAGCCGCAATGTCGCTCCACTGCGTATGCCGGTCCAGTTGTTCAATGGCCAGGTCGAGCACCTGTTGAGTCGTCGCCAGCAGTCGCTGAGCCGATTCACTGATTTCGCCCACAGGCAGCGTCACTGCTGCATCGCCACACCAGCCATCAATTCGGCAGCCGGTATCGACCGAAACTATGTCGCCGGCAACCAGTTGGCGGTCGCCTGGGATGCCGTGCACAACCTCCTCATTCACTGAGATGCAGGTTTCAGCAGGGTAGGGCGGATCGCCGTAGTTCAAAAACAATGGCTCCGCGTCGTAACGCCGAAATACTTCCTGGTACACAGCATTAATTTCGGCGGTCGTCACACCGGGCTGGAACATCCGCGCGGCGGTTTGGTGGGCTTCCCAAACCACCAGGCCGGCAGTCCGCATCTTTTTGATTTCTCGTCGTGAGCGAAGTTCGCGAGGTTGTGTTTTATTCATGCGTTCATGATAAGGCTGGCCAGCGTTTTGAAAACCTGTCTTTATCGGCTCAAACCAACTCGACGCCGGGCAACCAGGCAGGCATCCCCGGCGACTTCAAAGTCGGCACAATTTCTGGGACGAGTCGCATAATGTCGGCAGCGGTAGGGTTGCTCCTTCCCATCGCCATCAAGGGCAACGCAAAATCCGTCGGGCCGGGGAACGCGATATTCGCCGCCTTGAAGTTCGACCAATTCCGGATGCAGTTTTCGGAACGGGTCGCGCGGTGAAACTTCCAGAACATCGAATCCTTGCCGGCAGCAGGCACCGCACTGGCCACAGTCGTCGATCGTGAACACCGGTTCCCATCGATCACAGGCTCGTTCTTCAGCGCGGACCGCCGGCGCCGCTTGGCCGGCTTCTTTGTGTTGGCGACAACTGATTCTCGGTTTGCCGGTGGAGGTAGGCTTGCCCCAAACGGCCCAGGCACAATCGCCGCAAGTTTGTTCCGGAGTAATTGACAGCAGCGATCCCAGACGGTGACGGGCTCGAGTCTGGCTCCACAGCGACGTGGGCTGGACGTGATCCCGAATGACATCGGCGATGGCGGCGGTCGCCGATAACGCACGCGTCAGGGCAGTGTCAAACGGTGGCTTGCGAGCCAGATAAAACGCTTCCTGCGCCAGCGGGATGGCCGGATCATCGCCGTCGCGAATTGGGTCAGCGGGCAACGCATCCCAATACGGTCGCCAATCGGTCGTCACGGCCATGAAGCCTCGCAGGCCGAATGGGGTGGCCAACGCCATTTGCACTCGAATTGCCGCGTGTTCGTAGATCAAGTCTCGGTCGTCGACATTGGACAAACCCCAGTCCACCAGTCGGTCCCCACGCCGCCCCGCGACCAGCCAATGGCAGATTTCGTGAAAGATCATTTGAGCTAAACAGTCGTCGGGATCAAAAAATTGATCTTCGGCAATCGTCAGCGTTCCGGCACCATCGTAAGCTGCAAACACTTCGGGCGAACGCACAACTTCCAATCCCAACTCGGCAGCCGCATTCAGCCAGATCAAGTCGACCGGGTCACGATAATGAAAGTTGACTTGGCGTTGAGACATTGGCCCGATCGCGAACAAAGTTTGCTGTTATTGAAAATACATATGATGAAAACGTCTTCGAAAGGTGCAACGGTATTTTCACCGCAGAGACACAGAGTGCACAGAGGCACAGGAGTTTAGACGCCGAAGAGCTTGAATCCCGGCCGGTAAGTTTGACCTTTGACATGAGATAGTTCCTGAGTTGCATTTGGGCAAGCCAACGGCTTTCTAGCACGCAACCAGGCAATTATCGTGCACTCTTAGGTTTGTTCAACAGCTGATTTAGACGCTGAAGTGTGAGTGGAGGTTGGTTCGAGTCTAGTTCGGCGATCGTTTGCTTATTGTCTCGCAGCCCGATATCGATAGTCCGGTAAGCGAAATGGTACTTGACTCCCGGCCATGGTCGGTTCGAGTGTGGTCGATACAACATAACGCAAATCTCTTTCAAAGGAACTTGCGGGCGATCGACGATGCTCCAGCCAGAGAACGCAAGCCGGTCAAGGCCGTCTGCATTGCGTGTCGGTGAGCCGAGCAAGCCGCGATACTCGGCAGCGTATTCCGAAAACCGAAACTGTTGCTGCAGGGTCTGGTGGATCCGTTCCAAGTCATGAACATCAATGACTCGTTTCGCCAACTCCGTCTCAGTCAACTCTTTCCAGCCGACGACAAACAATTGGTTGCCCGCCGACAGCAAGATTCTTCGCTGCTGATCCGGCGCAAACCGAGGGCCGTACCGGATTCGCCCTGCAGGCGTTTCCCAACTCCCGTTGGAGACGGCGTCGTAATCAAGCAGATGCAATCGGCGTCCAATCGCAGCAATCAGTTGATGATGATCGGAAATATCAG